>JBCBOD010000082.1:0-18018 GCA_039821425.1 Pseudomonadota bacterium
CCACATAACTGGAATACGGGTTTTCCCGGATGGACCTTTGCACGCCAGGGTCGCGCAGGAAATCAGCGAAAGACAGCGACTTCACAGCCCTGACAGCGGGGTGCGAAAAGGTCTGAACACGCAGCCAATGGTAGTAACTCACCATCCGGTCCCACGGATTGCGCACGAGCGTCACCACAAAAGCATCGGGCGGATAGAGCCCGTCCACATCTGCCAAAGCGCTATGCTTCCACAACCGTCCGGGCGCGTTCAGTGATGCAAGCCTACGTTTGCGCCGCCGTGCCTTGGGCGTATCGCCGATCAGAATGTCATCCGCCGCGGCCCGATCCTCGTAAGCCTGCATCAAGCTGGTCCCGCCCGTCTTGGGAATATGCACAAAGACGAACTGGCGCTTGGCAGAGATAATCATGTCCCGCCCCGCCATGCGATCAGCGCACCAGAGGTAATGATCAGCGCCATCCCGAACAGGCCCAGCGGCGGGATCGCCTGCCCCCAAAGAAACCAGGCCCAGCCGCTGGCAAAGACAAGCAGTGAGTACTCGAATACCGCAACCTGGCTCGCCTCACCCAACTGGTAGCCGCGAAAGATACAGGCAATCCCGATCACGGCCCCGACCGACTGCACAGCCAGCCAGAACAGGACGCCCCCGTCCATTGGCATCCAACCGCGCAGTGAAAAATCCGCAGCCGGGTCCGCTGGTAGCAGGATTGCACCAACAGCCCCAAAGATCCCCAGTGCCAGGAAAAACCCCGCGCTGAGGGCAAAAGTCCCCTCGCCCTCGCACCAGGCCCGTGTCGCCACAGCGCCCACCGCATAGAAAAACCCGCCAAGGATCGGCAGGAAGCTGACCCAATCGAGCGATGACGTATCTGGCCGGATGACCAAAAGCGCCCCCAGAAAGCCCAGCCCGATGGCCAGCGCATGCAGCGGGCCAATCCGTTTGCCCTGAAAGACACGGCCGATGATTGCAACGAACAATGGCGCCGTGAAAAACCCGGCCACGACTACCCCAATCGGCATGATCGCCACGCAGCCAAAATAAATGAGAAGCGCGATGCCTTGAATGAAGCTGCGGGCAGCCACCGCGCCCCAGCGCTTGGGCCGGATCAGACCGTAGCCAAGGGCGGCGGCGCAAAACAGCATCACCAACACCATCGCGCTGCGCATCAGATGGAATTGCCAGAGTGAGCTGTCGTCGACAATCAGCGCCAGCAGATTGTCCGAAAACCCCAGCGTCGCCATGCCCATCAGGATGAAGAGCGCCGCAGAAAGTGATGACACCGGCGCCTGCATATCCTTTCCCTTCACCTGCGAATGCACCCTTGTGGGGATATGACGGGCAGCCGCGCTGCAAGGCAAGCCAAACCAAATGTCAGACAATTAGCTCTTGTCACTGTGCGGTGTTTTCCGTTCTTATGCGTTTGTCTTTTGGGAGGAGGATGCAATGGGCTGGATGCGCGACGAAACCGGGTTGGGCAAACGTGCGGCGAACTATTTGCCGCTGACACCGCTGTCGCATCTGCAACGGGCCAAGGCCGTCTTTGCCGGGAGAGAGGCGCTGGTCTACGGAAGCATCCGCCGCACCTACGCCGAGTATCATGACAGGGTGACCCGCCTCGCATCCGCACTGGCCAAGTCTGGTGTGAAACCGGGCGATGTGGTGGCGACAATCCTGCCCAATACGCCCGCGCAATCCGAGGCCGCCTTTGCCGTGCCCGCCTGCGGGGCCGTTCTGAACACCATCAACACCCGGCTTGATGTGGATACCGTTGCCTATATCTTCGATCACGGCGAAGCCAAACTGGCCTTTGTCGACAGCCAATTCCTGCCGCTGGCGATGGCCGCCATCGACCAAATGGAAGGTCCTGCACCGATCATCATCGAGGTGCCTGATGATGAAGCGGGTGTTCATGCGATCGGGGAGCAAACCGACTACGAGGATTTCCTCGCGACGGGCGATCCTGGCTTTGCCTGGATCCTGCCAGAGGACGAATGGGAAAGCCTCGCGCTGAACTACACCTCCGGCACCACTGGGCGGCCCAAGGGCGTGGTCTATCACCACCGCGGCGCTTACCTGATGACGATGGGCACGCCGATCAGTTGGGAACTGCCGCTGTTCATGCGCTACCTGCAGATTGTGCCGCTCTTTCACTGCAACGGATGGAACCACACCTGGATGATGCCCGCCCTGGGCGGCACCGTGGTGTGCTGCCGCGACATCACACCGAAAGCGATCTATGACGCGATCGCGGATGAAGGTGTCACGCATTTTGGCGGCGCGCCCATCGTACTGAACATGATCGTGAATGCCCCCGACGCGGACAGGCGCCCCTTCGATCACACCGTTGAAGTCTTCACCGCTGGCGCGCCCCCTGCCCCGGCGACACTGGCTGCGATTGGCAAGCTCGGGTTCAACATCAAGCAGGTCTACGGGCTGACCGAAACCTATGGCCACGTGACAGAATGCATCTGGGAAGATGACTATGCGGCACTTCCCGATGACGAACAGGCCGCGATCAAGGCCCGTCAGGGCGTGGCCTTCCCGATGATGGAAGATGTCACAGTGGTAGATGACAGCATGCAGCAAGTCGCGCGCGACGGCGCCTCACAAGGGGAGATCGTCATGCGCGGTAATGCGGTCATGAAGGGCTATCTGAAAAACCCCGAAGCGACCGAGAAGTGTTTTGCAGGTGGCTACTTCCATTCCGAAGACCTCGCCATCCAGCATCCGAACGGGTCGATCCAGATCTCCGACCGGGCCAAGGACATCATCATTTCGGGTGGTGAGAATATCTCTTCCGTCGAGGTCGAAGGCGCCTTGATGCACCATGCCGCCGTGAACCTTTGCGCCGTTGTCGCCAAGCCGGATGAGAAATGGGGCGAGGTGCCTTGTGCATTCGTCGAGTTGAAAGACGGGGCCAGCGCGGACGAGGCAGAGATCATCGCCTTCGCGCGCGAACGCTTGGCTGGGTTCAAATCACCCAAGAAGGTGGTGTTTCAGGAATTGCCGAAGACGTCGACCGGGAAGATCCAGAAGTTCGAACTTCGGAAGCTGGCGAAGTCGCTTTAGGCAACCGCCGATGCCTCCGGCGGAAGTTTGATTGGACATAGAAAGACAAGGTGCGCGCCGGCAAGTTGCCCGCTACAGGCTGGCCGGTTCAGACCCTTACGAGCGCGTCTTTCCACGTCACGGTCATCAACGCTTCCGCCTGTACCGTATCCCTAATGTAGAAAATCATGGTTAACGAAAGGTGAAAGACATCTTTCTTCGTCCAATCAAACTTCCGCCGGAGGCTCCTAACTTGCCACTGGCGTTGTGGTCGGTCCGTTGAATGCACCATGACAATCCACGCCGCGGCGCGTAGACTACCGAAAAGAGGCGGTCGGGCAGATGACGGCACTGGACAAATACGTGCGGCTGGAAAGCGGTGCGCTCTGGCGGGCAACGCCGGAGGCGCAGCGGCGTGACGTGACCATTTCCTTTGGTGACGCGACACTGGTGATCGCTGACGGGGCGGGCCGCCCGTTGGCACATTGGTCGCTTCCCGCGCTGATCCGGCAGAACCCAGAGGAAATGCCCGCGATCTACACTCCGGATGAAGACGCGAGCGAGCTGATCGAGATTGCCGACGAGACGATGGTCGAAGCCATCGAAGAGGTCCGCGCAGCACTTGAAAAACAGCGCCCCCACCCTGGCAAGCTGCGGCTCTGGCTCGCACTTGGTGTTCTGGCTGTCTCGGTCCTTCTCGCCGTCTTCTGGCTGCCCGGCGCGCTGACGCGGCAAACGCTGGCCGTGGTTCCGGAGCCGAAGCGGGTTGCAATCGGCCAGACGATCCTCGCCAATATGACAACGCAAACCGGCGGTGTGTGCCAGACCGACAGGGCAGAGGCCGCGGCGCAACGGCTTGCGGTGCGCCTGTTTGGGCCACAGACCTCGGCACGCATTGTCGTTCTGCCAAATCTCGCCGCAGCATCCGTTGCTTTGCCGGGCGGGATCTTTGCCCTTGATGCAGGCGTTCTGCAGTCGGCGGATGATCCAGCGGTCGCGGCGGGCTTCGTTCTGGCCGCGCAAGCCGCATTAAAGAAAGAGACACCGCTTGCAGGCGTGCTTGACCGGGCCGGTCTCGGCGCCACTTTCCGGCTCCTGACAACGGGTGAGGTGCAGCCACAGATCATGCAGGCAGAGGCGGTGCGCGCGCTGAGCCCTGCAGAGGTTCCTACGGACGTCCTGCAAGATCTGATGGTTGCCAGCCAGATCCCTCAGGCCCCCTACCTTGCGGCGCTGGATGCACAAACAGGGTCAATGCCGAATCTCGGCCCCGACCCGCTCGAAGGAACCGAGATTCCGCTGATCTTGAATGACAGTGACTGGGTCAGCCTGCAGAACGTCTGCAACGGCTAAGGTTACTTCGTCCCGAACATCCGGTCACCTGCGTCGCCGAGGCCTGGCACGATGTACCCGTGATCATTGAGGTGGCTGTCGATGGCCGCCGTGACAATCGGCACATCGGGGTGCGCCTCTTTCATCCGCGCAATGCCTTCGGGGGCTGCAAGCAGACACAGGAAGCGAATGTTCGTTGCCCCCGCCACTTTCAGAAGATCAATCGCCGCGACGGATGAGTTGCCCGTGGCCAGCATCGGGTCCACGGCGATGACAAGGCGATCCTCCAACTCTGTCGGGACCTTGAAGTAGTATTGCACCGGTTTCAGCGTTTCCTCATCCCGGTAGAGCCCGACAAAACCCACGCGAGCGGAGGGGATCAGTTCCAGCACCCCATCGAGGAGGCCGTTGCCGGCCCGAAGGATCGACACCAGCGCCAGTTTCTTGCCGTCGATCACCGGGGCATCCATCGGCTCTAACGGTGTGTTGATCCGGCGCGTTGTCATGGGCAGACCGCGCGTAACCTCGTAGGCCAAGAGCTGGCTGATCTCGCGCAGAAGCTGCCGAAAGCTCGCTGTCGACGTATCCTGCTGCCGCATCAGCGTCAGTTTGTGTTGCACCAGCGGATGCGTGACGTGAGTAACGTGGTCGGTCATGTGGCAGGCTCCAGTCGTTTGGCCACGGCAGCGCGCGTGGCGTCGTCGCAAAAGGCAGCGGCAAGGGCTGTGGCGTTCAGATCGGCAAAATCAGCCTCATCCCAGCCAAACGTCTTGTGCAGCATCTCGTATTCGGCGCTCATCGTGGTGTGAAAGAACGGCGGATCATCGGTGGAAACGGTCACCTTCACCCCGGCATCGCGCAGCGCCTTGATCGGGTGGCTGGCCCAGCCATCAACCGCGTTGAGCACAACGTTCGACCCCGGGCAGACCTCCAGCACGATCCCCTGTTCGGCGATTTGCTCCACAAGTGCCGGGTCCTTCGCGGCACTGATCCCATGCCCGATGCGAGAGACGCGCAGGTCGCGCAGCGTGTCGGCCACCATATCCGGCCCGCCCCATTCGCCTGCATGGCAGGTCAGCGGCATCCCCGCCTCGCGCGCCATGTCAAAGCTATAGGCATAGTCGCCGGGGCGGCCCACCAGTTCGCCCCCCGCCATGCCATAGCCCACGATGAAGTCACCAAAGGTTTCCACTGCACAGCGCGCGGCAGGTTTGCTGGCCTCTGGTCCGAAGTGGCGAATGCCGGTGACGATCCCGCGCAGAGTTATGCCCAGCTTGGTTTCCGCCTCTGCCGCAGCCTCTTCCATCGCGGCGAGATACTCTCGCCACGCGGGCAGATCACCGCCACCGCAGAAGTCGGGTGAGACGAAAGTCTCCATGTAGACGACCCCATGCGCGGCTGTCTCTTCCAGCACGGCCATGGTCAGGCGGAGGAAATCCTCGGGGCTTTGCAACGTGGTGCAGGCAGCCTCATAGACGCTGAGGAAGTGATCAAAATCGCGGAAAGCATAGCCACCTTCCGGCGTGAAGATCTTTGACAGGTCGAGGTTCTTTTCAGCCGCCAGCCCACGGATGAAGGCGGGCGGCGCGCAACCTTCAAGATGCGTGTGCAGTTCCACCTTCGGCAGGTCGCGAAAACTCATAGGAAAGCCTTTCCTTTGCCCGAATGCGGCACGCCCAGATGCCCGGCGATGCTGGCTGCGACATCCACAAAAGCCAGTTGCCCCAATGCCTTGGCCCCGATCCCATGCACCAGCACCGGCACCCTTTCACGGGTGTGATCGGTGCCCGCCCATGTCGGGTCATTGCCATGATCGGCTGTCACGATCAACAGATCATCTGGGCGGAGTTTTGGGAGCAGGCGCGCCAGTGCCACATCAAACCATTCCAGATGCTTCGCATAGCCCACCGGATCACGGCGATGCCCATAATCGCTGTCAAACTCAACAAGATTGGCGAAGACAAAACTGCCATCTTCGGCCTCTTCCGCCAGATCATGCAAATGCCCCATCAGCACGTCATCCCGCCCTTTGCGTAGGTCGTCGATCCCGCGCATCGAAAAGATGTCGCCGATCTTGCCCACGGCGTAGACCTTGCGGCCCGCCCCCTGGACATCATCGCAAATCGTGGGCGCGGGCGGCGCGATGGCAAAGTCTTTGCGGTTGGCGGTGCGCTTGAAATTGCCTTCTTCGCCCACGAAAGGCCGCGCAATGACGCGCCCCACTTTCATGGCGTGCAGCGTCGGTGCCACGTTCTTGCAAAGCTGCAAAAGGCGGTCGAGGCCGAACGCCTCTTCATGCGCCGCGATCTGCAAGACGCTGTCGGCGGAGGTGTAGCAAATGGGCCAGCCGGTCCGCATGTGTTCGACGCCGTACTCCGCGATGACGGCGGTGCCGGAGGCGTGACAGTTAGCAAGGGTCCCATCCGTCCCTGCAGCCGCGCAAATCCTGGCCGTCAGATCAGCGGGAAAGGCGGGCATCTCATCCGGGAACACATGCCAATCCCAGGGGACCGGCACGCCGGCCAGCTCCCAGTGGCCCGACGGTGTATCCTTGCCGGGTGACACCTCGGTCGCCGCACCCCATGCGCCTGTCGCTGTCGCATCAAGGCCCGTTGCGGTTTCACCAGAGGCCAGCGTCACCGCCGCGCCCAAGCCCAATGCATCCAGTGTCGGCACCCTCAGGCCCGCCGTCTGGGCAATATGGGCCACGGTGTTCGCCCCGGTATCCGGCAGGTCGCCGTTGAAGAACTCGCCCGCGTCCGGCGCACCGCCAATGCCCACACTATCGATGACGATCAAAAACGCGCGCGCCATCAGGTGACCCCTTCAATGATCAATGGGTTGCCTGCGGGCGGGTCGCCGATGGTGATGGCGGCGCGCACGGCCTCGGCTGCCGCGATCGCGGTGTCTTCATCCGCCGCATGCAGCACGCAAAGCGGATCACCACGTTCAACCCTGTCGCCCAGCCCTATCATCTCGGTCAGCCCAACGGCGGGGTTTACGTTGTCCGTTTCCACCTTGCGGCCACCGCCAAGACCCACGACGGCCAGGCCGAGCGCTTCGCCGTCGATAGCCGTCACATGGCCGCCCGCCGGTGCGGTCACCTCTCCCACCACGGGCGCTTGTGGCAAATGCGTCCGCCAGTCTTCGGCCATATCCGGCGGGCCGCCAAGGGCTGCGATCATTTGGGCAAAACGCTCCATCGCGGCACCGGAGCTGATAGCGACCGTCACCTTGTCGGCGGCCTCTGTCGCATCCTCGCCCTGCATCACCAGCAGATTGGTGCAAAGCGCGACCGTCAGATCATAGAGACGCGGGGCCACCACCGTGTTGCCGCCCAGCACTTCCATACAGACCGCAACCTCTACCGCGTTGCCCAGCGCGGGCGCCAACGGTTCGTTCATATCCGTGATCAGCGCCATCGTCCGGCAGCCCGCCCCATTCGCCGTGTCCACCAACGCACGGGCAAGCGCCTGCGCCGCGTCCGGTGTCTTCATGAAGGCGCCGGATCCACATTTGACATCGAGGATCAGACCCTGCAGCCCGGCGGCCAGCTTCTTCGACAGGATCGATGCGGTGATCAGGTCGATGCTTTCCACCGTCGATGTCACATCGCGCACCGCGTAAAGGCGCTTGTCGGCCGGCGCGATCTGGCCTGTCGCACCGACGATGGCACAGCCAACCTCGCGCGTGATCAGGCGCAGGGTACGCTCATCAACGTTGATATTGACACCCGGAATCGCCTCCAGCTTGTCGAGCGTCCCGCCGGTGTGCCCCAGCCCACGGCCAGAAATCATCGGGACGTAAGCCCCGCAAGCCGCCAACACCGGGGCGAGAATGAGTGACACGCAGTCGCCCACACCGCCGGTGGAGTGTTTATCGAGCACCGGGCCCGGCAAATCCCACCCCATCACATCACCGCTGTCCCGCATCCCCGCCGTCAACGCCACGCGCCCATCGTCCGACAGGCCGTTCAGCACCACGGCCATCGCAAAAGCCCCCGCCTGCGCATCACTGACGGAGCCGTTTGCGAGACTTTTCGCGAACCACGCCAGCTCCTCTGCGGCTGGCGTTTTCTGGTCCCGCACTGCGGCTATGATGCTGCGGGCGTCCATGGGTCAGACGCGGCTCATATAGTCGGCATCAAAGCTGCCGGGCAGCAGGTCGGCGACGGTGGTTTCAAGCACGACACCATCGGTCGTGGCCATCGTGACCTTCACGTCTGGCCCGGCAAACTCCGCGATTTTTTGCCGACAACCGCCGCAAGGGCTGACGGGTTTGGGGCTGTCGGCGATCACGGCAATCTCTGCGATTGCGGTGTCTCCCCCTGCAATCATCGCAGCAATAGCCCCCGCCTCGGCGCAGGTGCCCTCTGGGTAAGCAACGTTTTCCACGTTGCACCCGACATAGGTGGCACCTGACGTGGCCGTGAGCGCCGCACCAACCTTGAACCCGGAATAAGGGGCGTGGGCGTTTTCGCGCACAGCGCGGGCGTCATCAATCAATGACATAGGCTCTCCCGTTCTGACTATCAGGGCAGAGTGTGCCGTCACGGGACGGGATGCAAGGGCTAGGCGGTCGCGAATTGGCCCGGCAGCGTCACTTGCAAAAGCTCCACATCGTCAGAGGGATCGGCGTAGCGGGTCTTCATCCCCGGCGGGATGACAAAGGCATCGCCGGGGGAGAGATCAAAGGGGTCTTTCCCTTCACCTTCCAGCCGCATCGCACCTTCCATCACGAAGGTGAAATGGATATCCGCATCATGCGACGCCCAGACCGGTTCACCCGCCCCCCGGCGCAACACATGCACGCCGGCCACGCCCTTTGTGTTCTCGCCAATCGTCGTGTCGCGGGCGACAAAGCCAGGCAGTGCTGCATCCTGCCAAACCGCATCCTTCACCTGATTGAACACGAACCGCTGGCCCTGCCATTCGCGGTCTGGCCGGCGATGGGGTGTTGGCAGCGTCATCTCATGGTCGATTTCGGTGATGTGTTCCGCAGGTACGCCGATCTCGATCACTTCGATCCCGTCAGAGGCTTCCAGCACGCGGTGCCTGATCTCGGGCGGCTGGATAAAGCAATCGCCAGCGTTCAGGCGCATCGGCGGGCCTTGATCCTCGTACACAACGTCGACCCAGCCGCGATAACAAAAGATCAGCTGGAACCCGACCTTGTGGAAATGCACCATATCGGGAACCGGGCCGCCGTCTGGAATGCGGATATGGCTGGCGATGATGGACCCACCAAGGCGGTTCGGGATCAGGTCGCGGTAGTGCATGCCAGCCCGTCCGATGACCCAAGGGGCCTGATCCGCCAGACGGCGCACCACAAAGGCGTGTTCGGTCTGGGGAAGTTCCAGCGGCGGGTTCAGCGGGTGTACCTCCACCGCCGTCCCGCCCGGTGCGGTCAGTCGCGTCTCACCATTCGCAAAGCCTGCGTCATCGGTCAGAATACGCAGGATGCCGGGCGCGCCGCCCACTGTCTGATCCAGCCGCACGCGCAGACCGTGGCCCGAATAGACGGCGACCGTCGGATCATCTGCAGGATAGATCATATCAAGGCGCATCCCCAACGTGCCCCCGAAAAACCCCAGATCGGCGCGCAGGTCGACGGTTGGCAGGCAAACCTCTGCCCGAATAGTAGTGTCATGCGTCATGAGGCAGAGACTGTCGCCCACGACGGTGAATTGCAAGATCGCCCAAACCATGCTTTACGCTGGGGCAAAACTACCGCCAGGGAGAAAATGGTTTAATATTAAACCATCAGGGAGGATCGCATGACCGAGAACGCCAAAGAAGGGTTGCGCCAGGCCGCACTCGACTATCACCGCCATCCGCGCCCCGGCAAACTTGAGATTCGTGCGACCAAGCCCATGGCGACAGGGCGCGATCTGGCCCGCGCCTATTCACCCGGCGTGGCCGAGGCCTGTGTCGAGATCAAGGAAAACGCCGATACGGCGCGCGACTACACCGCGCGTGGCAACCTTGTTGCGGTGGTGACAAACGGCTCGGCCGTTCTGGGTCTTGGCAACATCGGCGCGCTCGCCTCCAAACCAGTGATGGAGGGTAAGGCCGTCCTCTTCAAGAAATTCGCCAACATTGACTGCTTTGACATCGAATTGAACGAACCAGACCCTGAAAAGCTCGCCGATATCGTTTGCGCGCTGGAGCCCACGTTTGGCGCCATCAACCTCGAAGACATCAAGGCGCCAGACTGTTTCATTGTTGAAAAGCTCTGCAATGAGCGGATGAACATCCCCGTATTCCATGATGATCAGCACGGGACGGCGATTGTCGTTGGGGCCGCGGCCACCAACGCGTTGCAGATCGCAGGGAAGAAATTCGAAGATATCAAAATCGTCAGCACCGGCGGTGGCGCGGCCGGCATCGCCTGTCTGAACATGCTGCTGACGCTCGGCGTGAAACGCGAAAACGTCTACCTCTGTGATATCGAGGGCCTCGTTTACGAGGGCCGCGAAATGGACATGACCCCGCAGAAAGAGGCCTATGCACAAGGCACCTCTCCGGCCACGCTGGATGATGTGATCGCAGATGCGGACCTGTTCCTTGGTCTGTCCGGCCCCGGCGTTCTGACCCCCGACATGGTGAAGAAGATGGCGGCAAATCCGATCATCTTTGCCCTCGCCAACCCGAACCCAGAGATTGATCCGGACGCCGCCCGCGCCGCCAACCCTGATGCCATCATCGCCACAGGCCGCAGCGATGTGCCAAATCAGGTGAACAACGTCCTTTGCTTTCCCTTCATTTTCCGGGGCGCACTGGATGTCGGCGCGACAGAGATCAACGAGGCGATGAAGGTCGCCTGTGTTGAGGGGATCGCCGCCCTCGCCCGCGCCACAACCAGTGCGGAGGCCGCCGCCGCTTATCAGGGGGAACAACTCACCTTCGGGCGCGACTACCTGATCCCGAAACCCTTTGATCCGCGCCTGATGGGCGTGGTGGCCACCTCGGTCGCCAAGGCCGCCATTGAAACCGGCGTCGCCAAACGCCCCATTGCCGATCTTGAAGCCTACAAGGCGGATCTTGACGGCTCCGTCTTCAAGTCCGCGCTGATCATGCGCCCTGTTTTCGAGGCCGCGCGCACGGCATCCCGCCGCATCGTCTTTGCCGAGGGCGAGGATGAGCGTGTGCTGCGCGCGAGCCAGGCGATTGTAGAGGAAACCACCGAAACGCCGATCCTGATCGGCCGGCCTGACGTGATTGCCGCCCGTTGTGAACGGGCCGGGCTGACGATTCGCCCCGGTGAGCATTTCAGCATCGTGAACCCGGAAAACGACCCGCGCTATCGTGACTACTGGGGCACCTACCATGATCTGATGGCGCGCAAAGGGGTCACACCGGACCTTGCCAAGGCAATCATGCGCACCAACACCACCGCCATTGCCGCCGTCATGGTGCAACGCGGTGAAGCCGACAGCATGATATGCGGCACCTTCGGGCAGTACCTCTGGCATCTGAACTACGTCTGCCAGATCCTTGGAGCAGAGACCTATCATCCGGTCGCCGCCCTTTCCCTGATGATCCTCGAAGACGGGCCGCTCTTTGTCGCCGACACGCAGATCCACGCGGAACCAACGCCGGAACAGATCGCCGAAACTGCGGTGGGCGCCGCCCGCCATGTGCGGCGTTTCGGGGTAGCCCCGCGGATTGCGCTCTGCTCTCACAGCCAGTTCGGCAACCTCGACACCGGCAGCGGGCGGCGGATGCGCGCCGCGATGGAAATCCTCGACAGCGCGCCGCGGGATTTTGACTACGAGGGCGAGATGCATGTGGATTCCGCGCTCGACGTGGAGCTTCGCAACCGTGTTTTCCCCGCAGCACACCTGCCGGGTGCCGCCAACACGCTGATCTTCTCCAGCACCGACGCCGCCTCTGGTGTGCGCAACGCGCTGAAGATGAAGGCAGGCGGGCTGGAGGTTGGGCCAATCCTGATGGGCATGGGCAACCGCTGCCATATCGTGACACCGTCCATCACGGCGCGCGGGCTCTTGAACATGTCCGCCATCGCAGGCACGCCTGTCGCCCACTACGGCTGACCCCGGGTCTTTCCATGTCCCCTCAAACTTCCGCCGGAGGCATGCGACACAGCAACTGTCACTGTAGCAAGCCGATTTCGCGCATTGGCCCGCAACACATCCTTGCCGAGGCCAATCCCAATCCGTAACACTGCGCGCAACGACGCGGGGAGGACATGATGGGATACGCTGACGTTTATAGGGCCTGGCAGGCCGATCCGGAAAAATTCTGGATGGATCAGGCCAAGGCGATCGACTGGGTGACATCCCCGCAAAAGGCCCTCGACGACAGCAACGCCCCCCTCTACCGCTGGTTCACCGATGCCGAGGTGAACACCTGTTACAACGCCGTCGACCGGCATGTGGAAAACGGGCGCGGCGATCAGGCCGCAATCATATACGACAGCCCGGTCACCGACACCAAGGCGACAATCACCTATGCCGAGCTGCAAACCCGTGTCGCATCGCTCGCCGGGGCGCTGCGCGCGCAGGGCGTGGAAAAGGGCGACCGTGTGATCATCTACATGCCGATGATCCCGGAGGCGTTGGAAGCCATGCTGGCCTGCGCCCGGCTTGGCGCCATCCACTCCGTGGTTTTTGGTGGTTTCGCCGCCAACGAACTCGCCGTCCGCATCGATGATGCCACGCCAAAGGCCGTGATCGCAGGCTCCTGCGGGATCGAGCCGGGGCGCATTGTTGCGTACAAGCCCTTGCTGGACGAGGCGATTGAACTGGCCACCCACAAGCCCGACTTTTGCGTCATGCTGCAACGCGAACAAGGCCCCGCGACGATGGTCGATGGGCGCGATGTGGATTGGTACGGGTTCCAAGAGGGTGTGAGCCCGGCGGAATGCGTCCCTGTCAAAGGCGATCACCCAGCCTATATCCTTTATACCTCTGGCACGACCGGCGCGCCCAAGGGTGCCGTGCGCCCCACCGCCGGGCATCTTGTGGCGCTGAACTGGACGATGAAGGCAATCTATCAAGTGGACCCAGGCGATGTTTTCTGGGCCGCGTCCGATGTGGGCTGGGTCGTGGGCCACTCCTACATCTGCTACGCGCCGCTGATCCACGGCAACACGACCGTGGTGTTTGAAGGAAAGCCCGTGGGCACACCTGACGCGACAACCTTCTGGCGGGTGATCGCGGAACACAACGTGCGGTCTTTCTTTACCGCGCCGACCGCCTTTCGCGCGATCAAGCGCGAGGATCCGACCGGCGCACTGATCAAGGATTTCGATATCTCGGGGCTGCGCGCGCTATACCTCGCGGGCGAACGGGCCGACCCGGACACTATTGAATGGGCGCAGCGCGTCATGGGTGTGCCGGTCTATGATCACTGGTGGCAAACCGAAACGGGCTACACCATCGCGGGCAACCCTGCAGGGATTGAGGCGCTGCCGGTCAAAATCGGCTCCCCGACGGTCGCAATGCCGGGCTACGACGTGCAGATTTTGGATGAAGGCGGAAACCCGATGGCACCGGGCGAGCTTGGCGCCATCGCCGTCAAACTCCCCCTGCCCCCCGGTACGCTGCCGACGCTCTGGAACGCGGAAGAGCGGTTCGTGAAGAGCTACCTGACCACCTTCCCCGGCTACTATGAGACCGGGGACGCCGGCATGATTGATGAGGACGGCTACCTCTACATCATGGCGCGCACCGATGACGTGATCAACGTGGCCGGACACCGGCTGTCAACAGGTGCAATGGAAGAGGTGCTGGCCAGCCATCCAGACGTCGCCGAATGCGCCGTGATCGGGGTCACGGATGAGTTGAAGGGGCAACTGCCGCTTGGGTTCGTCTGCCTGAACAAAGGGTGCGACAGGGATCACGCTGAGATCGCGAAAGAGGTGATCGCACTGGTCCGCGACACCATCGGCCCCGTCGCTGCGTTCAAACTGGTCGCGGTGGTTGACCGGCTGCCCAAGACGCGATCGGGAAAGATCCTGCGGAGCACCATGGTGAAGATCGCGGATGGTGAGGCTTACAAGATGCCCGCGACAATTGATGACCCGGCGATCTTGGATGAGATCAAAGAGGCGCTGAAGCCGTTGGGGTATGCGGGGGGTTCGAAGAGCTTAGTATGACAACGAAGCTAAGTTCTTGACTCTTGGTTGCACAGGGCACTCTACTTAAGGATGTGTTGAGATATTGTTGGGTTAATTTCATGTTAGAGCTAGTCAAATTACTTCCCAAAACACTGATATATTTGTCGCTCTTTCTTATCTCAATTGGGCTGACCATCGTCTTTGTTTACCCAGGGCTCGTAGTCGAACTAAACGGCAAGCTCTATGGAAGGGCGTCCGCCGTCTATGATGAGAACACAAGAAGAAACACGAATGCCTACAGCATTCGACCAGTACTCGACAGCGTAAAGTTTTCCTCAGAAGAAGGTAACGGTTGGTTCGTCGCAGAGCCTGATCCGAACAACTCCCTTAATCTTGACCCTCAGTTCGTAGCGAGACAATACATTCCGTTTGAGATACCATTCAATTCTACTCCAGTGATCCAATTGAGCATTTCAGGAATTGAAACTGGTGGCTCGTCAAATCCTGTGCATGACTTCGGCGTAATGTAGAAAACGCTAGCACGGCCGGCTTTGACATTGCGGTCTATGGTGGTGACGACATCAGGATAGGCCACGTTTTGGTATCTTACATTGCGTTTCCTCATGACCAAGTTGTCCAGCAAGACGCTTATTCGGGTAAGTTTGCCGACTAGCGGTTTAGGCATGGCTGGGGAGCCGATTCTTTTTGCAACATTGGTTGTTTCCCAAACGCCCACTCAAGCAAACTGCTCCCTGATCAACCGCTCCTCCAACCCGTGCCCCGGATCGAACAATATCCGATGCCGGATGCTGGGGTCCGAGCGGATCTCCACACTCACCACGTCCCGCACCGATTTCCCGTCGGCATCCGCCATCACGGGCCGCTTGGCCGGGTTGATCACGTCAAACCGCACCACCGCCCGTTTCGGCAGCAGCGCCCCCCGCCAGCGGCGGGGGCGGAAGGCGGACATGGCCGTCAGCGCCAGCACGTCAGACCCGATAGGCAGAATCGGCCCGTGGGCGGAGTAGTTATAGGCCGTGGACCCGGCAGGCGTTGCCACCAGCGCACCGTCGCAGACGAGCTCTTCCATCCGCACCCTGCCATCGACAGTGATCCGCAGTTTGGCGGCCTGTGCTCCTGCGCGCAGCAGGCTGACCTCGTTGATTGCCAGCGCCTCTGACATCGCGCCATCTGCGGACAGGGCCGTCATCGCCAGCGGGTTGATTACTTCTTCTTCCGCAGCATCCAGGCGGGCCGTCAGCCCCTCTGCCCCGTATTCATTCATCAGAAAACCGACCGTGCCACGGTTCATCCCGTAAACCGGCACGTCCAAACCTTGGGTCGCATGCAGGGTCTGCAGCATGAAACCGTCACCGCCCAGCGCCACAATCACATCCGCCTTTGCCTGCGGCACATCGCCATACTTCGCCGACAGATCGCGCTGCGCACTCTGCGCGAGCGGCACATCGCTGGCGGTAAAGGCGATCTTGGGGCGGGGCATGGGCAAAAAACCTTTTCTTTCCCATCTGTTGTGCGGCGATCCATGCGGAAACGCAAGGCAAGCATCGGAAACCTATGTGCCGCCTGCATGATCATCATGGTCGTTTTGATGCTTTTGGCGGCGCCCCGCTTGGGGTAAGAGGGCGCCAATCCACCAAAACAAGGGGTATGACCCATGAACGTCACCGTCCGCGACAATGGCTTTTTCACCGAAACACTGGAAAGCCGTGATTCCGCTCTGCACGCCGCGATGCAGGCTGAACTGCAGCGCCAGCGCAAAGAGATTGAGCTGATCGCATCAGAAAACATCGTGAGCGCCGCCGTCATGGAAGCGCAGGGCGGCGTGATGACGAACAAATACGCCGAAGGGTATCCGGGGCGCCGCTATTATGGCGGATGCGAACACGTTGACGTGGCCGAGAACCTCGCCATCGACCGCGCCAAAGAGCTCTTCAATTGCGGCTTTGCCAACGTGCAGCCAAACTCCGGCTCTCAGGCGAACCAGGGCGTGTTTCAGGCGCTCTTGCAGCCAGGTGATACGATCCTTGGCATGTCGCTTGATGCCGGTGGCCACCTGACCCACGGGGCTAAGCCGAACCAGTCGGGCAAGTGGTTCAACGCGGTGCAATACGGTGTGCGCCAGCAAGACAACCTGTTGGACTATGACGAGGTGCAAAGCCTTGCGACCGAACACAAGCCGCAGATGATCATCGCTGGTGGGTCTGCCATTCCGCGCGTGATCGACTTTGCGAAGATGCGCGAGATTGCCGACAGTGTTGGTGCCTACCTTCTGGTGGACATGGCGCATTTCGCGGGGCTGGTCGCCGCTGGCCTTTACCCCTCTCCCTTCCCGCATGCACATGTGGCCACGACCACAACGCACAAGACGCTGCGCGGCCCGCGCGGCGGCATGATCCTGACGGATGACGAGGCACTGGCGAAGAAATTCAACTCTGCCATCTTTCCCGGCATTCAGGGCGGCCCACTGATGCACGTGATTGCAGGGAAGGCCGTGGCCTTTGGCGAGGCGCTGCGCCCCGAGTTCCGGACATATCAGGAACAGGTGATCAAGAACGCGCAGGCGCTGGCTGATCAGTTGATGAAAGGCGGTCTGGACATCGTGACCGGCGGCACCGACACGCATGTCATGCTGGTGGATCTGCGCCCCAAAGGAGTGAAAGGCAACGCCACGGAAAAGGCCCTTGGCCGCGCCCATATCACTTGCAACAAGAACGGCATCCCGTTTGATCCTGAAAAGCCAATGGTCACATCCGGCATCCGCCTTGGCACGCCCGCAGGCACGACCCGCGGCTTTGGTGAGCCTGAGTTCCGCCAGGTCGCTGACTGGATCGTGGAAGTGACCGAAGGGTTGGCTGCGAACGGCGAAGACGGAAACGCAGCGGTCGAGGCGAAAGTACGCGCCGAGGTGGAAGCGCTCTGCGATCGTTTCCCGATCTACCCCGGTCTCTAGTCAGCCCTAAAGTCAACGCGCCGTGGGAAGATCTGCGGCGCAAGACAGCCTCAGATAAACCCGCGCGCCCAGAGGA
Organism: Pseudomonadota bacterium; assembly: GCA_039821425.1. Classification (GTDB taxonomy): domain Bacteria; phylum Pseudomonadota; class Alphaproteobacteria; order Rhodobacterales; family Rhodobacteraceae; genus Yoonia. The sequence goes on from JBCBOD010000082.1 coordinate 17,512, forward strand.
CGAAAAGCAAAAGCACCCCGGTGCTCAGCAGGGCGAAGGCGATCGAGGCGAGCAGGTTGAGGAACGCCGTTGTCCGCTCTGCCGCCAAGTCAACCTTGGAAAGATGCGCCATGATGTTGCGATGCGCCGCCTGCGCTTGCCGTAGGTTCACCATCCGTGCCAGCTTGGGATTTTCGGTCAGCGCCACGGCACGGGCCAGATAGGCCCCGTCGCGCCGCACATGGCGCGGCAGCATCCGCCCCGCCTTGCGCAGTTGCGCCTCCAGCGACCGGCCCCGCACGCGCAGCTTTTCCTCCATCTGCGCGCGGACGTCGTCAACCATGTCTTGCAGCGTCATCCCCATGCTCTTGCGGTACTTCTTCGGCGGCACAGGCTCAATCCCTCTGGTCCCCGACGCTACGTCAGGTTAGCAAGGCGATGCATGTTGAACACGGTCACATATGACGGGCCCGGCGACGTTCCGCTTTTGATTGCCCATGGGCTGTTCGGGTCGGCGCGGAACTGGGG
>JBCBOD010000171.1:0-5368 GCA_039821425.1 Pseudomonadota bacterium
CTGCAGGATCAGCTGTCGATCTTCGTCAACTTTGATGAGCCTGAAAGCGCCTCTGCCGGTCAGGATGATGATGGGCTGGAGTTCAACCCGCTGCTTCTGAAGAAAGTGGACGAGCTGGAGCTTTCTGTCCGTTCGGCAAACTGCCTGAAGAACGACAACATCGTCTACATCGGCGATCTGATCCAGAAGACCGAAGCAGAGATGCTGCGCACCCCGAACTTTGGCCGCAAGTCCTTGAACGAGATCAAGGAAGTGCTGTCTGGCATGGGGCTGCACCTCGGCATGGATGTTGAGGATTGGCCGCCGGACAATATCGAGGACCTCGCCAAGAAGTTTGAAGATCAGTTCTAACTGATCTTCAAATCCCGGGCCTGACCCGGGATCTGCAAACAGCACGAGGCCCCGGATCAATTCCGGTGCTGCGTATCGAAAACCCCGGGCAATCCCGCCCCAATAACGGAGCTGGCGTCACGCAGCGCACGGCCCATCCTAAAACGAAATGGAGACTACATCATGCGTCACGCAAGAGGTTACCGCCGCCTGAACCGCACACACGAGCACCGCAAGGCGCTTTTTGCAAATATGGCTGGCTCGCTCATCGAACATGAGCAGATCAAGACAACGCTGCCCAAGGCCAAGGAATTACGCCGCGTGGTGGAAAAGCTCGTCACGCTGGGCAAGCGCGGCGATCTTCACGCACGCCGTCAGGCCGCAGCACAGCTGAAGCAGGACATGCATGTGGCCAAGCTGTTCGACGTGCTCGGCCCCCGGTATGCCGAGCGTCAGGGTGGCTACATCCGCATCATGAAGGCCGGCTTCCGCTATGGTGACATGGCCCCCATGGCGATCATCGAATTTGTGGATCGCGACGTGGATGCCAAAGGTGCGGCTGACAAAGCCCGTGAAGAGGCTTTGGAGGCGGAAGAGGAATAAACCTCTTCTCCACTGAATACGCAGGCCCCGCCCGACCCGGCGGGGCTTTTGCTTTTTGGGCCCCATCCCTAGACTGAGAAGAATGGCCGATCTTTTTGACACCCAGCAGACAGAGACACCGGCAGGCCCGCGACCGCTGGCTGATCGGCTGCGCCCCCAAAGACTGTCAGAGGTCATCGGGCAGGATCAGGTGCTGGGGTCGGATGCGCCCTTGGGCACGATGCTGGCGTCTGGCTCGCTGTCGTCGCTGATCTTTTGGGGGCCGCCGGGTGTGGGCAAGACGACGATTGCTCGGCTTCTGGCCGATGAGACAGACCTGCATTTCGTCCAGATCAGCGCGATCTTCACCGGGGTCCCGGAACTGCGGAAAGTGTTCGAGGCCGCAAAGCTGCGCCGTCAGCAGGGGAAGGGCACGCTGCTTTTCGTCGATGAAATCCACCGCTTCAACAAGGCGCAGCAGGACGGGTTTCTGCCGCATATGGAGGATGGGACGATCCTTCTGGTGGGGGCCACAACCGAGAACCCGAGCTTTGAGTTGAACGCCGCCGTCCTGTCGCGCGCGCAGGTGTTTATCCTCAAACGGTTGGAGCCGCGTGATCTGGAACTGCTGGCACAGCGGGCAGAGAAAGAACTTGGCAAGGCGCTGCCCCTTGATGGCCCGGCGCGCGAGGCGCTTTTGGAAATGGCCGATGGCGATGGCCGTGCGCTTTTGAATCTGATCGAACAAGTGGCGGCGTGGAAGGTGGATGGCAAGCTCGACACCGACGCCCTCACCAAACGCCTGATGAAGCGGGCCACGAAATACGACAAGTCGGGTGATGAGCACTACAACCTCATCTCTGCGCTGCACAAATCAGTCCGCGGCTCGGACCCGGACGCAGCACTTTATTGGTTCGCGCGCATGTTGACAGGCGGGGAAGACCCGCGGTTCCTCGCCCGCCGCATCACGCGGATGGCAGTGGAGGACATCGGCCTTGCCGACCCGCAAGCACAGGCAGTGTGCCTGCAATCCTGGGAGACCTATGAACGGCTGGGCAGTCCCGAGGGCGAATTGGCCCTTGCGCAGGCGGTCACCTACCTCGCCCTCGCGCCAAAGTCGAACGCGGCTTACGTTGCCTATAAGGGCGCGATAGGGGCAGCCAAGAAAACCGGATCGGAACCACCCCCGGCCCATATCCTGAATGCGCCGACGACGCTGATGAAAGAGCAGGGCTTCGGCGCGGGTTATGCCTATGACCATGATGCCGAAGACGGATTTAGCGGGCAGAACTACTTTCCCGAGGGCATGAAGCGCGGTGTCTACTACACACCGGTTGACCGCGGCTTTGAACGTGAGTTGAAGAAGCGCGTCGACTACTTCGCAGGTCTGCGCGCGAAGCGGGGCAAGAATTGACAATCCGCAGCCAACACGCGACAGCACGCGCATGATCATGAACTTCATCTTGGTGGCTTTCGGTGGCGCGGTGGGGGCGTCTGCCCGCTACGGCCTTGGCCTTGCGCTGGCGCGCGACGGGTTTCCCGTGGCGATCATCGTCGCGAACGTGCTGGGCAGCTTTCTAATGGGCCTCTTCGTCGTCTGGTCTTTCCAGAAAGGCATGGCGCATCTGAACCCGCTGGTGATGACAGGCATACTGGGAGGCTTCACCACGTTTTCCGCCTTCTCGTTGGAGGCTTACACATTGTTTGAGCGCGGTCAGGCCGGGGCCGCCACCGCTTACGTCGGCGTTTCCGTCGTGGCGTCGCTACTCGCCCTTGCGGCGGGTGTCATGCTGGCGCGGGGGATCTGGGCATGAGTGGTGTGCAAACACGTATCGTGGGCCCTGATGACGGGGATCAGCGGCTTGATCGCTACCTGCGCCGCCTGTTCCCGCATCTGACCCAAGGCCGCATTGAAAAGATGTGCCGGAAGGGTGAGCTGCGGGTCGACGGCGGCCGGGTGAAGACAAACACGCGGCTGGAAACCGGGCAGAGGGTCCGCATCCCGCCCTTGCCGAGCGAGGCAGAGGCCGAGGCGGCCAAGGCGCTGGTCAAACGCGGGATCACCAAGGCGGATGCGAAGATGATTCAGTCCTGCGTGATCTACAAAGACGCGCATCTGATCGCGATCAACAAACCGCCCGGGCTGGCCACCCAAGGCGGCTCCAAGACGACGCGCCATGTTGATGGCCTGTCCGAGGCGCTGATGTTCGACTACGATGAAAAACCGCGTCTGGTGCATCGGTTGGACAAGGATACATCTGGCGTCCTGCTGCTGGCGCGCACCCGCTTGATGGCCAAACAGTTGACCGAGAACCTGAAGCATCGTGAGACGCGCAAGATCTACTGGGCGGCGGTCGCTGGTGTGCCGCATCCGCGGGCCGGGACGATCAAGTATGGTCTGGTGAAGGCCCCCGGGCATGGCCGCGGTGGTGAGAATGAAAAGATGCGCTGCGTGCACCCGCGCGATGTGGACACGACGGAAGGCGCAAAGCGCGCTGTGAGCGACTACGCCGTGATGGACCAATTGGCGAGCCGTGCGGCTTGGTGCGCGCTGGTCCCGATTACGGGGAGGACGCATCAGCTGCGCGCACATATGGCCGAGATTGGTCATCCGATTGTCGGTGATGGGAAGTATGGTGGCTCCAGCCAGGAAAACCTGGGCGATGGTTGGGGCGCTGGCATGGGGTCAGAGATTGGGCGCAAGTTGCATCTGCACGCCCGCAGCCTGACGATCGAACATCCGGCCACCGGGGCGACCCTCCATCTGACAGCCCCGCTGCCGGATCACATGCAGCACACATGGGATTTCGTCGGTTGGGTGGTCGAACACGCGCCGGTCGATCCCTTTTTCATGCCTGATGACTGACCTGCGCCTTGTGATCTTTGACGTCGACGGCACGCTCGTCGACAGCCAGGCCGAGATCATGGCTGCGATGACGCGCGCCTATCAATCCGAAGGGCTGGAGGTACCGTCGCGGGCGAAGGTGCTCAGCATCGTGGGACTGTCGTTGGAGGTCGCCTTTCAGCGGCTTTTGCCAGAGGTGGAAGAGGCCCAACACGCACGGCTCCTGACGGCCTACAAGGATGCTTTCGTCGGGCTGCGAGCCGATGGGCAGGAGATGGGCCCGCTCTTCCCCGGCGCACGGGCTGTTTTGGACACATTTGGCGCGCAGGATCACACCCTCTTGGCCGTGGCGACCGGCAAGTCGCGGCGTGGGCTTGATAAGGTGCTGGCGCGCCATGGGCTTGAGGGCCGATTTCATAGCGAACAGGTCGCAGACCACCACCCATCCAAGCCGCATCCATCAATGATACTGACAGCGCTCGCCGAAACCGGTGTGGAACCCACCCGCGCCGTGATGGTCGGTGACACGACATTCGACATGGAAATGGCGCGTGCCGCAGGTGTCAAAACCATTGGCGTTTCATGGGGCTATCATGCGGCAGAGGCCTTGATGCCGGATCATATGATCGATGATTTCGCCGTCCTTCCCGCGGCGGTGGACGCAGTACTGGGGGACGGATGATGAGCGACTGGAAACCGAAAAGGTTCTGGAAAAACTCTGCCGTGGTCGAAACGGATGATGGGTATGGGGTGGTGCTTGATGCCCGTCCGGTGCGCACGCCAGCCAAGGCGCCTCTGACCGTTCCGACCAAGGCCATGGCCGAAGCGATTGCAGCCGAATGGGACGCGCAGGAAGAGGTCGTTGATCCGCGCACCATGCCGGTGACACGCGGTGCCAACGCGGCCATCGACAAGGTCGCAACTCAAAAGGATGAGGTGGTTGGGCTGCTGGCTGATTACGGTGACAGCGATCTTCTGTGTTACCGCGCCGCAGGTCCGGAGGGCTTGCTCGCAAAGCAGGCAGAGGCGTGGGATCCGTTGCTTGACTGGGCAGCAGAGACACTGAATGCCCGGCTCTATGTGGGTGAAGGTGTGATGCACGTGGCGCAAAAGCCAGAGGTCCTGTCGCGCCTGCGCGCCGAAGTGGCCCGCTTTGACGCGTTTGCGCTGGCAGCCGTCCATGATCTGATCAGCTTGTCAGGCTCTTTGATCCTCGCGCTGGCGGTAACGCGTGGGCGGCTTTCGGTTGAAGATGCCTGGGCGATTTCGCGCATAGATGAGGAATGGCAAATCGCACGATGGGGCCGTGATGAAGAGGCGGAAGCCGTCACCGCGACAAAGCGTCAGGCCTTTTTCGATGCTGCGGAATTCTACCGGCTGGCACAGTCTTTGCAGTAGGCGTAACTTTCGCAGCAATAGCAAAAAAACTGCCCGTTTTCTCGGCAATCGCACTCCGAATTGCCTGTGTTGCCCTTGACTCTATCCCGCAATTTACAAAGTCTTGTTGCATTGAGACGGGAGGAACCCTCTCATTCAACATGACTGTCTATCGGGACGGGATAAAATCGACCATCCGTTCGGGTGGAAACTCAGGAAGAGGTAAACATGAAA
>JBCBOD010000197.1:0-4052 GCA_039821425.1 Pseudomonadota bacterium
TCAACATGCTGGACCAGCGGGTGCATAAGCTGACACCTGAATTCGCAAGCTACACGATTGCCAAGATGGGGCTTTGGGCCTTAACCCGCACGGCGGCACAAGGTCTGGCCCCGAAGGTGCGTGTGAATGGCATCGGACCGGGCCCAACCTTGCAGGGCGCGCGGCAGTCAAAGGCGCATTTCGACAGACAGCGCGCCGCAACGATTCTTGGGCGCGGCGCTAACCCGTCCGACATCACCGCGGCTCTGGGCTACTTCCTTGATGCGCCCGCCGTGACCGGACAGATGCTGTCTGTTGACGGTGGCCAGCACCTTGCATGGGAAACGCCGGATGTACTGGGGGTGGAGTGACACTGCGCAGAGTTGTGCACCGCAGATCTGCCCAGTCACGAAACCTTTACAAAGCCTCTATTTTTCAAGGCTTTAAGGAATCGTGAAGAAAAATATATCGCAAAATCAATGACTTGAGAAATCGCCCAAAAAATAGGCAAATAGACGAAGCCTGCCGAAAACAACGAAAAAACCAAGGTGCAAAGGAATAACCCACGGAGTTATCCACAGAAACCGTGGATGCCTTTCCTCTTGTCCTCGCCACGTTACCATTGCAGCCAACAAGAATCATGAGGCCTCGTGCATGACCATTGCACAAAAATCCGGATATGAGGTGATTGGGGAGTATCTGCGCACACTCGACGGCTCCCCTGGCGTCTATCGGATGCTGGATGCGGACAGCCGTGTTCTCTACGTCGGGAAGGCGCGCAATCTCAAGGCGCGTGTGTCAAACTACAGCCGTCCGGGGCAGCATTCGCCGCGCATCACGCGCATGATCCGCGAAACAGCCAGCATGATGTTTCTGACCACGCGGACCGAGACAGAGGCGCTGCTGCTTGAACAAAACCTGATCAAACAGCTCAAGCCGCGCTACAACGTCCTGCTGCGCGACGACAAGTCGTTTCCGAACATCCTGGTCACTGGTGACCATCCGTTTCCGATGATCAAGAAACACCGCGGCGCGAAGAAGCAGAAGGGCCAATACTATGGCCCCTTCGCCGGCGCCGGGGCGGTAAACCGGACGCTGAACCAGTTGCAGCGCGTGTTCCTGCTGCGCAACTGCTCTGACAGTGATTTTGAGACACGCACACGCCCCTGCCTGCAATACCAAATCAAGCGCTGCTCCGGCCCCTGCTGCGGCCTGATCTCGGAGGCGGATTACGCGGCCTCTGTCAAAGATGCGCAGAAGTTTCTGCAGGGCCGCACGAAAGGCATTCAAGAGGCGTTGGCCAAGCAGATGCAGGATGCCAGCGCCGAGATGGAGTTTGAACGCGCCGCCGCCCTACGCGATCGGATCAAGGCGCTGACGCAAGTGCAGTCCGCCCAAGGCATCAACCCGCAATCCACGGCTGAGGCGGATGTGATTGCCCTGCACCGGGACGGCGGGCAAGCCTGCGTGCAGGTCTTTTTTATCCGGGCCAACCAGAACTGGGGCAATCATGACTACTACCCCCGTGTCTCTGGCGAAGAGGACCCATCAGAGGTGATGGAGGCCTTTGTCGGTCAGTTCTATCAGAACCGAGAACCACCGCGCCTGCTGCTGTTGTCTCATGGGCTCGATAATGAAGACTTGATGGCAGATGCGCTGGCCGAAAAGGCGGGGCGCAAAGTCGAGGTGACAGTGCCTCAGCGCGGAGAGAAGGCGGAACTTGTGCAATCCGCGCTGCGCAACGCGCGCGAGAGCCTCGCGCGCAAGATGTCGGAAAGCGCGACGCAGGCGAAGCTGCTCAAAGGCGTGGCCGAGGCATTTGATCTGGAAAAGGCGCCAGACCGGATCGAGGTCTACGACAACTCCCACATTCAGGGGGCCCATGCTGTGGGGGCGATGGTTGTGGCGGGCCCCGACGGGTTTGAGAAAAATCAGTATCGCAAGTTCAACATCAAGGATACGGAGCTGACCCCGGGCGACGACTTCGGCATGATGAAAGAGGTGCTGACCCGCCGCTTCAAACGGCTGCTAAAGGAAGACCCTGATCGCGCGCAGGGCACCTGGCCGGACCTTCTGCTGATCGATGGCGGGCGCGGGCAGGTCAGTGCGGTGCAAGAGATCATGGATGACCTCGGTGTCAGCGACATTCCGATGGTCGGCGTGGCCAAAGGCGAGGATCGCGATGCGGGCAAAGAGGAATTTCACCGCACCGGCAAACCCGTCATGGCGCTGCGCCACAATGATCCCGTCCTCTATTTCATCCAGCGCATGCGGGATGAGGTGCACCGCTTTGCCATTGGTACCCACCGTGCAAAACGGTCAAAGGCCATCGGGGCAACACCGCTCGATGATGTGCCAGGCGTCGGGGCCACCCGGAAACGGGCGCTGCTGGCGCACTTCGGCTCGGCCAAGGCCGTGGCGCGGGCGAACCTTGCCGATTTGAAGGCTGTTGACGGGGTGTCAGAGAAGCTGGCGCAGACCGTCTATGATTACTTTCATGAGAACGGGTAGGTCATGATCAAGATCGACGGCATCGGTGGGCTGTTCTTTCGGGCGCGCGACCCCAAAAAGCTGGCAGCTTGGTACGAAGAGGTGTTTGGCATTCCCCAGGTGGCGGATGACTACGAAACGCCTGCCTGGCAGCAACAGGCCGGGACAACCGTCTTTGCCCCTTTTGCTAAAAACACCGACTATTTCCCGAAATCACAGACATGGATGCTGAACCTGCGCATTGCTGATATGGACGCAGCGCTCGCTGAACTGGGTGCGCGGGGCATCGCTATCACATACGGGCCAGAGACCTTCCCGAACGGTCGCTTTGCACACATTGCTGACCCAGAAGGCAACCCGATTGAGTTGTGGGAGCCGGGCGGGACCTACGCATAGCCCCTGCGACGCAATGGCGTCGGCACTGGACGGTGGGTTCCGGTTGGCTACCTCCTACGCACAACCCAAACACCCCGGACCCAAGAATGCCCGCACGCCAACGCAATGACCTGACAATCTATGACACCGTCGCGGCCCAATGGTGGTCGGATGATATCCGCTGGGTCCGCACGCTCAAGAACATGGTGCCCGGGCGGCTGCGCTGGTTTGATCGGCAGATCGACTGGTCTGGGAAGGCGGTGCTGGACCTCGGCTGTGCTGGTGGCTTCATGGCAGAGGCGCTGGCAGAGCGTGGCGCAACCGTCACAGGGATCGACCCGGCGGCAGAAGCGATTGCAGCGGCAAAGGCCCATGCGGCGGAGATGGGGAGAGACATCCGCTACGATGTCGGCGTGGGTGAAGCACTGCCCTACGGTGAGGACGCGTTTGACGCGGTAGTCTGCGTCGATGTCCTCGAACACGTTCAAGACCTGCAACAAGTGATCAATGAGGTAATGCGCGTCCTGAAACCGGGCGGCCTGTTCCTCTATGATACTATCAATCGGAACCCGCTGGCGCGCTTTGCGACGATCACGATGGCCGAGGATGTACTGCGCCTTCTGCCCAAGGGCACCCATGATCCGGCAATGTTCATCAAACCGGCGGAACTGCATGCAGCGTTCGACAAAGCGGGCCTTACACGCGGCCCCGAAACCGGGCTTGGACCGCGTGGCGTCACCAGACGGTTCGACCTGACGTTCGGCCCCCTGCCCGGCAAGTTCATCATCTATATGGGCGCGGCCTCGAAACCCGCAAACGTATGAGCGGCAGTCTTTTCGATGATCTGCCAGAAGCGCAGGATGATGCGGTCGCAACCTACCTGCACCTTACAAAAGTCGTGATGCCAGCCCATGCGCGGCAGCCGGATGTGCGATGGCCTGTTAATGAGGATCACTGCTTTCAACGTATCGTGCTGGATGCCCTGTTTGGTGATGTCTGGTACCGGCACTTGGCGAAACCGGCCTATCGGCACCTGACTCGGGCGCAGGCAATGCAGGCGGTTCAGCTTTGCGAGGATATTCTCGCCGGGCGGGCAGATTTGCACGCGCTCAACGCGGCATCCCTTCGTTATCGCGGCAAGCTGCGCTGAGGTCTGCGCCCTCTGGCGTCCCGCCCCGTCCCGCGTTACGAAGTTTGCATGACGCTGA
>JBCBOD010000084.1:0-17511 GCA_039821425.1 Pseudomonadota bacterium
AATGCCCTGTATGGCACCATCTTCACCCCAGCGCCCGTGCAACGCATTGAACACAACGTCCGGGGCAATCTCAGTCAAACGCGCAGCGACGTCGGGGCCTGCGTCGACCTCGATCACTTCGCATTCTGCTGCCCGCAAAGCTGCTGCACATTCACGACCAGACGAGAGCGAAACCTCACGCTCTGCCGATGGGCCGCCCATCAGAACAACAACTTTCGGGTTTGCCCTGCTCGACATAACCCAACCGCCTATTTCGCGGGTCTTTTTCGACCCGTCATTTCTTGTGACCCTTGCCCGGGGCCTGTGGCTTTATGCGCCGTTTTCTGCGTCCGCGCCGCCTGTTCGGCGACCCACCCGCATAATTTCCCAGTGTAGCTCAATGCCTTGGGAATCGTAAACCTTTTTCCGTACCAACTCGCCCAAATCCTCTAACTCTGCAGCGGTCGCACCACCGACATTTGTCAGAAAGTTAGAATGCTTGGTGTTCATCACTGCGCCACCCAAGCAGGCGCCGCGCATGCCTGCATTGTCAATGACCTTCCAGGCCTTCAGATCATGTACATCGTCCGATTTTCCGGTGGAGGAAAAGCCAGCCGGATTGCGGAAGGTGGAGCCTGCCGTACGGTCTTTGGTAGGTTGGGTTTCGTCACGTTTGGCGATCTGCTCGGCCATGCGCGCATGTAGTGTCTCTGGGTCTCCCTTCGGCGCCTTGAAACTCGCACTTACGATGATTGCCCCATCACGCAGGGTGCTTTGCCGGTAGGCGAATTGCAGGTCGGCGGCGCCAATCTCTGCCACTGTACCATCGCGCATGACAACGGTTATGGCTTGCAGCACGTCCGCCACGTAGTCGCCGTAGCATCCGGCGTTCATGCGCACGGCCCCACCGATTGTCCCGGGGATCGTACGCAGAAAGGTCAGGTTCAACCCGGCATCAGCCGCTTTGCGCGCAACATGCGCGTCGAGCGCGGCTGCCCCTGCTGTCACGGTATCGCCATCAACCTCGATACTGTTGAAGCCACGGCCCAACCGGATCACGACACCAGCGATACCGCCGTCGCGCACGATCAGGTTGCTGCCCACCCCCATTGGGAACACTGGCACCTCGGGATCAAGCGCGCGCAGAAATTCAGCCAGATCATCGCGGTCTGCTGGTTGAAACAGCGCGTCGGCGGGTCCGCCGACGCGCAGCCATGTCAGATCCGCCAGGAGGCGATGCGCGGTCAAGGTGCCGCGCACCGGAGGATAGTCAGCCATGGGCGATGTCATGCTCCTTATGCCAGCCAATCAATCCGCCGATCAAACCGCCGACGGCCGCCGGCGCACTGACGCAAATCAAGGCGATCGCGTAGATCAATGCGTCCCATCCCGGCGCTGAGTGCATGCCCAAAAACATCATGCCTGTAAAGGCGCCCCAGATCAGGCCAAAGCCCGTCATACCCCGCTCTTTCTTGGCGCGGCCAAGGCGGAAAGTGATTGCGATTGCTGCAATAAAGGTGACCAGTGGCACACCGAAAAGAAGGATTTCTTCACCCATTTTTTACTCTATTTGTGCACATTGTTCATTTTTTGGGGACATGAAGACCCTGTCCGCTTGATTTCGTGATGTGTGGGTTTATGCGGGATTGGCGATGTTCGATTTCATCCAGCCAGTGATGCCGCCCAGCAACGCCCCAAGGCCCGCCGGTGCCGACAGAAAGATCAAAGCGATTGCATAGCCAAGCCCGTCCCACCCCGGCAGGGTTTGCGCCTGCAAGAAAAGGATCGCGCTGACGACACCCCAGCCGCCGCCAAAGAGGCTCAGTCCGATCGTGCTCCGGTTCTTACCGAGATAGAAGGCAATAGCGCAGGCAACCGCAAAGATCGCCAGCGGAATACCAAATGCAAAAACAGTCTCAATCATTGATTCGCTCCAGAGTTTGAACTCCGTTCAAATAAATACGCAAATTATGAACACTGTTCAAGTATTTTCTACCGCTCGATCCTTCGCTCGTCCTGACGCCGCAAAAGAAAGCCAAGTAGCGCGCCCGAGACTGTCCCCAGAAACGCTGGCACAAACCCGACAAGCGCCACTGCCATCGCCATCACCGCGTCAAAGCCGATGGGCGTGCCGCTCGCGAAGATCAAGATCACCAGCCCCGCACCAATGAGCGACCCGATGGTCAGCGCCAGCCCGCTCTTTCCGCGGCGCATTAGCACCGTCAACAGCATGAATGGCAGGGCTGCACAGGACAGCATCACACCGAACACCAAAACCTGCACCATCATCGCGCACCGACTTTCTTCTTGATCCACTGCCACATGAAATAGACTGGCCAACGAAAGACGGAGCAACCGATCAACAAACCGAGAAGCCCCAACAGGATGCCTTCGGTCCATGTCACCCAGATCAACAGGGGAATGCCGATCGCCATCAGCAGATAGGCGCGCCGCCAATGGTTATCGTTGGATGGTATTGCAGCCATGATAAAGGCGAGCAGTACCCATAGCCCCATCAAGACGGTCGCAAGCGCCATGCTACCTAGCCGCGCAAACGATCCGGCAGCGCATGCGCCCACGCGCTGATCGTCCCCGCACCAAGGCAAACTACCATGTCGCCCGGCACCGTCTGCTCTTGGACGATACGCAATAGATCGTCTTCGCTTTCCACTGCCCGCGCATGTCTGTGCCCATGCCGGACAAGACCCGCCACCAGATCGCGGTGCGTCGCACCTTCAATCGGGCCTTCGCCTGCCGCGAAAACCTCAGAAATTCCCACGACATCGGCATCATTGAAACAAGCACAGAACTCATCGAAATGATGCGACAAGCGGCTGAAGCGGTGCGGCTGGTGCACTGCAATCACGCGCCCCTCGGTCGCCTGCCGCGCGGCTTTCAGGACTGCTGCGATCTCGCCAGGGTGGTGACCGTAGTCGTCAATGATCGTGACACCATTCACCTCTGCCACTTTGGTGAAGCGCCGATTCACGCCTTTGAAACCGGCCAGGGCAGTTCGGATTTCCTCGCGCTTCATCCCAAGATGCCGCGCGACGGCCACTGCAGACAAGGCATTTGAAACGTTATGATCCCCCGGCATCGGCAGGGTGCAGCCTTCGATCAACATCCCTTCGGCCTGTAGTGCGATGTCAAAATGTGCCGTGCCCGCCTTGTAGTGCAGATTGACCGCCCGGATGTCCGCCTGCGCGTTGAACCCGTAGGTCACCACGCGCCGGTCGGTGATCTTACCGACGAGCGACTGAACGTCGGGATCATCGGTGCAGCACACTGCCAATCCGTAAAAGGGGATGTTCGACACGAAGTCATAGAAGCCCTGATGCAGCGCCTCTTCGGTCCCCCAGTGTTCCATATGCTCGGGGTCGATATTGGTGACGATCGCGATGGTCGCTGGCAGGCGGTTAAACGTGCCGTCTGACTCGTCAGCCTCTACCACCATCCACTCGCCCTGCCCCATCCGGGCGTTCGATCCATAGGCGTGGATGATGCCGCCGTTGATCACGGTCGGGTCGATCCCACCTTCATCCAGCAGCGCAGCAACCATCGTCGTTGTCGTCGTCTTGCCATGCGTGCCTGCGACAGCAACATTGGATTTCAGGCGCATCAGCTCCGCCAGCATTTCCGCCCGGCGGACGACTGGCAGGCCCTGCGCGCGGGCCTCATCCAATTCCGGGTTGCCGGGCTTGATCGCGGAAGAGATCACGACAACTTCCGCCCCTTCGAGGTTCTCGGCCCGCTGCCCTTCATAGATGATCGCGCCCAGTGATTTCAGGCGGTCGGTAATCTTTGACGCCTTCAGGTCGGACCCCTGAACCGTATAGCCGTGGTTCAGCAGCACCTCGGCAATGCCCGACATGCCAATCCCGCCAATCCCGACAAAGTGGATCGGTCCCACGTCCAGCGGCAGTTTCGTTGCTGCGTTCATCCTTGGATCCCCGTCCATCATGTCTTGCCTGCCTTTGCCAGATTTTCCACCAGTTCCACAAGGCGCGCCGTTGCATCCGGAACCCCGCATGAGAGCGCCGCCTGCGCCATTGCCAATGTGCCCGCCTCATCCGAGAGGATCGCGGTCAGCTTTTCTGTCAGTGGTGCCACTTCGAATTCTGCCTCGGGCATCACCACGGCACCGCCTGCATCGACAAGCTTTTTCGCATTCGCTGTCTGCTCATCCCTGACGGCGGCGGCAAAAGGCACCCAGATCGCCGGGCGGCCGATCACGCTGACATCTGCAACGGTGGACGCGCCAGAGCGCGAGATCACCAGCTGCGCATCCGCCAACCGACGTGGCACATCATCAAAGAAACTTTGCACTTCGGCCCGAATGACCTCGTTTTCATAGTATTCCGTCACGCGGTCCAGATCCTCTGGCCGCGCCTGATGGCTGACACGGATGTTGCGGCGGATCTCTTGCGGGAGGACCGAAATCGCAGGCGGCACGATATCGGACATGATGCGCGCGCCCTGCGAGCCACCCAGCACGACAATCGACATCGGATAGTCGCCCGGTGGGATATAGGGGGAGCCTGCATGTTCAAGGATCGCGGCGCGCACCGGGTTGCCGGTATGCTCACCCGACACGCCATTTGGCAGCTTCGTGGGCCACGTGCCACAGGCGACCTTGTCCACACGCCGCGCAAACAGTTGGTTCACCCGGCCCAGAACACCGTTCTGTTCATGGATCATGCGCGGGACACGCAGCACCCATGCCGCGGCCATCGCCGGGATCGTTGGGTAGCCACCAAAGCCCACAACGATCTGCGGCCTGTCGCGCAGCATCCGCCATTTGGCCATGCCGATCCCGCCCAGAATGCGGAACGGCACAAGGAGTTTCTGCAGGATACCGCCCCGCGCGAAGGTGGCGCTGCCAACAACGCTTACCTCAACCGCGTCGGGAAACCCGCCCGCATAGCGCGCGCCCCGCGCGTCAGTGGACAGGCGCACGCGCCAGCCCTTTTCCAAGAGCGCCTCTGCCAGGGCCTGTGCCGGAAACATGTGCCCGCCGGTGCCGCCAGCGGCGATGATGATCAAAGGCGCGCTCATCTGTTCGCCCTGCGCAACAGAACGTCGGCCAATTCACCCTGCGGGCGCGAGCGGGTAAAGGCGAGCAGCATGCCAACCGCTATGCCTCCTGCGATCAAAGAAGACCCGCCGTAGGACACGAAAGGCAATGTCATGCCCTTCGCGGGTAGCAGCCGCACGGCAACCCCCATGTTGATCATTGCCTGAACGCCGAACATGCAGACCAATCCGGTCCCTGCAAGCCGGATGAAGACATCCCGCTCTTTCATCAGACGCAGCAATGACCGGACGACGATGATCGCATAAAGCGCGATGATCACCAGCACGCAGATCAACCCATATTCTTCCGCAGCCACAGCAATGATGAAGTCGGTATGCGCGTCGGGCAGCGACCATTTCACTTGCCCCTCACCCACGCCGACACCGAAGAAGCCGCCCTCACGGATCGCATTCGTCGCATAGCCAAGCTGCGTCGTCGGGTCGAGGTCGGGCGACAAGAACCCGTCGATCCGGCGCGCGAAGTGTTCGGAGTTTGTGTAGGCAATGCTACCACCGAGGATCGCGAGGCATGCCAGCACGATCAGGATCAGCATCGGCGCACCGGCTACGAAATACATCACACCCCAGGCAAAGAGGATCAACGCCGCCTGCCCGAAATCCGGCTGCATTGCCAGCATCAACACGATCACGATCGTCAGGATAAAGGAATACATCTTGCCCGGTGGGCCGCCCAACTGTTGCGAAGCCGCCAAAAGCCAAGCCGCCATCACGACGAACCCGGGCTTGAGGAACTCCGACGGTTGCACCGCCGCAAAGCCGAGCGAATACCAGCGCGTGGCCCCTTTACCGAAATCCGTGCCCAGAACTGGCAAAAGCGCCAGCGCAACAAAGGACACTAGAAACCCAAGGATCGCGAGGCGCCGCACCAGTGTGGGCGACATCATCGAGATGACAAACATCACCGTCATGGCCATCCCGCCAAAGAGCGCCTGTCGGCTCACATAATGAAAGGGTGCCAAACCGTTCTTGGCTGCCAGAGGAGGCGAGGATGCCAACCCCAAAAGAAGCCCGATCCCGAACAACAACAGGATGCAGGACATCGTCCATTTATCAATCGTGCGCCACCACCGGGGGAGCACAGGGTCGCCGGATTGCACCGGGACCGCACCATAGACCATTTCTGTCATGGTTCACCGCCACTTGCCTCTGTCGCCCGTTTTCCGGGTCTAGGCGCACCTTAACGGCCAATTCACCATGATTCCACTGTAAATCAGGGCCCTGCCCTTTCTGCGTCCAATCAAACTTCCGCCGGAGGCATCTGATGTTTGATCTTGGCGGCGACATCGGCGATAGCGCGCAGCATGCAAGTCAAAACCCTGATCATCGGCGCAGGTGCCGCCGGCATGATGTGCGCGGCCCACGCGGGGCCGGGCGTGCTGGTCATTGATCACGCCAAGGCGCCCGGTGAAAAGATCCGCATTTCCGGCGGCGGGCGCTGCAACTTCACCAACCTGCATGCGGGACCGACGAATTTCCTGTCGGAAAACCCGCATTTCTGCAAATCCGCGCTGAAACGGTACACCCAATGGGATTTCATCGACCTGGTGGACCGGCATAGCATCCCTTGGCACGAAAAGACGCTCGGGCAGCTGTTCTGCGATACCAGCGCGAAAGATATCATCGCGTTGCTGCGGGCCGAGATGGCACTGGCAGGTGCTGAACTGTGGCTGCAAACCGAATTGGCCGAGATCAGCCATGACGGCAGCCACTTTACCGTCGCGGTACGGCGCGATGGGCACCCTATCACCATCACCGCAGGCAACCTCGTGATGGCGAGCGGCGGCAAATCCATTCCAAAGATGGGCGCGACGGGGCTTGGCTATCAGATGGCCGAGCAATTTGGGTTGAAGGTGATCAAACCCCGCCCGGGCCTTGTCCCGCTGACCTTCTCTGACGACCGTTTCAAACCACTCGCCGGTGTCGCTGCCCCGGCGCGCGTGAGCACCGACTGGGCGAGCTTTGACGAGGCGATCCTTTTTACGCATCGTGGCCTCTCCGGCCCTGCGGTGCTGCAAGCTTCGTCCTATTGGCAGGAGGGAGAGTCGATCAGCGTGAACCTCTCTCCCGCCGGTGACCTTCTCGGTCAGCTTCAAGCACATCGACAGACTGACGGAAAGAAGGCGCTGACCACGGTGCTGGGCCAATATCTTCCCGGGCGTTTGGTGGAGTTTTTGCAGCCGGATCTGGGGCTTGCCGGGAACATTGCGGACCAGAGCGATGCGCAGCTCGCGGCCCTTTGTGATCGCCTTGCCGACTGGCGCCTGATGCCGGCGGGCAGCGAGGGCTACCGGACGGCAGAGGTCACGCTGGGCGGTGTCTGCACATCCGGCCTCTCGTCCAAAACCATGGCAGCCAATGACGTCCCCGGCCTCTATTTCATTGGCGAGTGTGTCGACGTGACCGGGTGGCTGGGCGGCTACAACTTCCAATGGGCCTGGTCATCCGGTTGGGCCGCCGGGCAGGCCATTCAAGCGTCGTAAGGTGGATCTTGATCCACCCTAGCGCAGGGCATCCCTGACGCAGGCGATGAAATCCTCGCCGCGCTTTTCAAAGCTATCGTATTGATCGAATGATGCCGCCGCTGGGGCAAGCAAGACGACATCTCCCGCCTCCGCATCCACCGCTGCCTTGGCCACAGCCACGGACATATCGGTGCAGATGTCCGCCTCGACACCTGGCAACTGTCTGGCAAACGCATCTGCCTCGCGCCCAATCACATAGGCTTTTGCCACAGCGCCCAGATGGGGGTGCAACGCATCCAACCCACCCTCTTTCTGCAGGCCGCCGCAAATCCAGCGGATGCGTTTGAATGCCTGTAGCGCCTTCGCCGCGCTATCCACGTTGGTTGCCTTGCTGTCGTTCACGAAACGCACGCCATCCCGTTCGGCCACAACCTGACTACGGTGCGGCAGGCCAGGATAGCTCTTGAGTGCGGCTTCGATGCCTTTCGGCCCCAGCCCGAGCGAACGCGCAACGGCATAGGCGGCGCAGGCATTCTGGTGGTTATGCGACCCCGGCAAACCCGCGATTTCGCGCAAGTCGGTCGCGGCCACCTGCCGCCCTTTGCGGTGCTCTGCCAGAAACCCCTTGCGGGCAAAAACGGACCAGCCCGCCCCGTCAAGCTTCTTGCCAGACGACACGCGGATCACCCGATCATCACCGCCGCCTTCGATCAGTTGGTTGGCGATATAGCGCCCTTCCACCTCATCCACGCCGATCACAGCGCGATCCGGCCCGCCTTCGGCAAAAAGCCTGCGCTTGGCTGCAAAATACCCGCCGTAACCACCGTGACGGTCCAGATGATCGGGGCTGAGATTGGTGAAGACAGCCACATCGGGCGTCAGACTGCGGGCCAGATCGGTCTGGTAGGACGAAAGCTCCAGCACCACAACCTCACCATCATGGGCCGGATCAATGTCGAGCACGCCGCGGCCAATGTTCCCAGCAAGCTGCGTTGGCCGCCCATTCTCCTGCAGGATATGATGGATCAGCGCGGCGGTGGTCGACTTGCCGTTGGAACCGGTGACGGCGACGACACGCGGCATGACGTTGAAATTGTCCCAATCGCTGGTGGCGAAAGAGCGAAAGAACAACCCGATATCATTATCAACCGGCACATCCGCGTCCCAGGCTGCCGCAATCACGGGGTGCGGGGCGGGATAAAGATGCGGGATGCCGGGGCTGACGATCAGCGCCGCCACATCCGCGAGGGCGCCTGCCTTTGTTAGATCGCGAAGGTCAAGGCCATCTGCCTCCGCCGCCTCGCGCGCGGGTACGCCATCGTCCCAAACCACGGCCGTGGCGCCACCGGCCTCCAACGCAGCCGCAGCCGCACGGCCCGTGCGGCCAAGGCCCAGCACAGCAACGGTTTTTCCTGCATATCCGGTGACGGGGATCATGGCGCCTCTTTGCTCGTTCGCTTTGAGGTGCCATTTATCCCGGCGCGTGACAAGATCACCTGATCTGCATCGCCCGTTTCATATCCGCAATGGCGTCGACCTGGGCAGGGCTCAACTCCCCCTCCACCAGATCACCCAGCATGCGCTGCAACGTCTCCCAGGACGCGCTACCATCGATCTTGAAAAGACGGCGGGACAGGCGCGTGATGGCTGCCTGCGGCGATTGGCACTGGCCCATCAGCCAACGGCCCAGCACTTCCATCTCTTCCGCTTCCTCGGCAGTGGTCCGCAGCTCGGTCCGCAAAAGGACCTGCAACTTCTTGCGTTGGTCCTGCGTGGGCAGATCATCCAACTCGATGAAGGACTGCGCCAAGGCACAGACGGCGATGCGCGCATCATCAATGCCTTCGACAGGGTGCGCGTTATGCTGCCTGCGAAACGCCAGCTTGCGGGGCGCGTTGCGCGCAACAGTCACCGCATCTTGTGCGACACCAACAGCATCACCCGGGTTCTGCCGCGCCCAAAACCACAGCGCGCCCCCCAAGGCGGAAAGGATTAAAACAATATAGCCCATAGGCATCCCTCAAATCAGTCTATGCCACTCTAGGTCTGAAATTTTGGCAGCAATATGGAGGCTACCGCACTTTCAGTGTCGCAAGCCCGATCATGGCGAGGATCAGGGAGATAATCCAGAAGCGGATCACGATCTGCGGCTCGGCCCATCCCTTCTTTTCATAGTGGTGATGGATCGGCGCCATCAGAAAGACCCGCTTGCCGGTCTGCTTGTAATAGAGGACCTGGATGATCACGCTGAGCGCCTCGGCCACGAACAGGCCGCCCACGATCGCTAGCACAATCTCATGCTTCGTTGCCACCGCGATAGCGCCCAGCGCACCGCCGAGCGCAAGCGATCCGGTGTCACCCATGAACACAGCAGCGGGCGGCGCGTTGTACCACAGAAACCCAAGGCCCCCGCCGATCAGACCGGCGGAAAAGATCAGGATTTCACCAGTTTGCGGCACATAGTGCACGTCGAGATACTCGGTGAAGTCGGTCCGACCCACGGCGTAGGCGATAATCCCGAAGGTGCCTGCCGCGATCATAACGGGCATGATCGCGAGACCGTCGAGACCATCGGTCAGGTTCACCGCATTCGCGGCACCCACGATCACAATCACTGCGAACGGCACAAACAGGATACCCAGATTGATCAGCACGTCCTTTAGCACCGGCACGGCGAGCTGGTTGGTCAGGTCATCCGGGTGATGCATCGCGGCCCAATATCCGGCGGCCGCCGCGATCAAAATTCCCAGCAAAATCCGCACCTTGCCAGACACACCTTTGGTGTTCTGCTTGGCCACCTTTGCGTAGTCGTCGGCAAACCCAATGGCCGCAAATGACAGGGTCACAAAGAGCACCATCCAAACATAGGGGTTGTCGAGCCGCGCCCAGAGCAGCGTCGAAAACGTCAATGCACCGACGATCAGCAGCCCACCCATTGTGGGCGTGCCCGCTTTGGCAAAATGCCCCTCCGGCCCGTCATCGCGGATCGGTTGCCCCTTGCCCTGCTTGCGCCGCAGGACGTTGATCAGTGGCGGCCCGAAGATGAACCCAAAAAACAGGGCCGTCATGAACGCCCCACCCGCCCGGAAGGTGATGTAGCGGAAGAGGTTAAAAAAATCGCCGCCGTCCGAAAATGCCGTGAGCCAGTAGAGCATGCCTGTTTATCCCTGATTTTCTTGGGGGCGCCGATGCCCCAGTTTACGGATCGCGTCAACGACAAGGCTGACCTTGCTGCCCTTCGACCCTTTGATCAGCACAACATCGCCGGCATCCACCAGACGCGAGGCCTGAGCGACCAGATCTGCCGCTGTTTCTGCCCAGCGTCCGCGCTGCCCGTCCGGCAAGGCCTGCCAAAGGTGGTGCATCATCGGCCCGCAGCAGTGGACCAGATCAAGCTGCTGGAGATGCGCGTTCTCGGCCATCTCGCGGTGCATCGCGACCTCATGCTCGCCGAGCTCCAGCATATCCCCGAGGATCGCCACACGTCGCCCTTTCACGACACGGCCAACGCCATCGGTGGGTTTGGATGCCGCGAGCACTTCGAGAGAGGCCGCGAGCGATGTCGGGTTGGCGTTGAAAGCGTCATCCAGCAGCTCAAGGCTTTCGCCTTCGTTTGCGCTGTCGGTCACTACTACTTCACGCGTGCCGCGCCCAACCGGTGGCACCCAGCCTGCAATATCCAGCGACGCGGCCACCGGATCGGCCCCCAGCGCCTCGGCCACTGCCAGAACACCGACAGCATTCATTGCGAAATGGCGCCCCGGCACGGAGAGTTTGAAAAGGTAGTCATCCTCGCCCGCCTTGGCATTGATCACCGTAACGTCGCTCGTGATCCGCACATCGCCGACCTGCCAGTCCGGCGCGGTTTGCCCAAAGAGCACCTGCTTTGCCCCAAGCCTCGCCGCGTGATCCTGCAGAATGCCCGTCGTTTCGATATCACCGTTCAGCACCGCCACGCCGCCCGGCTCCAACCCATCCATGATGCAGGCTTTCTCTGCTGCGATCCCGGCGAGGTTGTCAAATGAGGCCAGATGCGCCGCCGCGACCGTGGTGACCATCGCCACATGAGGGCGCGTCATCTGCGACAGGGGCGTGATTTCGCCGGGGTTGCTCATCCCGATCTCAATGACGGCATAGTCCGTGTCTGCCGGCATCCGCGCCAGTGTCAGCGGCACGCCCCAGTGGTTGTTATATGACGCCTCTGCGGCATGGCATTTGCCCTGCTTTTCCAGCACCGCGCGCAGCATCTCCTTTGTCGAGGTTTTGCCGACCGACCCGGTAATCGCGGCAATGCGCGCAGTTGTGCGGGCGCGGGCCGCACGGCCCAGATCACCCAGTGCGGCAAGCACGTCGGGAACAATCAGAAGCGGCGCATCCGCCGGCACATCTTCTGGCCGGTGGGTCACCAAAGCCGCCGCGGCGCCCTTTTCGAGCGCCCGCGCCACGAAGTCATGCCCGTCGCGCACGTCCTTGAGTGCCACGAAAAGGTCGCCGGGCTGCAATGTGCGCGTATCGATGGAAACCCCTGTGGCGTCCCATGCCTCAGTTGTCATGCCAGCCGTCGCAGCGGCAGCATCTGCAGATGTCCAAAGCGGGGTCAAATCCGCCCCTCCAGCGCCGCGACGGCCACGCTCGCCTGTTCCACGTCATCGAAGGGATGCACGGTGTCCCCAATTGTCTGCCCACTTTCATGGCCTTTACCCGCGATCAGCAAGGCATCCCCCGCCTCCAGCATGTCGATCCCGCGCAGGATCGCCTCTGCCCTGTCGCCAAACTCGGTGATGCTGTCCGCTCCGTCTGCCTCCATTGCGCCTGCCATCACGGCGGCGCGGATCACCGCAGGATCTTCGCTGCGCGGGTTATCGTCCGTCACAATCACGATGTCGGCGTTCTGCGCCGCGGCCGCGCCCATCAAAGGACGTTTGGCCGTGTCGCGATCACCCCCTGCACCGACGATGACGATGATGCGACCCAATACATGCGGGCGCATCGCCCGCAGTGCGGTCGCGACGGCATCAGGTGTATGCGCGTAGTCGACAAATACCGCCGCACCATTGTCGCGCGTAGCGGCAAGCTCCATCCGGCCCCGGACTGTGTGCAGTGCGCCGAAGCTTTCAAAGACATCCGTCGCTTCTACCCCTGCTGCGATCACAAGCCCCGCTGCCAGCAGCACGTTTTCCACCTGAAACCCGCCAATCAGCGAAAGGCGGGCCTGATGCGAACGATCTTGCCATTCAAAGAGCACATCCTGCCCCGTCGCATCGAACCTCTGCGCGCGCAGGCGCAGCCTTGCATCCGGGTGACGGCCCACGCCGATCACCTCTTGCCCGCGATCTGCGCAAATCTGCGCAACCTCGGCACCCTTTGGATCATCAAGGTTGATCACGGCGGTGCCGTCTTCACCCAAAACCCGGGTAAACAGCCCCATCTTGGCGTCAAAATACGCCTCAAACGTCTTGTGATAATCAAGGTGATCCTGGCTGAAGTTCGAAAATCCGGCGGCAGAGAGCAGCACGCCATCAAGCCGCCGCTGATCAAGGCCGTGCGAAGACGCCTCCATCGCCGCGTGTGTCACGCCATTTCCAGCGGCCTCAGCCAGTACCCGATGCAAGGTGATCGGCTCCGGCGTCGTGTGTTTCAATGGATGCGCCCAGGCGCCCTCGACCCCCGTGGTACCAAGGTTCACGCCCGCCACACCCATCGCCTCCCACATCTGGCGGCAGAAGGTGGAAACCGATGTTTTCCCGTTGGTGCCGGTCACCGCGACCATCGTCGCCGGATGTGCCCCAAACCAGAGCGAGGCGGTTTGCGCGAGTGCTTGCCTTGGATCTTGCGCAACGATCAGGGCAGCATCGGAGGTGGCAAGCTCATGCGCTGCGATCTCTGCCCCTTTGGTATCTGTCAGGATCGCTGCGGCCTGCATGCGCAGGGCGTATTGGATGAATTCCCCCCCGTGCACACGCGCACCGGGCAAGGCGGCAAAAAGGAACCCGGGCTTCACCTCGCGGCTGTCAACGGCAAGGCCGGTGATCTGCGCCTCGCGTCCACCCTGCGCCGTCAATCCCAGCTCTGCCAGTGATGTCATTGCCCGCCCCGCCTAGTTTGCGGTGAGTGTTACACCGACCGGCTGGGATGTGTCCACTTGCGGTCGCAGGCCCAAAAGGGGGGCGACGCGGCGGATCATTTCCGCGGCCACGGGCACGGCTGTCCAGCCTGCGGTGCGGCGTGGTTCTTCGCCGGAATTCTCGGACGGTTCATCGAGCGTGACGATCAAAACGTATTGCGGATCATCTGTTGGAAAGACCGAAGCGAACGTCGAAATCACCTTGTCATCATAGTAGCCACCGCCAGCGGTCCGGGGTTTATCCGCCGTACCTGTCTTGCCGCCAACGCTGTACCCCGGCACCTCACCAAACGACGCGGTGCCGCGCACCACAACCTGCCGCAGCATCTCGCGCGAGCGTGCGCTGACAGCCTCGCTGACGATCCGGGGGCCGGGTTCAACCGTTTCGCGGCGCAACAGTGTCGGTTCTACTCGCGTACCACCGTTCAGGAGTGACGCGTAACCGGCAGCCAGATGCACTGGCGAGGATGACAGCCCGTGCCCGTAGGAAATGGTCATCGTCGAAATCTCCGACCAGTTTGGCGGCAGAAGCGGACGCCCCGTTGGTGCCTCGACCATTTCCAGCGGCGTTGGCGCGAGGAACCCAAGGCTGTCAAGGAATTCGCGTTGCCGCTCTGCCCCGATCTGCATCGCTATGCGCGCTGTCCCGATGTTGGAGCTTTCGACGATCACATCAGTTGTCGACAATTCCGGCCCATAGTCCTTGAAGTCCCGGATGCGAAAGCGGCCCCATGTCAGCGGGCCTTGGGTGTCAATCATCGTGTTGGGGTTGATCAACCCAAGTTCCATCGCCTGCGCGGTCGTGAAGATCTTGAAGACGGACCCGAGCTCGTACACCCCCTGCACCGCCCGGTTGAAGAGTGGGCTGTCAGATTGGTCGCCCGTGGTCAGCACTGCAGGGCGGTTGTTGGGGTCAAAATCGGGAAGCGAGACCATCGAGATGACCTCGCCCGTGTGGATGTCCATCAGCACCGATGACGCCCCTTTGGCATTCATGATCGACATGCCACCAGCGAGCACCTGTTCCGCCGCGGCCTGCACCGTCAAGTCGAGCGACAATTGCAGCGGCGCACCCTCGTTCGCCGGGTCGCGCAGGTAGGCGTCGAACTGGCGCTCCACCCCTGCGACACCGATCACCTCCGCGCTTGCCACGCCTTCACGCCCATAGCTCGCCCCACCAAGGATATGCGCAGCGATAGGGCCGTTCGGATAGAGCCGCATCTCGCGCGGGCCGAAGAGCAAGCCGGGGGAACCGATGTCATGCACCGCCTGCATCTGTTCAGGACTGATCTGACGGCGGATCCAGAGGAAACGACGGTCGCCGGTGAAATCCTCCAGCAGTTCCGCTTCGTTCAGTTCAGGGAAAATCTCCACAAGCCCCTTCGCCGCCGCGGCCGGGTCAATCATGTCGCGCGGGTGTGCGTAAAGCGAATGTGTCGCGAGGTTCGTGGCGAGGATACGCCCGTTTCTGTCAACGATATCAGAGCGTTGCCCAATGATCGGGTTACCAGCGACAGACGCGCGCGGCTCTTCAGGAACAGAGGACGCCAGTGCGCCCATCCGCATCCCGATCAGCCCGAAAGCGCAGAAAAACGCAAGACCAAGCACCAGCAACCGCCCCTCGGCCCGCTGCCGCTGCTTGTCGGCCATGGCGGCATGCCGTCGGGCCCGGTTTTCGGCCTCGATCGCGTCAGGGTTCTCGCCCTCGGCGCGGGCGCGCAGGATGCGGGCAAGCGGGCGGAGTGGTGTGCGAGTCACAGATCATTCTCCAACGCGGCAAGATCATCCGCCGACAGCTCAATCGGGTTCACGATGGGTGCAATGGGCGGCAGTGGATAGATGATCTGATCGGCCGCACCAAAGGCGTCCGGCATCAGGGGCAACAAGCCCAAACGATCAAAGTTGAGGTCTGCAAGGTCAGCCAGCCGGTCAGGCCGGTTCAGATAGGCCCATTCGGCGCGCAACATGCTGAGGCGTTCGTGTGCCGCACCGATCTCTTGATGCAGGTCGCGCACCTCGGCAATCGCCGCCTGCGTCTTGTAGTTTTCCTGATAGGCCCAGAACGCCAGCCCGATGACCGCCAGCGCCGTCAGCACGTAAAGCAACCCTCGCATCTATCCGGTCCTTTCCTGTTTCGTCATCGGCATGCCCAGATCGCGCGGATCGATGGGTTCCGCCGGGGCATCTGTCCGTTCGCCTACTCGGAGCTTCGCCGACCGTGATCGTGGGTTTTCCGCCAATTCCTGATCATCAGGCCCCACGGCCTTGCGCGTCTTTATCTGCCAGGCAGGCGTCACCTGCTCTACCTCCGGCGCATAGCGGTTGGCGTTCGCCGTTTTGCCCGCGCGCGCCTGAAAGAAGCGTTTGACCATCCGGTCCTCGACCGAATGGAAGGTCACGACAGCAAATTGCCCGCCGGGCTTCAACGCGCGTTCGGCGGCCATGAGCCCGGTGGCCAGTTCACCATATTCATTGTTCACCGCGATACGCAGCGCCTGAAAGGTGCGGGTGGCGGGGTGGCTTTGCCCCGGTTTGGCGCGCGGCAGGCAGCCTTCGACGATCTTGGCCAGTTGTAAGGTGCTGGTCAGCGGGCGGGCCGCGACAATTGCACGGGCAATACGGCGCGAGGCCCGCTCCTCCCCGTAAAGGTAAATGATATCAGCGAGTTCAGCCTCGCTGGCGTTGTTACAGATGTCCGCCGCCGATGGCCCCTCTTGCGACATGCGCATATCCAGTGGACCATCACGCAGGAAAGAAAACCCGCGCTCGGCCCGGTCAAGCTGCATGGAGCTGACGCCGAGGTCGAGGACCACCCCGTCAAGATCGGAAGCATATTCGTCAAGCCGGGAAAAGACGCCAGCGACCGTTTCAATCCGGCTCCCGTAGTCGCCGATCCATTCGGCCGCCATTTCAAACGCCAGCGGGTCACGGTCCACGCCAACGACCTTCTCAGCCCCCGCTGCCAACAGCGCACGGGTGTAGCCGCCATTCCCGAAAGTTCCGTCAAGCCAGACCCCAGAAACGGGAGAGACCGCTGCGATGAGCGGCCGGATCAGAACAGGAATATGGGGTGAGGTTTCGGTGGCAGCCGTCATCCGCGTCACCCATCCAAGAGGATCAGCGGATCAAAGCCATCCTCCTGCGATCCCAACCAGTCAGAGAGGTCACCCGCCACTTCGGCCGCGAATGTCTCGGCCTTCCAAATCTCGAAATGGTCGCCCATGCCGCTGAATGTCAGCTCCCCATCCGTCAGCCCCAGCTTCTGGCGCTGTTTGATCGGCATGACGGTGCGCCCGTCTTTGTCGACATCGAGGCGGATGGACTGGCCGATAATCAGGCGGGAGAGTTTTCGCTTGTTGTCCGATCCGCGGGGGAGCGCATTGATTTGCGCAACAACCGCATTGAATTCATCAACCGAGTAGCCATGCAGCTGGTCTTTCAGGTGATCACCGTAAAGCAGGTACATGCGGGGTGACAGGCCCGGCGTCCATTCCGGATCACCCGCTTCGAGCACACGACGAAAATCAGCCGGGATCGACATGCGCCCCTTGCTGTCCACCTTTTGGGTGTGTTCGCCTGTAAAACTCAGAACCACTGTCCCTCGGTCCTTCCCCCGCTTTGCCCTGAAAGTGAAAACGGCGGATTGATCTGCTGCCACTGATCAATCCGCCGCCTTCTCCCATTTCTGGGAAGTCCGACTGCGCGTGCCACCTGGGGGGATGTCTGCTCGCTCACGCGCCGGATCTGGTTGGGTAATGGAGAGGCCTGTATGAAACCTGCTTTTGCCGGTTGGGGTTCTTACTTTGCCCCTTTTGAAAGCTTGCTCGCCGTTACCGTGGGACTGTTGTGCCA
>JBCBOD010000076.1:0-18336 GCA_039821425.1 Pseudomonadota bacterium
GCCCGTGTCAGAACGAGGACGGCCAAACCGGTCGTCATGGCGATCACTGCGGCATAAGCGGCGATGAGGTACTTCTCACCCCGGGTCACGTATAATGCTTGTCTAAAACGTGCGAACATGCGGCACCCCCAAAACTCACTCTCAACCGACACATAAAAGGCAGCGTGTCGTTTAATCTGTGTCACCGAACACACCGGCGACTTCGGAATTGTCGATAAAATTGCCATAATTCCGGAATCGGCTCAAGCAAAAATCGGCAAAATCCCGCCGAGACTTTGTCAAAGTCAGGAAAACCTTGCCTTTATTGAGACATGATTTGGTCGCGCGACCGCAACCTCGCCAGAAGTTACCAGAAATGCATGCCGATGCCGCCTCGCAATCAGCGGCATTATTCATATTCTGTTAACAATCTATACTGCTCTTACGACAGCAAAAGCGACGAATCACGCGCGAAAGACGAGGCTGACACCATTCAGACAGTGGCGCTTTCCGGTCGGTTGCGGCCCATCGTCAAAGATGTGACCCAAATGACTGCCGCATCGACGGCAGTGCACCTCTGTCCTGACATAGAGCAGCTTGCGATCAGGCTTCGTGCCAACCGCGCCCGGAAGGCTTTCGTAAAAACTCGGCCAACCAGTCCCGCTATCGTATTTCGCCTGTGAGCTATAGATCGCCAGATCACAGCCGCGGCAATGATAGGTGCCGTCAGCATAGTTCTTGTCGAGTGGAGAGCTGCCTGCCCGCTCGGTGCCCTCTTCGCGCATCACCCGATACTCGATGTCAGTGAGCATCGCGCGCCACTCCGCCTCTGTCCGCGTCACCTCAAACGTTTGCGCCTGAAGTGCTGCTGGGGCTGAGGCGGTCGCCAGAGCGAGGGTCAAAAAATGCCGGCGGTCCATCGGGGGTCTCCTTTTCTCGTGTCAAATACTTAGCAAGGCTCGATGGCCCTTGCGCGCAAATACTGGCCTGACCACGCTGATGTGATCCGCTGTCATCTTGGCAAACTCTCCGCTCATCCTCGCCCTTTCCCTTGCAGCGCCCCGTTATATGTTGCATCTGCAACGAAACACCGGATGACTACAGACAAAGGCGTTGAACATGGCGGATGGCGCGGGCGACATACAAGGCAAACCGACCGAAGAGATCTCGGTGCGTGAGGTCTTTGGCATCGACAGTGACATGAAGATCAAGGCATTCGCCGATCGCTCTGATCGCGTGCCAGACATCGATAGCACCTATAAGTTTGACCCGGACACGACTTTGGCCATCCTTGCGGGCTTTGGCTACAACCGCCGCGTGATGATCCAAGGATATCACGGGACCGGTAAATCGACCCATATCGAGCAGGTCGCCGCCCGTCTCAACTGGCCAGCGGTCCGTGTGAATCTTGACAGCCACATCAGCCGGATCGACCTGATCGGCAAGGATGCCATCAAGCTGCGCGACGGCGTGCAGGTGACTGAATTCCACGAAGGCATCCTGCCCTGGGCGCTTCGCAATCCCGTCGCCATCGTGTTCGACGAATATGATGCGGGCCGCGCCGACGTGATGTTCGTGATCCAGCGCGTGCTGGAAGCTGACGGCAAACTGACGCTGATGGACCAGAACGAGATCATCACGCCGAACCCTTATTTCCGCCTGTTTGCGACGGCGAACACGGTGGGATTGGGCGATACGACGGGCCTCTACCACGGCACCCAACAGATCAACCAGGCGCAGATGGACCGCTGGTCGCTCGTGGCGACGCTGAACTACCTGAGCCACGATGCGGAGGCCGCGATCATTCTGTCGAAGTCACCGCACTTCAACACCGAGAAGGGGCGCAAGACCATCAGCCAGATGGTAACCGTTGCTGATCTGACGCGCACGGCCTTCATGAATGGCGATCTGTCGACTGTGATGTCGCCGCGGACCGTACTGGCCTGGGCCGAAAACGCCCGGATCTTCCAGGACATTGGCTATGCCTTCCGCCTGTCGTTCCTCAACAAATGCGATGAGCTGGAGCGGCAGACCGTGGCAGAGTTCTATCAGCGCTGTTTCGACGAAGAACTGCCAGAAAGCGCAGCGAGCCTCAGCCTCGGATAATCAACCCATTGAAATTACTGAAAAAGGCGGGCCCAGGCCCGCCTTTTTACGTTGAATTTGACGAAAACTTAGCACGTCAAAAACAGAAAGTTTCCAAACTGCACAGTTGGCAGACGGAAATTTACAATACATGCTCAAAACATGAGCAGAAAAAGAACGGGCCTGATCGCGGTTTGTATCTGGATGATCGCGGCACCCATAGCGCAAGCCTACGAGGCGAACCCGCTTCGGACATTCGCGACATGCGCGGGGCGCTTGTCTGCCGTGATGGAGTATCAATGGATGTTCGATGGCGCGGCATCCGAAGACACCCAGCGCCAACGCGCGGCGGTGCTGGATCTGGTTGCAGCAATCATGGAACCCGATCAGGGGCGGGACGTGTTGCAATGGCGGCTACAGGGAAAACACGCACAATCGGTGCTGCTAACGCGGGCCACCTTCAACGATGATCCGGCTGACGCCGCGTGGGCCCGCGAACAATCCGCCCAGATGACGCGGTCTTGCACCGGGCTCCTTCTGAGCTGACAGCAAGAAAACGAAACATTCACCCTCCAGTTGACACATTGTTGCCCGTTTCATGCGCATGATAGCGGACAGTCAACAAACCGGAGCAGACCATGAAGATGAAGATCGGAGCACCGCTGCCACAGGACTATGTGGTGGGGCACACGGACTTGGCCGAAGCGGTCACGACACTGATGGCTCAAGCGCTTTACCCGCTCTTCGCTGAAAACATGCCCGAGGAAATGGCCAAGGCCAACGTCGAAGGCATTGTGACCGAACTGGCCTACCTCTTTGACGAGGGTGAAATTCACCTGGGCGGCAAAGTCTTTCGCCCCCGGCTTGCCTTCATCGATGAAGCGGGGGCCGTTCTGCCCGGCGTTGCGGAACTGAACACCCTGCACCAGCTGGCTGATGACCCGTTTGAGATTCAGCCCGAGGCCGGGATCACCTTTGAAGCCCCGGAACTGGCCGAAGAATAGCCCGCGACACTGGTCATTGCGCTGTCGGAGTTCTAGTTTGCGCATAAGCAAAGGAACCGCGCGATGAGCAAACCCTCCGACAATCCGGCCGACCCGTTCAAGAAGGCGCTCGCCGAAGCGACCAAGGTGATGGCCGACGACCCCGAGCTGGCCGTCACATACTCGGTTGATCCGACCGGTCAGACCGCTGACACTATTCGCCTGCCACAGGTGTCGCGCCGCATGACACGGGATGAGGTTTTGCTGGCGCGCGGTACGGCGGATTCCTTCGCTCTGCGCCATAAGTTCCACGACCCCAAGGTCAACGCCCGCTACATGCCACAAGGGCAGATGGCGCAGGACCTTTATGATGCGATGGAGACAGCGCGGATCGAGGCGGTTGGTGCAGAGTTCATGCCCGGCACCGCAGGCAACATTGATGCCAAAATTGGGGGGGATGCGCAGCGCAAAGGCTATGACCAGATCACGCAGGCTGCGGATGCTCCGCTGGCTGTCGCTGCGGGTTACCTGATCCGCCACCTCGCCACAGGACGCGAGATGCCCAAAGGTGCGGACAACGTGATGGAGCTGTGGCGCGGCTTTATCGAAGATCACTGTGGCGATACGCTTGGCGACCTCGATACCATGCTGAATGATCAGCAGGCCTTTGCCAAATTCGCCCGGCAGATGATCGCGGATCTCGGCTATGGCGATCAACTGGGTGATGATCCTGACAGTCTTGATGAAGACCAGGAGGATCAGGCTGAAGAGGGTTCTGACGACGATCAGGAAGAGCCTGAAAGCACCGGCGAGGATGATGGCGACGGGGAAGAGGCCGAAGGCACGCCCGAACAAAGCCAGGAAGAAACCCAAGATGCCAGCCAGGCGCAGGTCAGCATGGATGACCAGGCCGACGCCGAAATGGGCGAAGAAGCCGAAATGCCAGAGGGCGAGGCCCCGCTAGAACCCCCTGCCCCGCAGCCCGTGTCAGAGGCGGATCCGGACTACCGCGTTTTCTCGAACGAATATGACGAAGAGATTGGCGCAGAGGATCTTGCCGAACCTGCCGAGTTGGAACGCTTGCGCGCCTATCTCGATCAGCAGCTCGAACCACTGAAAGGCGCCGTATCGCGCCTTGCCAACAAGCTGCAGCGCCGCCTACAGGCCCAGCAGAACCGCAGTTGGGAGTTCGATCGCGAGGAAGGCATCCTCGACGCGGGCCGCCTGGCGCGCATCGTCGCCTCACCCACCACACCGCTGTCCTTCAAGGTCGAGAAGGACATGGAGTTTCGCGATACGGTCGTGACTCTCCTCCTCGATAACTCGGGGTCCATGCGGGGCCGCCCGATTTCGATCGCGGCGATCTGTGCGGATGTTATGGCGCGGACACTGGAACGTTGCGATGTGAAGGTGGAAATCCTCGGCTTCACCACCAAAGCCTGGAAAGGCGGGCAGGCCCGTGAAAAATGGCTGGCCGATGGGCGCGAGGCGACGCCGGGACGCCTGAACGATCTGCGCCACATCATCTACAAGGCAGCAGATGCCCCGTGGCGCCGGACGCGCCCCAATCTTGGCCTGATGATGAAAGAGGGTCTGCTCAAGGAAAACATCGACGGTGAGGCGCTGGAATGGGCGCACCGCCGGATGGCTGCGCGCCCGGAACAGCGCAAGGTGCTGATGGTGATCTCGGACGGCGCGCCGGTGGACGATTCGACCCTGTCTGTGAACTCCGCCAACTACCTCGAAAAGCACCTGCGCGACGTGATTGCCATGGTGGAAAAGCGCAAAGCTGTAGAACTGGTGGCCATCGGCATCGGCCATGATGTCACGCGCTATTATGAACGCGCTGTGACAATCACAGATGTTGAACAGCTTGCCGGGGCGATGACGGAACAGCTCGCCAGCCTCTTTGACAGTGACCCGCGCAAGCGGGCCCGCGTCATGGGCATGAAAAAGGCAAGCTAGGCACCCGGCCACACCGACGGGCCTGCCTCCGGCGGAAGTTTGATTGGACGAAGAAAGATCAGGGGACGCTGCGTGTTTCAGACATTTGAGGCGACATCATCGCCGGAACAAGGCCCACCGCGGCTGAAAGCGCTGCGTGCGGCAATGTCAGAGGCTGGCGTTGATGTGTTTCTCGTCCCCCGCGCCGATGCGCATCAGGGTGAATATGTCGCCCCGCGTGATGCAAGACTGGCGTGGTTGACCGGTTTCACCGGCTCTGCCGGGTTTTGTGCGGTGATGCAGTACAAGGCCGGCGTTTTCATCGACGGGCGCTACCGCCTGCAGGTGCGCGCGCAGGTAGCCGAGGACTTCACCCCCGTGCACTGGCCAGAGGTGCAACTGGCAGACTGGCTGAAAGAGCAGTTGCCGGATGGCGGCACGGTAGGCTTCGATCCGTGGCTGCACACGGTGTCCGAGATCGCCGCGCTGCGCAAGGCGCTCCCCGATTTCACACTGACCCCGATCGACAATCTGGTGGACCAGATTTGGGAGGATCAGCCAGAACCACCCACAGCCCCCTTTAGCGCCCATGCACTGGAACATGCGGGAGAGGCCCATGCCGACAAGCGCAAACGTCTGGCCGCGTCGCTGGAGGCCGATTGCGCCGTGCTGACACTGCCGGACAGTATTGCCTGGCTCTTGAACATCCGTGGCACGGACATCGAGCGCAATCCCGTGCCGCAATCCTTTGCGATCTTGCAAAGCGATGGTCGTGTCGCGCTGTTTGCCGGGGCTGGCAAGGCGGATGATTTGGCAGAGCACCTTGGTCCGGATGTCACCTTGCACGAGATCGGCAGCTTCGCTGAACACCTCGGCACCTTGTCCGGCAAAGTGCTGATTGATCCAAAGTCTTGCCCCGACATCATCGCAACAAAACTGCTGGAGGCAGGCGCTGACATCATCAAAGGGAGCGATCCTTGCCTGATCCCCAAGGCCTGCAAAAACGCCGCTGAAATCTCGGGTGCGAAGGCCGCACATGAACGTGATGCGGTCGCGATGGTCCGCTTCCTTGCGTGGCTTGACGCCACCGCACCCAAAGGCGGGCTGACAGAGATTGACGTGGTCACCGCTTTGGAGGGGTTTCGCGCCCAGACCAATGCGCTGCGCGACATCAGCTTTGAGACGATCTGCGGCGCCGGGCCGAACGGCGCCATCGTACATTATCGGGTGAGCGAGGACACGAACCGACCCATCGGCATGGACGAACTGCTGCTGGTGGACAGCGGCGGGCAATACATTGACGGCACGACAGACATCACGCGCACTGTCGTCGTGGGCTTACCCACGGACGAACACCGGGCCTGCTATACCCGCGTGTTGCAAGGGATGATCGCGGTCAGCCGCATCCGGTTTCCGAAAGGTGTGGGCGGGCAGCATCTGGATACGCTGGCACGCGCGCAGCTTTGGATGGCGGGGCAAGACTATGACCATGGCACGGGGCATGGCGTTGGCAGCTACCTGTCGGTGCACGAAGGGCCTCAAAGCCTGTCACGCCGCAACATGGTGGCCCTGCAGGACGGCATGATCCTGTCGAATGAGCCGGGGTATTATCGTGAGGGCGGTTTCGGCATCCGCATCGAAAACCTGATCGTCACCATCCCAGCCCCGGCCCTTCCCGGCGGCGACGACCGCGAGATGCTGTGCTTTGACACGCTGACCTATGTGCCCTTCGACAGGCGCCTGATCGACGTGGAGATGTTGACGACGGCAGAGCGTGACTGGATAAACCGCTACCACGCTGATATTGTGACGCTTCTGGCCGGTCGGCTGGATGCAGAAACGGCGGATTGGTTGCACGCGGCCTGCGCCCCGCTCTGACACGAAACTGTCACCTGAGCCAAATAGGCAAATGCGACGCCCACAACGGCGGCACGACGAAAGGATACATCATGGCTGATCACATCAAAATTCGCCCGGCCTCGGGTACATGGGTTGTCCGCGCAGCCGGTGCCGTGATTGGCGAAAGCACGCGCGCGCTGGAACTGGCCGAAGGGGACTATCCACCGGTGATCTACTTCCCGCGCGACGATCTTGCGATGATGTTCCTCGAACCCTCTGATGCTGCAAGCACCTGCCCCTATAAAGGTGCTGCCAGCTATTTCACGATTGTTGCGAAGAGTGGGCCGTTGAAGGACGCCGCGTGGTCCTATGAAGACCCGCTTCCAGACGTCGCCGAAATCAAGGACCACATTGCTTTCTATACCAACAAGGTCGCGGTAGAGCAGGTTTAAGAATGCTCTTCCGCCGCTGTCTCTGACAGTGCCCGGTTCATGGCCCGCAATGCGTCCACCTGGAACAGTGCACCCCAAAGCTCTGGCGGGCTGTCCTCGCCTCCAAGTGTGACGACAGGGATAAACCGCGGGCTGGAGCGTTCAAATATCGGCATCGCCTGCTCTAGCGTCGCGTTACCGTCGAGATACAGCCCGTCGCGCACCAGATCCCAGCATTCCTCCTCCACCGCTGCATAGGGGTGATCCATATCGCGCATGATGTTGGACACCTTGAAGGTCGCCAGCAGATAGGCTTGTGGCCCGGCTGCAAGGTGCACGTTCCGGCGCTCCAGCTGGGTGAGGAAGAAAGAGCGGTCGACAAGGCGGCTGGAAAGCGCGGTGGACAGAGAAACTGCGACCATCACAGCAAGCCCGGTCTGCCAGTCCCCTGTCAGTTCAAACACGATCAGTGTTGTTGAGATCGGCGCACCCAACACGGCAGCAGACACCGCACCCATGCCCGCGAGCGCGTAGAGCGTCTCGCTCCCCGATACGGTCGGAAAAATCGACGTGGCGATCATACCAAAGGCGAGCCCGGTCAGCGCGCCCACCATCAGCGAAGGGGAAAACACGCCACCGCCCATGCGCCCACCCATCGTGATGGCAACGGCAATGACCTTCAGAACAACGAAAACAATCGCTTCATGCAGAAGCAGATTTCCTGTGAGGGCGGCAGATGTCGTTTCATACCCCACGCCGATGATATGCGGCCACCAGATGGCCAGTGCCCCAAGGAACCCCCCAGCGATGGCCGGACGCAGGAAACGTGGCAGGCCCGTCTCTGCCTGGACATAGGACCCGAAGTCATCAGCCCAGAAAATCGCCTTCATCAGCGCGACAGCCACGATCCCGCACACGAGACCTAGGATCAGGAAGGCAGGCAGCTCCACATAGAAGGCCAATGCGTTCTGAACCGGTAGTACAAATTCCGTCACATCGCCGAAGACGAGGCGATTGATGACTGTTCCAACGGCTGAGGCGATCACAATGGGGGCAAAGGCGTGCACAGCGAAGTGGCGCAGCACGACCTCTAGCGCGAATAGCGCGCCGGCAATCGGTGCGTTGAAACTGGCGGAAACGGCAGCGGCGACAGCACAGCCTAAAAGGTCACGCCCGGTGATTCCGTTGGCGTTAATCCAGCGGCAGATGGCCGTCGAAATCACACCGGCGAGGTGGACGACAGGCCCCTCTCGCCCGGTCGATCCGCCGGTCGACAGCGTGATCATTGATGCCGCCGCAGAGGCAAGACCGCTGCGCACCTCCACCCGCCCTTCCGACAGGGCCGCCCCCTCAATCACGTCCGCGACCGACCGCACGCGTCCATCATCCGTGAACCTGTCGAGGATGATCCCCACGATCAGGCCCCCGCAGATCGGGATGATCAACAGGTGGTACCAGGCAAGGTTTTCCGCAAAGGAATGCAGCGTTAAAACGTCATCGTTGCCGTAAACGGTTGTCTGGATCGCATAGATCCCAAGCCTGAACAGCACTGCTGCCAATCCGGCGCCGATTCCGATGGCCAGCGCAATGAACCAGAACTGAATCTGGTTGGGTCCATGGGTTTTCATGATCAGTGCTGCGTCACGGCAGGCGTTCGACGCATCGGCAAACCCTTGCTGCAGCAACGATTTGACCGGCTTACCCATCGACGTGTTTATCCCGCAGTCGCACTGGCGGTCAGCATGTTCCGTGCTCACCACCTATCAGCTTATTAAGCAATTGGACGGACACGGGAAAGGCAAATTCGCGACGTCCCCTGGGGCAATCAGCATCCCTGCGTGCTGGCGATTCCCGGAAGTGTCCGGGCCGCGTTCATGTGGCATTCATCTTGGAAAATACGTCAAAATACAACTTTAAGGTTAACAACCTAAGCAAATAGTGGATCCGAACGAATTCGCCGCAAAACAGGAAAATTCTTGTTTTTCTCGGAGACGCTGAGACAGATTTCAGAAAATTACCGCATACTTTCAGTGACCTAAAGTTCAGTCCTACAGTGCGCGAATGCAGAATTTTTGGGACTTCAATGATCAACCAAAGATAATATGTCAGCAATATTGACATACTTTGGTACAGGTTGCGAGGTAGCTCGCGCATTTGCTATTTATTCACCAAGAAGCGTGTTTTGCTTCTGACAGTAACCAGTATGCGACTGCAGACTGTTTCTTTAAGCACAATGTGGTCGCGAGTTTTGAGGGGAGTTTTCCCCATCATTGAACACGTGCGTTCCGGAGGTGAGTGGCCGAAATGCACAGTAAAGAGTGGGCTGGGTAACCGGTGTATGTTCAGGGCGTCGCAGAAATGCGGCGCCTTTTTTCTAAAGCATTTCGACCTCAACCTGAATCACCTTTCGCTGCCTCTCCGCGTCGCTACGAACGCGAAAGATGATGCATGATGTTTCAAGTTAAGGTCGAAACGCTCTATCCGTCCAGCAACGCGCGCGCCGCCGCCTTGGCAGCATCCGTGACCGTATCCCCCGATAGCATGCGTGCGATTTCATCAATCCGGGCAGCGTGATCGAGTGCTGCAACCGTCGACGTTGTGTCACCCGCCCGTTGTTCCTTGGCCACTCGCCAATGGTGGCCGCCCAAGGCCGCAACCTGCGGTGAGTGCGTCACGACAAGCACCTGCCCACCTTCGGCCAGTGACGCCAGGCGCCGGCCGACTGCATCTGCCGTCGCGCCGCCCACCCCGCGGTCGATCTCGTCAAAAATCAGTGTCTGCCCCTCGGTCGCCTGTGTCAGGCAGACCTTGAGCGCCAGCAAAAAGCGGCTGAGTTCGCCACCTGATGCAATCTTGTTGAGCGGTCCAGATGGTGCACCAGGGTTAGTTGCCACGGTAAAGGCGACGCTGTCCTGTCCCTCCGGCCCGGATTCGGAGGGGGAGACGGCCGTTTCGAACACAGCCCGTTCCATCTTTAGCGGTGCCAGTTCTGCTGCCATCGCCTTGTCGAGCGCAGCACCCGCAGCGCGGCGAGATGTCGTGAGCCTGCCTGCAGCCGCGTCATAGGCGGCTTGCGCCTCCATCACGGCCTTTTCCAGCGCTGCCAGATCGCGCGCGCCGTCATCGAGCAGTGCCAAGCGCCCACGTAACTCATCCGCAAATCCTGCCAGATCATCTGGCAATACCGCGTGCTTGCGCGCCAAACCACGGATAGCAAAGAGACGCTCTTCCACGTCCTCCAGCTCCGCCGGATTGAACGAGAGCGCGTCCAGGCAATCCGCCACGCCACGTTGCGCCTGGTCCAGTGAAAGCATCGCTGCCTCAATCGCACTCAACGGCGCATCAAGCCGCCCTTCTGCGTCGCCTGCGGCCCCTTGCAACCAGCGCGAGGCATCCCCCATCATCCCTTCAGCGCCGTTCAGGCCCAAAGCCTCGCCTGCCTTCGCGATGTCAGTGCGGATCTTCTCTGCCGCCTGCATCAGGCGTCGCTGTGTGTCGAGCGTGGCCTCTTCGCCCGCCTCGGGCGCCAACTGATCAAGTTCCGCAACCGCGTGGCGCAGGAAATCCTCTTCCTCCTGCACCTCTGCCAATCGCGCCTGCGCTGTGGTCAGGTCTTTCTCGGCCTGCGCCAGAGCGCGCCAGTTGACCCGCACCTCGCCCAGCAAGTCCGGATGATCAGCAAACGTATCGAGTAACTGCTTGTGGCCACGCGCATTCAACAGCCCCCTGTCATCATGTTGACCGTGCAGCTCGACCAGCGTCTCAGAAACGGCCCGCAGAATTTCGCCGCTCGCGCGCCGATCGTTGATCCAGGCGGTCTTGCGCCCGTCTTTCGTATTGACGCGGCGCAGGATCAACTCGTCCTCAATGGTAAATCCTGCCTCGTCCAGCACAGCACGCGCAGGATGGTCCGTATCAAGCTCGAACCATGCGGTGACTTCCCCCTGATCAGCCCCTTTGCGCACCAGTTCGGCCCGGCCCCGCCAGCCCAGCACAAACCCCAATGCATCCAAGAGGATCGACTTGCCAGCACCCGTTTCCCCCGTCAGCACGTTCAGGCCGGGCTGAAACGCAAGGTCCAGCCGGTCAATGATCAGCATGTCGCGGATTTCTAGACCACGCAGCATACGAGGTTCCGTCCCGTCAAACTCAGGCGTTGCCTGACTTGATCACAGCCACTCGCCCCGCACAACCTGTCGGTAGATCGACGCCAGCCAGTTGTCGCCGGTGGCGTCGGTCGACAGACCTGCACCTGTCAACAGGGCAAAGCTCGCCTCGTACCACTCGCTGGATTGGTAGTTGTAGCCAAGGATCGCACCTGCCGTCTGCGCCTCTTCCACGAGGCCAAGCGACAGATAGCTTTCAACCAGCCGGTGCAGCGCCTCTGCGGTATGCGTTGTGGTCTGGAAGTCTTCAACCACTGTGCGGAACCGGTTTGCGGCGGCCAGATAGTTTTCGCGTTTCAAGTAGAAACGCCCGACCTCCATCTCTTTCGCGGCGAGGTGATCAAATGCAAGGTCGAACTTCAGTT
The DNA here is from genome assembly GCA_039821425.1 of Pseudomonadota bacterium. GTDB lineage: Bacteria > Pseudomonadota > Alphaproteobacteria > Rhodobacterales > Rhodobacteraceae > Yoonia. The sequence continues at coordinate 11,793 of JBCBOD010000076.1, forward strand.
CTGATGTCCGCGCATACTCGCTGTCGGGGTATTGCTCAAACACGCGGCGCAGGGCTTGCAAGGCCTCAAACGTCAGCCCCTGATCGCGTCCCACATCATCAATTTGATCGTAGTAGGAAAGTGCAAGCAGATAGGCGGCATAGGGCGCATCTTCTTCTGCCGGGTAAAACTCCAGATACCGCTGCGCGGATGCGCGGCTGCTGGGATAATCCTCATCCCTGTGGAAAGAAAACGCCTGCATGATCAGGGCACGTTGGGCGAACTCGGAGTAGGGATAAAGCCGCTCAATCTCACCAAAGGTGAAAGCCGCATCGTCAGGATTGCCCTGCGCAATCTGGCGCTCGCCGCGCTCAAATATCTGTTGGGCCGTCAGCTCATCCAGCGGGGTTTCGGCGGTCTGGCCACATGCCGCAAGAACCAGCAAGGATGCCACTGCCAAGCCTCGCAATCTGCTGCCCTGACTATGACCATTTCTGCCTGACATGCCGCGTTCCTCACTACACCCTGCACTGCGAAATCGCCGCGCAACACGCTGGACTTAGCATAGAAAAATCCGGGGCAAAATGCCTTTTGGCCGGGGCGCGATCAACTGTCAGTGGGTGGTCAGGCGACCGCGTCGAGGTCAGCCATGCGCACGCCAACACCGGGTAGACGTGCCGCTGTCTTTACATCACAGGTAACCCAACGCCAGGCATCATCCTGCGCGAACAGGGCGTGCAACAGCTTGTTCGTCAGCGCGTGGCCCGCGCGGTGCCCGATGTAGCGACCAAGAATTGGTGCGCCGGCGGTATAGAGATCACCCAAGGCATCCAGCATCTTGTGGCGCACGGCCTCATCCGCATGGCGCAGGCCGCCGGGGGTAAGCACCGTATCGCCATCCACCACGACCGCGTTCTCGACGGAACCGCCAAGGGCGAGCCCGTTGGCGCGCATCGTGTCCACATCAGCGGCGCGACAGAACGTACGGCTATCGCAAAGCTCACGCACAAATGCACGGTTGGCCATGTTCAGCGTCTTTTGCTGACGGCCAATCGCGGCATCGGTGAAATCAATTTCAAAGTCGATCTGCAACGTCGTTGCTGGCACAATCTTAGCCCAGGCATTGCCCTCAGACACCATGACTTCACCAGTGACCTCAATCGCACGCAACGGGGCAGACAGTCTGGTCAGGCCGGTGCCGACGATCCCCTTCACGAACGCTGCCGCGCTCCCGTCCAGGATTGGCACCTCTGGCCCGTCAATTTCGACCCGTGCGTTGTGCACACCGCAGCCGGCCAAAGCGGCCATCAGGTGTTCAATTGTCGAGACTGTGACGCCATCGGCATTTGTCAGCCGCGTGTTCAGCGGCGAAACAACAACCTCGGACCACCGCGCGGGCAGTGCAGGCCGCCCAGGCAAGTCGACGCGCTGAAAAACGATCCCTGTGCCCGCTGCTGCGGGATGCAACACGACATTGACCCGCGCCCCAGTATGGAGCCCAGTCCCCGAAAACGTGATCGCTGACTTGAGGGTGGTTTGCACTGTGTTGCCTTCAGGTGTTTCTATCGGAAGGAGTTAGGATGCTGCGCTGCAGTACTCAACTCACTCTTTACAACCGTCTGAAACATCGGATGGCAAAAATAAGGCAGCCACCGGCGCGCGGTGCCAAGCCGTTGTTTCCAAAAAGGAAAGGCCGCCATGCGGCGGCCCCTCGCAAAACTCTGACGCTGCGTCGCAGCAGGCGGCTTTCCGCGTCTAGTTCGCCTGACGGCGCAGAAACGCGGGAATTTCGATCTTTTCCTGATCTTCTTGCGCCTCAGGCTCTTCATGCAGCGCGGTCACTTGTGGCTGTTGCCGTGGCGGGGTTTGCTGCCCTGCTTCTGCCTGCGCACCCGTCATCCGATTGATCAAAGAGTTGATGCCAAACCGCGTCTTTTCACCTGCTGGAGCGGGCTGCGGTGCTGGTTCGGCGGCCGGTGCCGCCGCAGCCGGTTGTTGCTTTGGCACACGGTTCACGGCGGCTTGCAGGCGCGCCAGAGCCTCTGGCGATGGTGCACCCGGCTCTGCCGCGCGAGGGGCGACAAAGTTTTCTGGCGCTTGTGCGGCTGGCGCGGGCCGTGGCGTGTAGGCCGGCGGCGGAAGGTCATCCGCAGCCGCGGCTGGTGCAGGCGCAGTTTCCACCGGTGCTGGCGCGGGTGCGGCCGCTGGCTGTTCCATGTCTTCAAAGAGCGTGCGCTCTGCGACCTCTGCTTCGGGCTGCTGCGCAGTCGCAACGGCAGGCGCAGGTGCCGGTGCTTCGACGGGAGCCTCCGCAGGCGTTTCGGCAACTGGCGGCAACGGCGCCGCCATAGAGCGGCGCGGCACGGGTGTTTCAGAAGTTTTGGCGATGGCATCAATGCCTGTTGCAACGACGGACACCCGCATCATGCCTTCCATGCTGGTATCCAGCGTGGAGCCCACGATGATGTTGGCATCCCCGTCGACCTTTTCCCGGATCTTGTTCGCCGCCTCATCCAATTCGAACAGGGTCAGGTCGTAACCGCCGGTGATGTTGATCAACACGCCTTTGGCACCTTCCAGGCTGATTTCATCCAGAAGCGGATTGGCGATCGCTTTTTCAGCCGCCTGAATGGCGCGGTTTTCACCCTCGGCCTCGCCCGTGCCCATCATGGCCTTGCCCATTTCGTCCATCACGGCGCGAACGTCGGCAAAGTCGAGGTTGATCAGGCCGGGGCGTACCATCAGGTCGGTCACACCTTTCACACCTTGGTAGAGGACGTCGTCAGCAAGCGCGAAGGCCTCGGTGAACGTTGTGTTCTCATTGGCGAGGCGGAACAGGTTCTGGTTTGGAATGATGATTAGCGTGTCGACGACCTTTTGCAGCGCCTCGACGCCATCCTCGGCCTGTCGCATGCGCTTGGCGCCCTCAAACTGGAAGGGCTTGGTCACGACACCAACTGTCAGCACGCCCAATTCACGCGCGGCCTGCGCGATGATCGGGGCAGCACCTGTGCCGGTGCCACCGCCCATGCCAGCGGTGATAAAGCACATATGCGCGCCAGCAAGGTGATCGACGATCTGTTCAATACTCTCTTCGGCCGCAGCGGCGCCAACCGTGGCGCGGGCCCCTGCCCCCAAACCTTCGGTCACCTTCAGACCCATCTGGATCTTTGAGGCCGCGCGCGATTGCTGCAGTGCCTGCGCATCCGTATTGGCGACCACAAACTCAGTGCCATCAAGCTCTTGCTCGATCATGTTGTTCACTGCGTTGCCGCCCGCGCCGCCAACACCAAACACGGTAATACGTGGTTTCAACTCTTCATGCCCGGGAAGGGAAAGGTTCAATGTCATAGCCTGATCCGCCTGTTTTATTGATGCCCGTGCCCCCGGGCTTACTGCTTATTACCCACCACAGTAGCAATGTGATGCGGAAAGGTCACGTCAAAAACACAAAATGACCACCAAATCTGGACAAAAATCTATTCGTTCCAGCCGCATTTCGGCTGATCGGCAAGATATTGCGGATTACCAGTTGTCCTTGAACCATTTGACCGCGCGTTTCAACGATCTGGCCGGGTAGCGATCTGCGGGAATTTCGAAGTCCCACCACTCGTCTTGTGGGTTCGCCGCAAAGAGTGTCAGGCCGACAGCGCTTGAAAACGCAGGCCCAATTGCGGCCTGCGGCAGTCCCTGTACCCGCAACGGCCTGCCAAGGCGCACTTGCTGGCCCAGGACCTTGCTCGCCAATCCGTCAAGCCCGGGGATCTGGCTGCCACCGCCCGTCAGCACGATCTGCTGGCTGGGCAGATGTTCGAAACCTGCGGCGTCCAGACGTTCCCGCACTTCTTCGAGGATTTCTTCGACCCGTGGCCGCATGATGCCAATGAGTTCTGCCCGGCTAACGGTACGCCGGTCATGTTCCCAATCACCCGTATCGCCGCCAATCTCAATCATCTCACGGTCGTCCATGCCGGTCGCGACAACGCCGCCGTAAAATGTCTTGATCCGTTCGGCTGTGGCAGCCGGGATTTGCAGACCCATGGAGATGTCAGAGGTCACGTGGTCGCCGCCCATGCGCACGCTGTCGGCGTAGATCATGTGCTTTTTCATGAAGACAGAAATGCCGGTGGAGCCGCCACCAAGGTCGATGCAGGCTGCGCCCAGCTCTTGCTCGTCTTCGACCAATGACGACATGCCCGAGACGTAGGCCGAAGAAGCAATCCCCGCGACCTCCAGATCGCAGCGTTTGATGCAGTAGAAAAGGTTTTCAAGCGACGCACCATCGACGGTCAGCAGATGCATATCGGTGGTGAGCCGGTTGCCGATCTGCCCGCGCGGGTCAGCGAGACCAGACCGGTGGTCGAGCGCAAAGTTCACCGGATGCGCATGCAGCACCTCTCGGTCCTGGCCGAAATCCGGCACATCGCAGGCGGCCATGACCTGGCTGATGTCCTGCTCCGTCACGATCCCGCCGGACACATCAAGCGCCCCGTCCAGGCCATAGGACCGTGGCCGCGCACCAGAGAGACAGGCAATCACGTGATCGACACGTACATTCGCCATCTTCTGCGCGGCTTGCACGGCGGTGCGAATGGCGCGCTCGGTCTCTTGCATCGCATCAACCTCGCCAAAGCGCACCCCGCGCGAGCGTGTGGTCGCCGCCCCGATCACCCGGAACTGAGACTGCCCGGCGAGCGAGCCGACGCCATCGGCGCTGCGGAACTGCTCCGGCCCATCAAAGCGCAGGATCAGGCAAGCGATCTTGGATGATCCTACATCCAGAATGGCGACAACACCGCGCTGCATCGCCGCCTTGCGCATCTGCCGCATCGCCCGTTGACTATCGTAAAGCTCGCCCATCAGTCGCCTGCCCCATTGCTGTCTGATTGTAAGTTGATGCGGCGCAGCGCCGCTGCGGCCTCTGCATTCATGCGCAGTGTCGGGCGGTCAGCGTTGCGCATATCCACAACGGCCACGTCACGGTTCAGCATGTCCTGCGCCTGATCGAGCGCGATGATCCTTTGCAGGGCTGCCACCGCTCCATCGCCGGGCAAAAGCACGCGCTGATCGCGATCCAACACCAGATCCCAGCGGCGTTCGCCCATCCGCACAAGCCCCCGGGCACGCTCCAAAAGAGGCCCCGCAGCAGCAAAGAGCGCCAATGCTTCGTCAATATGCTGCTCGGCCCCGTCACCCGCGATCAGCGGCAGATCCAGCCGGTCCGCGCGGGTGGCGATCACCCCCGAGGCGACGCCATCAGCATCAATCAGCCGCAGGATCACGCCATCGCGCCAGAGCGCGACAGGCTGCCGCGGTGTCACGGCGACCTCCAGCATGCCAGCATCGCCTACGCGCACTGCCGCCGATTTGACGGGGTCCAGCCCCTCAACAGCGGCGCGTATCCCTTCAAGATCCAGCGCGAATGACGACACGGGGTAGGCCTTGGGCACAAGTGCCGCGACCTCTGCCGTTAGTGCGAGGTCCGCCCCAGCGATGTTCACGCCGCGTACCATGAACTGCGGACGTTCCTGAAAGTCCTGCTTGGTGGCTTCGATCCAGTTGTTCAACGCTGTGCGGTTCTCGGCATGCGAAAACCACGAACCCGCGATCGTGACGATCAGAATCAGCGGAACCCCGATCCGCACCATCGCGCGGAAACCGGGGGTCAGCATCATGCGCTGCCAGCGATAGTCGAGCCGGCTTGGCGCCGGATCACGCGGCGCAGGCGCTATGGGACGTTGGGCGGTTAGCGGTCGCATGAGGCGTCCTCCACCAGCCAGCGGCAGAATTCCGGGAAGCTGTAGCCAGCATGCGCCGCCTGCTCGGGGGTCAGCGAGGTGGGTGTCATGCCGGGTTGCGTGTTGGTTTCCAGCAGGATCAGCCCATCGAGACCACGCGCTTCGTCCCAGCGGAAATCCGTGCGGCTCACCCCGCGACAGCCCAGCGCCTGATGCGCACGGTGCGCATAGTCGAGGCAAGCGTCAAAGATGTTCTGCGGAACCTCTGCCGGGACCACATGGTGTGATCCACCGGGCGCGTATTTTGCATGATAGTCGTACCAGCCATCCGTGACGATATCCGTGACCGTCAGCGCACGGTCCCCCATGACGGTCGTCGTCAGCTCTCGCCCCGGTGCATATGTTTCCACCATCACCCATTCGGGCATGTCATCGGCCAGCTGGGGCGGTCTGTTCGCGCCTTCATCCACGATGTAGATGCCCACGCTGGAGCCTTCGTTGTAAGGCTTCACCACATATGGCGGCGGCATCACGTGGGCGCGGCGCACGTCATCGGCGCGGGCGAGGATGCTCTCAACGACGGGCAAACCGGCCTTGCGGTACACATCCTTGGTGCGCTGCTTGTCGAGCGTCAGGGCCGAGGCAAGAATACCGGAATGCGTGTAAGGGATGCGCAGCCATTCAAGAATGCCCTGTATGGCACCATCTTCACCCCAGCGCCCGTGCAACGCATTGAACACAACGTCCGGGGCAATCTCAGTCAAACGCGCAGCGACGTCGGGGCCTGCGTCGACCTCGATCACTTCGCATTCTGCTGCCCGCAAAGC
>JBCBOD010000187.1:0-4587 GCA_039821425.1 Pseudomonadota bacterium
GAGTGAGTTTTGGGGGTGCCGCATGTTCGCACGTTTTAGACAAGCATTATACGTGACCCGGGGTGAGAAGTACCTCATCGCCGCTTATGCCGCAGTGATCGCCATGACGACCGGTTTGGCCGTCCTCGTTCTGACACGGGCGGATCAGGGGGTTGTTTTCGCTGACGGGTCAATGTTCGGGTACTGGGTCTTGATTGCCGGCGCGTTGAGCGGGGCTGTCGCACTGTATACAGCCCGTGGCTGGATGGGGCAGTCGGGCGCTTTGGGCGTGGCGCGGGCGTTGGTCGGCATCGTGGCGATTGCGCTTCTTGGGTCACTGATCGCCGGGACGTTGATCCAGCCGCTCTACGGAACCTTCTATGCACCTGTTTTGCTTGTAGATGCCTTCGTCGATATGCCGCTGCTGGCAGGGGTCTGCTTTGCGGTGCTGATGGGCGCGCACTACTGCATTGGACAGTACATTCAGGAAAAAGAGCTTGGGATGGGCCGTGCCCCACGCCGCGCCAGCGAAGAGCTGAGCCGAATTTCCCAGACGAACCTCTACCGCCATCACTATCGCGGCTGAAACAAGGCCACTCACACCTCTCGACTGGTAAGGGCTGGCGCCTGGGCGTCAGTCCTTGTCACGAAAGTTGCGGCTGTCCTTGATCTGATCCCAGGCCCAGACCACCTCTGACAGCTGTTCTTCCTGGCTACGGTCGCCCCCGTTCATGTCAGGGTGCAGAACCTTGATCAGGGCCTTGTAGGCCTTGCGAATTTCCTGCTTTGACATGTTGTCTTTGGCATCAAGGATCTCAATCGCCCGGCGCTCGGTAGGTGGCAACTTGCGTCCGGTCGCAGCACCCCGGCCCGGATTGCGTGTTGCGTTGCTACCCAGGACCTCATGCGCGTCATTGATCCCGAGGCGGGCCCACGCGGCCTCTTCCACCGAACGTTTGAACGGCTTTGTCGGACGATCCCAGACGCGATCACGATCCATTTGTGCGGCAAGCTCCGCTTCCGAGGTCGTGTCGAAGAAGTTCCATTTCAGATTGTACTCGCGCACATGCTGCTGGCAAAACCAGTAGAAATCATCCAGCGTGTCTGGTGATTTTGGCGCACGGAACTTGCCGGGTTCCTCGCATCCTTCGTGGTCGCACACGCGCGTCGAGGTTTCAGACGCCCCAGACATCCCACGCCGACCGCGCGGGTTCTTTTTCTTGGAACTCGACACCGACATGTCAAAACCAAAGGGGTCGTCTTTTTTCATCAGTCTCGCCTTTTCGACTCGGAGAGGTAAGAGTAATCAATGCAGCCAGAGTTTGAAGGGGGCGGACCAAAAATAATGACGCTTGAAACAGAGATTCGCACCGCGCTGAGTACACTTTCACCGCAGGCGCTCGAGGTGATCAATGAAAGTGCATTGCATTCAGGGCATGCAGGCGATGACGGGTCGGGCGAAAGCCACTGGCGGATCGTGATCAGCGCAACATCACTGGACGGTCAAAGCCGGATTGCGCGCCACCGGGCAATTCACGCAGCCCTTGGTCCCGACATCATCGGCCGCATCCACGCGCTGGCGATCGAAATCAGATAAGGCCTATTCCGCGACCAGATCAGGCGATGGTTTCTTGTCGTCTTTGGGCCCGTCTTCGGCGGGCTCTGACGCGGGTGGCGTCGTTTCGGTGACCACGGGAACAGGCTTGGCCGCTGCGGACTTTTCCGCCAACCGTTCTTCGCCTGTCTTAGGCCGTGGCGCCGCAACTGTCGGTTCGGCGGGGCGGCTGACAGCAGGTGCAGCGGCAGACTTTTCGCGCCGAAACACAAGCATGTTCTGGTAGACTGTCGTCTTGCCCATCAACCCTTCGCGCTGCTCGCAAGGAAGGGTGTCGGTGCGCAGGTATTCCCATCCATCGACCGCAAGGTCGTTCATCGCGGTCTGCAGCGCATTGGCAAAGCGATCCTCGACCGTTTTGACGCCTTTGGCCTTCAGGCCGCGCGCCGGTGCGGGAACGACTTTGTATTCGTAGGTCATGATCTCACCCCAATCTGCGCCACAGGTTCTATCAAATTGCCCAGCACCGCGCCATGCCTTTCGCGCCAGCCGTCGATGCGCCCTAGAGCCCAAGTTTCGCGGTGACGATCTGGTTCACGGCTGCCGGGTTCGCCTTGCCACCCGTGGCCTTCATCACCTGTCCCACAAACCAGCCAACAAGTTTCGGGTTCGCCTTTGCCTTTTCCACCTGCGCCGGGTTTGCTGCGATGATCGCGTCCACCTCAGCCTCGATTGCGCCGGTGTCGGTGACCTGTTTCATGCCTTCGGTTTCGACAATCTCGCCCGGGTCGCGGCCGGTCGTGTAGCAGATCTCGAAGACGTCCTTGGCGATCTTGCCAGAGATATCACCGGATTTGATCAGCCCGATCAGTTCACCCAGTTGAGCGGCAGAGACGGGGCTGTCCTCGATGCTGTGATCTTCCTTTTTCAGGCGTCCGAACAGCTCATTGATCACCCAGTTCGCAGCCAGCTTGCCGTCGCGCCCCTCAGCTACCTGCTCGAAGTAGGCGGCGTTCGCAACTTCCGCTGTCAGGACAGAGGCATCATAGTCCGACAGCCCGAAGTCATTGATGAAACGGGCCTTCTTGGCGTCTGGCAGTTCCGGCAGGTCTGCCTTGATGTCATCGACCCAGGCCTGTTCGATCTCCAGTGGCAGCAGGTCAGGGTCGGGGAAATAGCGGTAGTCATGCGCCTCTTCCTTCGACCGCATCGACCGTGTTTCGTTCTTGTCTGGATCGTAAAGGCGGGTTTCCTGATCGACCGATTTGCCGTCTTCCAGCAAAGCGATCTGACGGCGTGCTTCATACTCAATCGCCATCTGGATAAACCGCATGGAGTTCATGTTCTTGATTTCACAGCGTGTGCCAAGATGGCTGAAATCCTGCGTCTCTTGATATTTCTCGTAGTCACCCGGGCGGCAAACAGAGACGTTCACGTCGGCCCGCAGGTTCCCGTTCTGCATGTTGCCGTCACATGTGCCGAGGTAGCGCATGATCTGGCGCAGCTTGCCGACGTAGGCCGCAGCCTCTTCCGGGCCGCGGATATCGGGGCGGCTGACGATCTCCATCAGGGCCACACCGGTGCGGTTAAGGTCCACGAAGGACATGGCCGGGTCCATGTCGTGGATGGATTTGCCCGCGTCCTGTTCCAGATGGATCCGTTCAATCCGCACCTTGCGCGCGGTGCCATTGCCCATCTCAACCAGCACTTCGCCCTCGCCCACGATGGGGTGGTAAAGCTGCGAGATCTGATAGCCTTGCGGCAGGTCGGGGTAAAAGTAGTTCTTGCGGTCGAATGCAGAGAACAGATTAATCGCGGCGTTCAGCCCAAGCCCGGTTTTCACCGCCTGCGCCACGCAGCCTTCATTGATCACGGGCAACATGCCAGGCATGCCCGCATCCACGAAGGCCACATTGCTATTCGGCTCCGCCCCGAATTGGGTGGACGCACCAGAGAACAGCTTGGCATTCGTTGCGACCTGCGCGTGCACCTCCAGGCCGATCACAAGCTCCCAATCACCGGTGGCACCGGCAATGACTTTTGGGGCAGGGGCGTCATAGGTCAGATCAAGCATCGCGCGCGTCCTCTCAGGCTGATGGGCAGGGCTTAGAATATGCCGCCCATAGCTTCAAGATGCGATGCTATTTTGGCGTGGCCGGACGGGCCAGCGCGCGGCTGGTTGCCACCAGATTGACCGTTGGCGCATGCTTGCCGCCAAGGGCGAGCGTTGCCTTGCGCAACAACTCAATCCCTTCATCGGAATTGCGCGGGATCGAGGCCGCAGAAATCGGCTCGCCCACTGTCACCTTGTAGGGCTGACGATCCTTGTTCAGCGTCTCATGAAAGAGCGTGATGTCCCGCAATGTCGGGTGGATCAGGTCAAACAAGTAGAACAGGGCAGAGTTGCGCGCCTGAATGTTGACCGGGATCACCGGCAGATCAAACTTGCGCGCCAGCATCGCAGCAGACGCCATCCACGGCCGTTCATAAAGCCGCAGACCCCGGCGTTTCGCCAAACGGCCAGAAGGAAAGATCACGCCAAGCCGGCCTTCCTCTGTCGCGGTGCGGACATAGGACATCGTCTCGCGCGTTTTGGCATGGCTGCGCTGTTCCATCCGCCATTCCACCGGGGCGATCATGCTCTCCATCTGGGGGAAAACACGCAGGATATCACGGTTGGCAAAAAAGTAGGCGTCAGGCCGTTGGGCGGCGATCAGGTGGTTCAGGATGATCCCATCCGCGATCCCAGTTGGGTGGTTCGCCACAATCAATGCCGGGCCATGAAGCGGTATCTGGCTCAGGCCACGTGCCTCGACCATAAGGCTCAACCGCTCACCCATCGTCGCCATGATTTCTGCCGAGGGGGCGTCATTCAATGTCTTGGCAATGCTGACGGTGGTGTCATACCCCAACAACCGATTGAGAACGCGGCGTGCGATCCGGGTGCCGGGCCGATCACTGTAGAGCCACGGGGCACGTTCAGCGATCAAAGGGTCTATGCGGTGTTCCATAGCGGCTAAATGCACAAGTTATTGTAACAGTTCCATATCAGA
>JBCBOD010000150.1:0-8362 GCA_039821425.1 Pseudomonadota bacterium
GAAGGCTATTTCTCGGGTCTTTTCCCATCGGTTGGCGTGCTTGAAGCCGTCGGTCTGGGTGGCGAAGGTCTGGGCGGTGCGGATGACGCGGCATATGCGGCAACCGGTTCCGACTATATCTTCCAGTTGATGTTCTGTGCAGCAACTGCGTCGATCGTATCGGGTGCACTGGCCGAGCGCATCAAGCTGTGGCCGTTCCTGATCTTCACAGCAATCCTGACTGGTTTCATCTACCCGCTGACTGCAAGCTGGCAGTGGGGCGGCGGTTGGCTGTCCGAGATGGGCTTCTCTGACTTCGCTGGTTCGACTGTTGTGCACGCCTGTGGTGCGGCAGCAGCCCTTGCAGGTGCGCTGGTCCTCGGTCCACGCCTGGGCAAGTACAAGGATGGCAAAGTAAACCCAATGCCTGGTTCAAACCTGGCCCTGGCGACACTGGGTATGTTTATCCTGTGGCTGGGTTGGTTCGGCTTTAACGGTGGTTCGCAGCTGGCGATGGGCACCGTGGGCGACATTGCTGACGTATCGCGCATCTTCTCCAACACCAACATGGCGGCTGCCAGTGGTGCGGTGACAGCGCTGATCCTGACGCAGATCCTTTACAAGAAGCCTGACCTGACCATGGTCCTGAACGGCGCACTGGCTGGTCTGGTGTCCATCACCGCTGAGCCGCTGACACCAAGCCTGTTCATGGCGCTGATCATCGGCGGCATCGGCAGCGCAATCGTTGTCTTCACAGTGCCTATGCTGGACAAGATGAAGATCGACGACGTTGTCGGCGCGATCCCGGTTCACGGCTTTGCCGGGATCTGGGGTACGCTGGCTGTTGTGCTGACGAACGACGGGGCGTCGATTGGCACGCAGATCGTTGGCTGTGTCGCCATCATCGGTGCAACCTTCGTTCTGTCCCTGATCTTCTGGGTGATCCTGAAAGGTGTGATGGGCATCCGTGTGTCCGAACAGGCAGAGCTTGACGGTCTGGACGTCGCAGAGATGGGCATGGAAGCCTATCCGGAATTCGCAAAAGGCTGATCTCCTCCCGATCAGTTTTGAGAATGGACCCGGGCGTTCGCGCCCGGGTTTTTCTTTGCCCGGCGGGTGGGTTGAAACCCACCTTACATCCCTTGCGGGCATTTCTTCGAAGAGTACCGCAAAACGCTGCAGTTTTCTGGCGCAAACCGACCCTCAACCGCCCCTTTCTGCGATGATATCCTGCCGGGCCTTTCATTATCTTGCGAAAAGTTGCGAATCCGATCTAGAGGGAGCCTGTCATGATCCAAACACCCTATCTTTTGTTTCTCGGTGATGCGCCCGATCAACTTGCCGCCAAAGTGGCTCAGGGGATCAAGGACTGGCGCCCCGAAAACGCTGTTGGCCAGTTACGCATGGAAGGTTGCGGCGCCAATCTGGGCATCACCGACATGACGCTTGAAGAGGGCCGTGCGGCCGGTGCGAAGACACTTGTGATCGGTGTGGCCAACCGGGGCGGTGTGATTTCGGCGGCCTGGAAAGAGGTTTTGGTACAAGCCTTGCAGATGGGCTATGACATTGCCTCGGGCTTGCACAACCTTCTGCGCGACGAGGATGAGCTGGTCGCGGCCGCCCGTGTGAATGGCCGCACGCTGTTTGATGTGCGCATCCCGTCTGTCGCCTACCCGATTGCCAACGGCAAGAAGCGCACCGGCAAGCGCTGCCTTGCGATCGGGACGGATTGTTCGGTGGGCAAGATGTACACCGGGCTGGCGATGGATACAGAGATGCGCAAGCGCGGCATGAAATCCACGTTCCGGCCCACCGGCCAGACCGGCATTCTGATCACAGGGGGCGGTGTGCCACTGGATGCCGTGATCGCCGATTTCATGGCCGGTGCTGTCGAGTATCTGACCCCTGACAACGATCCTGACCATTGGGACCATATCGAAGGGCAGGGCAGCCTTTTCCACGTCTCATATTCTGGCGTCACGATGGCCTTGATCCATGGCGGCCAACCGGATGCCCTGATCCTCGCGCATGAGCCGACCCGCACCCATATGCGCGGTCTGCCAGATTATAACCTGCCAAGCCTTGAGGCGCTGCGCGACATGGCCCTGCCCATCGCACGCATCGCCAACCCCGCCTGTCAGATCGTTGGTGTGTCTGTGAACACGCAGCACCTGAGCGAGGACGAGGCCCTGGCCTGCCTTGCGGAGATTGAAACGCGCATGGGGCTGCCAACCGTCGATACTTTCCGGCAGGGGGCAGCGCGGCTTGTCGATGCGCTGGAGAGGATCTGAAGGTGGTGCCTCCGGCGGAAGTGTTTTGGGCGAGATGATGTGATGAAGATCAGTGTTCATCGGGATGTGTTCCAACTCGCGCAGGTCTTTACCATCAGCCGCGGGTCACGGACCGAAGCGCAGGTGTTGAGCGTGCGCATCGAAGACGGTGGTATGTCGGGTGTCGGCGAGTGTGTGCCCTATGCGCGCTATGGCGAAACGCTAGACAGTGTTGCCGCGCAGATCGCGAGTTTCTCGGGCAAATGGGCGCAGCTGCCGGAAGAATTGCCCGCAGGGGCCGCGCGCAACGCGCTGGATTGCGCGCTTTGGGATCATGCAGCCAAGACCGCCGGCAAGCGTGTTTGGGAGCTGCTTGATCTGCCGAAACCACAGCCCGAGATCACCGCCTATACGCTGTCACTTGATACGCCGGACGCGATGCAAGAGCATGCCATGGTCAACGCGCACCGGCCGCTTCTGAAGATCAAGCTTGGCACACCCGATGATATGCCCCGGCTGGAGGCTGTGCGCCGTGGCGCGCCGGATGTGCCGATCATCATTGATGCCAACGAAGGCTGGTCAGCCGAGGTCTATGCCGATCTGGCCCCGCATTTGATCGACCTGGGCGTGCAGATGGTAGAACAACCTTTGCCAGCTGGCAACGATGACATGTTGGCCGAAATTGCCCGACCGCTGCCAGTTTGCGCAGATGAAAGCTGTCACGACCGTGCAAGCCTGCCTGCCCTCAAAGGCAAATATGACATGGTGAACATCAAGCTCGACAAAACCGGTGGGTTGACCGAGGCACTGGCTCTGAAGACACAGGCGCGCGCCGAGGGCTATGGCATTATGGTTGGCTGCATGGTGGGATCTTCCCTCGCCATGGCCCCTGCGACGATCCTCGCCCAGGGTGTAGCGTTCACGGACCTTGACGGCCCGCTCCTTCTGGCCGAAGACCGACCCACACCATTGCAATATGACGACCACGGCGTGCACCCGCCCGCCACAGACCTATGGGGATGAGCATGCGCACAGTTTACGTCAACGGCGAATACCTGCCAGAGGATCAGGCCAAAGTGTCGATTTTTGACCGCGGCTTTCTGATGGCGGACGGCGTGTATGAGGTGACATCGGTTCTGGATGGCAAGCTGATCGACTTTGCAGGGCATGCAAAGCGGCTGGAGCGGTCACTGAATGAGTTGGACATGCCGCACCCAGCGGTGTTGCCGGATCTGATTGACGTACATCGCGAACTGGTGCGTCTGAACGGGATCCAGGAAGGCATGATCTATCTGCAGATCACCCGCGGTGCGCCGGGTGACCGTGACTTCGCTTTTCCGGATGCGGAGACGACAGAGCCGACGGTGGTGCTTTTCACCCAGAACAAGCCTGGCCTTGCTGACAGCCCTGCGGCGAAGAAGGGGATCAAGGTGATCTCAATCGACGATCAACGCTGGGGGCGGCGCGACATCAAGACGGTGCAACTCCTCTACCCGTCGATGGGCAAGATGATGGCCAAGGCTGCAGGGGCTGACGACGCCTGGATGGTAGAGGACGGGGCGGTGACTGAGGGCACTTCCAACAACGCCTATATCGTCAAAGACGGGACCATCATCACCCGCCATTTGGGCAATGAGATTCTGCATGGCATCACTCGCGCCGCCGTGCTGCGCTTTGCGCGCGAAGCGCAGATGAAGGTGGAAGAGCGCAGCTTTACCATCGCGGAAGCGCAGGAAGCCGACGAGGCATTCATCACCTCGGCCAGCACATTCGTCATGCCGGTGGTGGAGATTGACGGGACCGCCGTCGGAGATGGCACCCCGGGTGCTGTGGCTGCGCGTTTGCGCGAGATCTATCTGGAAGAGAGCCGCAAGGCCGGGGTGTGAGCCGCTAGAAGATCTGCACCAGTCCCGCGATAGTGGCGACGATCAGCACCAGGATCAGGACTGAGCTGAAGAGACAGCCGCGCGGAAGTTCGAATCCCTGAATATTTCCCGTCATGCTGTGTGTGCTATTGATCTGGCTCTCGCGCATCTTGTGATCTTCTTTGTTGTTCTGGCCCCAAAAGCCCTATGCGGTGAGGCTAACACGAAAGCCTGCATTGCCCAGAGATTTGATGCTTCATGCATCCCCGACAGCAGGATTACGCCATGTGCTTGGGGCAAAAGGCCGTTCCAGCGCACGGGCGACTAACGCAAGGTGATCCTGCCCATAGAAAGGGTCGCCATCGACAATGTATGTGGGTGAACCAAATACACTTTGCGCTTTGGCCCAGACAGAGTTGGCCTGAAGCCGCGCCTGAACCGCCGATGATCGCGCCGCATCCAGTAACGCCGGACTGTGCCCCAGATGCTCGGCGATCTCTTGCAAGGTGTCTTCGTCCGAAAGATCGGCGTCATCGCGCCAGTGGGCTTCGAGGATCGCATGCGCCATGGCGTCGACTTGCGACCCGTGATCCCCAAGGGCGATGATCAAGCCTGAGGCGAGGCTATAGTCTACATCGTGATAGGTGGGCCGAAAGTTGATCACGGGCACGCCGCGATATTCCGCCCAGCGTTCAATCTCCCGCCCAAAGAAGTAGTCAACATGCGGCTGTGTGCGGGCGGCAAATGGCTGACTGCCCTGCGCTTCGACAACGGGTGAAAGCAGGATCGGCCGGTGGATCAGCGTTGCACCTGCGTCGGCACATATCTGCAAGAGCGCCTTGGACCCCAGATAGGCAAATGCCGAATGAGCGGAATAGATGTATTCAACGACAGCCATTGTCCCGCTCTAGTCCGCGTCCTACCCGTGGCTCTCCTTGAAGGCCTCTTTCGCCTGCGCCGATGCTTCGGTCTGATAGTTGGCTTTCCACTCGTCCATCGTCATGCCGTAGAAGGCCTCGCGCCCTTCGTCCTTCGACATCTCGATGCCGCGTTCGTTTGCTGCCTCTTGATACCAGCGCGACAGGCAGTTTCGGCAGAACCCTGCGAGGTTCATCATGTCGATATTCTGCACATCCGTGCGCTCTTCCATCAGGTGTTGGCGCAGGCGGCGAAAGGCGGCGGCTTCCAGCTCAAGTTTGGTTTGGTCATCCATGTGAGATCTCCTTTACAGGCCCGATTGGGCCAGTACACCTGCCAATATAGGGGCGAGGCGCCCGGCCCATAAGGCCTGACCAGCCTCATCCGCGATCAAATCCTGTCGCAACTCAATCAACACATTGGGCCGCCCGTGTTGCAGAGCGTGCCGGTCGACAGCGTCGCCGGGCAGGTGGCCCGCATAGGGCTGGTTATCACCGGTGCACCAGCCTTGTGCCCTGCACGCTTCCAGAAACGGCAGCGCAAGCCGGGTATCACCCGCATAGAGCACTCCCACCTCCCACGGGCGCGGATGGCGGCCCTGCAGGCGGGGGGTGAAACTGTGTACGGCGCAGATCACCGGGTCGCTGATCTTGTTGGCGAGGTCGGCGTAGGCCGCGTGATAAGGGCGGTAGAGGCGGCGCAGGCGCTCTTCCTTCTCGGCCGCATCCGCATGTTTGTTGCCCGGGATCACGGTGCCATCGTAGAGGCGCATCATGATCGTGGGGTCATCCTCGCCCCGGTTGGGGTCACACACAAGGCGGGAAAAACGGGATAGGATCGCGGGGCTGTTCAGCGCTGCAGCCAAATGGTGGGTCACGCCCGCCGCGCCGATATCATAGGCGATGTGGCGTTCCATCTCGGCTGCAGGCAGGCCCAGATCGCCGCCGTTGACCCAGTCGGGCACATGATTGGTTGCATGGTCGCATGAAACGAGCCATCGGCCGGGGCGATCCGCACCGATGATCTCAAACGGGTCGTCAGTCATCTGCGTGTCATTCCTTTGTCACGCCGTGTAGGCTATTGGCTGGGCCAAGAAAAGCCGGTTCGAGGACCCAAAGGCACGAGAGGCACAACTTGCTGAATTTGCGGTCTGGTGGAGTTGTTTGCCACGCGGAATTGCGCAATAAGGCCCCAGCCATGCTGTTATCGCTAACGGCGCGCAGACGAAGGGAATGCAATGAGACGCCACCGCAACGTAAAAATCGTCGCCACGCTGGGCCCGGCATCGAATGACTATGAGATGATCCGCGCCCTGCACGAGGCTGGGGCGGATGTGTTCCGTCTGAACATGTCACATGGCGATCACGAGGAAATCCGCGCGCGGCACGCGATCATTCGCAAGGTTGAGAAAGACTTGAACAGTCCTATCGCAATCCTCGCGGATCTGCAGGGGCCAAAGCTGCGCGTCGGTGTCTTTGCCAAAGGTGAAGAGGAACTTGTCGAAGGCGCAGCCTTCCGGCTAGACCTTAACGATGCGGAAGGTGACGTCACCCGCGTAAAGCTGCCGCACAAAGAGATTTTCGACGCGCTGGAGCCTGGGGCTCATCTGCTCGTCAATGATGGGAAAATCAAACTGCGGGTGAAGGACTGCGGTGCTGATTTCGCCGATTGCGAGGTGATTGTGGGTGGCACGATCTCCAACCGCAAGGGGGTCAACGTTCCTGATGTGACCTTGCCGCTGGCGGCGCTGTCCCCGAAAGACCGCAAGGATCTGGAATTTGTCTGCAAGCTGGGTGTCGATTGGCTCGCCCTCTCCTTCGTTCAGCGTGCCGCCGACGTGGAAGAAGCGCGTGATCTCGCAAAGGGTCGCGCCGCAATCCTGTCGAAGATTGAAAAACCAAACGCGGTGAAGTCGTTCGACGATATCCTCGCGGCCTCTGACGGGATCATGGTGGCCCGTGGCGACCTTGGCGTCGAACTGCCCGTGCAAAACGTGCCACCCATCCAGAAGCAACTGGTGCGCAAATGCCGGGCGGCCGCCAAGCCTGTGATCGTGGCCACGCAGATGCTGGAATCGATGATCGAGTCGCCCATGCCAACACGGGCAGAAGTTTCTGACGTGGCGACGGCGATTTACGAGGGGGCAGACGCGATCATGCTCTCGGCTGAATCCGCCGCGGGCTCCTACCCGATCGAGGCGGTCAGCACGATGAACAACGTCGCAGGCGAGGTGGAGACCGACCCGACCTATACCGACATCATGGCGGCGTCGCGCAAATCCGACGGCAAGACGGTTGCCGACGGCATTGTATCTGCCGCGCGTGAAATCGCAGAGACGACAGATGTGAAGGCGGTCTGCTGTTTTTCGCAATCGGGTGCGACGGCCTTGCTTGTCTCGCGCGAACGGCCACGTGTGCCGATCCTTGCGCTCACAAGTTTTGAATCGACGGCGCGCCGCCTTTGCCTGTCCTGGGGCATGAACTGCGTCATCACTGGTTCGGTCAACCGGTTCAAGGATGCCGTGATTGCGGCGGTTCAGGCTGCAAAGGCTGAAAACCTAGCGACCGAGGATGACATGGTCGTTGTCACAGCCGGTGTGCCGTTCAACACACCCGGCACCACGAATATCCTGCGGGTCGCACCCTGCGCAGAGCGCTTGATTTACCCTGCCGAGCAAGAGTAAGCAAAAGCGGCACTCAGGACGGGGTAGGCAGTGGATATTGACCTGATATTCGTGATCGGCGTTGGCATCGTGATGTTTGCTGTCCCGTCAGCGGTGAGCGCCTATTCAGACCGGCGCTGGCCAAAGGCCGCCGTCATGATGTTGCTGCTGGGCGGTCTGTCCATTGCCTATGCGATGCAGGAAAACCCGGATGCCTACAGCTTTGCCACACTGCCGGATGTCATAGTGGCCGTGATCGGTCGTTATATCGGCTGAGCCTCTTGCCATGTGCGCAGATGCGCCTTATAGCGCAGCCTTCACCCGCGCGGCCGGCCGAATGGCATGCCGAGTCGTGCGTTCGACCGAACCAAAAGTACGGAGACGGAAATGCCGAAGATGAAGACGAAATCGAGCTGCAAAAAGCGGTTCAAGGTCACGGCCTCTGGCCGTGTGGTGGCCGGCCAGGCTGGCAAGCGCCACGGTATGATCAAGCGCACAAACAAATTCATCCGCAACGCCCGCGGGACAACGACGCTGTCAAAGGCTGATGAAGGTATCATCAAGCCTATGATGCCCTACGCCCGCTAAGGAGGATTTGAGATGCGCGTTAAAGGTGGAACCGTCACGCACCGTCGTCATAAGAAAGTCCTCGACCAGGCCAAAGGGTA
>JBCBOD010000083.1:0-17605 GCA_039821425.1 Pseudomonadota bacterium
GACCTGGTCGAAGCCGGTGGCAAGATCAAGGAAGGCGTCGAGAAAGCCGAAGCCGAAGAGATCAAGGGCAAGCTGGAAGCAGCTGGCGCCGAGGTCGAACTGGCCTAAGCCTCAAACGCTTGGATTACGAAAACCGGGTCGTGCAAACGGCCCGGTTTTTTGTTTGGATAGATGCTGCATCAAGTGCCGTTTCCTGGGGGATCACTCAAAGCATTTGCTTGGCCGCGCCATAGAAGGCGGATAGGTCCCTTGGTTTTGCCTGGCCTTGGTCTATTTTCCGGTCATCCGCACCTGGCGACAAAAACGGGATGACATCATGGACAATGCACTTGGCCTTCTCTGGTGGCTGACGGCTTTGACGGATATGGCGTTGAATGATTGCCCCAACGGTTGCCTTCGCACCGAAACGCAAGAGCCTCAGATCTTTTATCAGCTAGGCCAACTGCAATCTGATGAATTTCAAAGGGCGAATGAGTTTTACCTTGGCTACGACAGCCATCGCAGGCGCGGCCCTTCGCGCCCCACTTATGGTCTTGCGATCACGAGCGACGGGGCCGCATGGTTCGGGGTCGGCGGGAAGTGGAACAGCCAATACGTCTACGACAGCCCATTCTTCGTCGAAACCTCGCTGATGCCTGGTATTTACAGGCAAGGTGACGGCGCTGATCTGGATGGCGTTCTGCAATTTCGCGCGGCACTTGGCGTTGGCTATACGTTCGACAACGGCAGCAACCTGACGATCGTCTACGACACCATGTCCAATGCAGATTTTTTCGACGACAGCCCGAGCCGCGACACGCTTTCCATCCGTTGGACCACCAACTGGGAAGGACCCAGTCTTCGTTCAAGGCTGGGTTGGTAAGACCGACACCTTAGAAAGGTAATCTGGTCTTTTGGCGCTCATGCCCTGCATGCTGGGTGACGGTTGCAATCCTAAAGCGCTGGGCGCTTTAGCGGCGCACGACGCGGGTTGCAAAGCAGCTTTAAGGTGCTCATGGGAAAGGCCGATGCCGTTAGCTACGCGAAAGGACTATCTAGTCTTTCGTTGGTCGAGAGCTATCGGAACATATCCGATTTCCAAACCTTCCGGTGGTGTCAAAATTTGCGCCGGATCGAATTGTGCAAGCTGATCGTCGGGCGGTCCACTCAGGTATCTATCAGCTAAGTCCCAGTTCTGATGAACAAGTTCGATGCGGTTTTGGAGACGCGCAAGGGTATCGTCAGGAAAGCCCCAATACCTGATGGCTGGCTGATCAATGAAACGGTACCACGCGTAGGTCAGGGTCGAACCATCGGACAACGCAACTTCAAAAGGTCCCGCAGCAAATCCCGGCGTTGTCCATAAAGGGTCACCGTCATAGGGCGTCGTGAGTGGTGTATTGTCATTGCGGGGCTGGAATTCGAGTTCTGCGACGGTGAGTCCCGTTTCAACGGGCACGTCTTGCGCTGGGATGGGGGTCCAGACGGGCTCTCCGTCGTCGCTGGTTTCTTGTCTATAAAATTCGGGTAGCCGCACAACGCTGCCGTCTTGGACTACAAGATCTGACACCCAACGATAGGCAAATGTTCCGTCCGAAACGGTTTCCTCGGCGATCATGGAAAAGTCGATGAAGACATCATTCCCTTCGGCTCCATCATCGGGGATGATCATAAAGCCGGGTTCGGATTCTGCCAAAGGTGTCAGCCGATGCGTACCGCCTGCGCGAAATCTGGTGGGTGCAGGTCTGCCACCGTCAAACCATTCTGCGACCGCATCCGACATCGCGCTTGAATCGAAGACCTGCACATCTCGGTAAAGCCGTGACGTGTTTGCGCCGTTTGCAGGGAATTGCGTGGGGACAATGCGGGCATAGGCGACGCCATCTGGGCCCGTCTCGATCATTGCGGGAATGACATGGGTTTCGATCCCAAGGCTGCTGACAGACCAGGGATCAGACATGAGTTCATCAAGAAAAAGCCCCTCCAAGGTGGGATCGCCAACAGCGGGTTTGGAAAAGAAATTCGGAATGATAAATGCAGCCGGACCTTTGAAGTTCGCGGTATCAAAAAAAACGGTCCACGCGTTATCGCCCGTGGATACATCCGCACCGCGCGACGTCGATTGTGGATCAATGAAGGGCAGCGGCGTGTAGCCGTAGCCCAAAAAATTCCCGCGGCTATTCTCGTTGAGAACCAAACCATCGGGCGCCCAAAGCAACCTGTTACTTAACTGTGCGACGCCATGTTTACCTTGCGGAGTTGCCCAGTCGCGCTGATCGACGCCATCAGCCGAGCCCCCACCTGATCCAGGTCCGTTGGCCCATTCCAGAAAGTCATTGGATACTGCGCCGACCGTAAATTTGGGAAGTGCGGTTGCGAAACGTGTTCCTCTCCACCAACCAAGACCGCCTTCAATCGTTGAATAATAGTTGGCCGGACGCGAAACGTCGTCAGTATCCACGGCAGACAGCCAGGCACTGATCAAACCCGATTGGTGGCGCGGACCGGGATAGGTTTCCTGTAACGGCCAAACCGCTGCGTAAAGCGCGTATCCCGCAGTGTAGGTTTGCGGCGCGGGTTCTAGAAAGTAGCTACTGAACCCCGTCAATATTGAGGCTTCAGAGGTTGCTTGATCTGCGGCCATCTGGCCGCAGCCCAAGAGTGTATGAGCAATGAATGCGGAGATGGCGACGTCTTTGGCGTGCATGTTCGGTCCCCTGTGTGGCGTTTTGCCGAACATACTGTGCTTTGTGGCTTTGGGATCATAAGATGCTTTGGCGGAATCCATACAATCTTGTAATGAGTTCGGTCTCGTTTCCCACACCAGCAAGAAAGAGTACAAGAAGCCAAAGTGCGGAAGCATTCATGCGGGCGCCGACCACCCCTGTTGGCGCCAGCCAACAGACCTGCTGCGAGAGCAAGTCGCGCAAACCGAACTAAAAAGCACAATCAATCAGCCATGGCTCTGTCCGCGCGCGAGACATTGCGCGAGTTGCTTTTTCTGCCAGTTCACCCCACCGAACGCCCCATCCATAAAATCCTATTGATTTTTCAGGCGGGCCTTGATCTTGCTCCGAATCCCCACTAAATGACGGGTTCGTGTTTTTAGGGCAGCGCAACACAACCGTTAATATTCGTTAATAAACTTGTCTTTCAAAGCGCATTTACTGCGTTTTGACAGGTAAGTTGATCGTTTCGGGAGAGGTGGATTGGGATACACCTCAGGTATTGAAACGATCCTGCCGCAAACCGGACGCGTTTTGGTCGCCCAACCAAAGCGCGTTCTGACATTATTGGAGACCCGGCTCATATGGCTTCCACCTTCCTTGGTCAGAAACGTTTGCGCAAGTACTACGGCAAAATCCGCGAAGTGCTTGAAATGCCGAACCTTATTGAGGTTCAAAAATCTTCGTACGATCTATTCCTCCGCTCTGGCGACAGCGACACGCCGCTGGATGGCGAAGGGATCAAAGGCGTCTTTCAGTCCGTCTTTCCGATCAAGGACTTCAATGAAACCGCTGTGCTGGAATTCGTCAAGTACGAGCTGGAAAAGCCCAAGTATGACGTAGAAGAGTGCCAGCAGCGCGACATGACCTACAGCGCCCCGTTGAAGGTCACCCTGCGCCTGATCGTGTTTGATGTTGACGAGGACACAGGCGCGAAGTCCGTCAAGGATATCAAAGAACAGGACGTGTTCATGGGCGACATGCCCCTGATGACGCCGAACGGCACTTTTGTCGTCAACGGCACAGAGCGTGTGATCGTGTCCCAGATGCACCGCTCCCCCGGCGTGTTCTTTGACCACGACAAGGGCAAGACCCATTCTTCGGGCAAGCTCCTGTTCGCCTGCCGCATCATCCCATACCGCGGCAGCTGGCTGGACTTTGAATTTGATGCCAAGGATCTGGTCTACTGCCGGATCGACCGCCGCCGCAAACTGCCGGTGACGACGCTGCTCTATGCCCTCGGCATGGATCAGGAAGGCATCATGAATGCCTACTATGACACCGTCGAATACAAGCTCGACAAAAAGGGCACGGGCTGGACCACCAAGTTCTTCCCCGAGCGCGTCCGCGGCACACGTCCGACGTTCGATCTGGTGGACGCCAAGACTGGCGAAGTGATTGCCAAGGCCGGTGAAAAGGTCACCCCCCGTTCGGTCAAGAAACTGATCGACGCGGGCGAAGTGACCGATCTGCTGGTCCCTTACGAGAACATCGTCGGCAAGTTTGCAGCGCAAGACATCATCAACGAAGAAAACGGCGCCATCTACGTCGAAGCCGGTGATGAGCTGACGCTGGAAATGGACAAGGATGGTGAGGTTATCGGCGGTACGCTGAAGGACCTCGTGGATGCGGGCATCAAGACCATCCCGGTTCTCGACATCGATAACGTGACTGTCGGCGCCTACATGCGCAACACCATGGCGCAGGACAAGAACATGAACCGCGAAACCGCGCTCATGGATATCTACCGCGTCATGCGTCCGGGCGAGCCGCCAACCGTGGATAGCGCGTCGGCCCTGTTTGACACGCTGTTCTTTGATGCGGAGCGTTATGACCTGTCTGCCGTTGGTCGGGTCAAAATGAACATGCGTCTGGACCTCGATGCCGAAGACACGATGCGCACCCTGCGCAAGGAAGACATCGTCGCCTGCATCAAGGCGCTGGTCGAACTGCGTGATGGCAATGGCGATGTGGACGACATCGACCACCTTGGCAACCGCCGCGTGCGGTCTGTCGGTGAGTTGATGGAGAACCAGTACCGCGTCGGCCTTCTTCGGATGGAGCGTGCGATCAAGGAACGCATGTCGTCGGTGGAAATCGACACGGTGATGCCGCAAGACCTGATTAACGCCAAGCCTGCTGCCGCGGCTGTGCGTGAATTCTTCGGCTCTTCCCAGCTGTCGCAGTTCATGGACCAAACCAACCCTCTGTCCGAAGTGACGCACAAGCGCCGCCTCTCGGCCCTTGGGCCAGGTGGTCTGACACGTGAGCGTGCGGGCTTTGAGGTGCGCGACGTTCACCCAACCCACTATGGCCGGATGTGCCCGATTGAAACGCCGGAAGGGCCGAACATCGGTCTGATCAACTCGCTGGCCACCTTCGCCCGCGTGAACAAATACGGCTTTATCGAAACGCCATACCGCAAGGTGGTCGAGGGCAAGGTGACTGATGAGGTCAGCTATATGTCCGCGACCGAGGAAATGCGCCACACCGTGGCGCAGGCCAACGCGAATATGGCGGCTGATGGCACGTTCAACAACGAACTCGTCTCGACCCGCAAGAACGGTGACTACACGCTCTCCCCACGTGAAAACGTGGACCTGATCGACGTGTCGCCAAAGCAGCTGGTGTCGGTTGCGGCCTCGCTCATTCCGTTCCTCGAAAACGACGACGCCAACCGCGCGCTGATGGGCTCGAACATGCAGCGCCAGGCTGTGCCGCTTCTGCAAGCTGAGGCACCGCTGGTAGGCACCGGGATCGAGGGCGTTGTGGCCCGCGACTCAGGTGCTGCCATCATGGCGCGCCGTGCCGGTGTCATCGACCAGGTGGATGCGCAGCGGATCGTGATCCGCGCCTCCGAGGATCTGGAGCTTGGCGACGCAGGCGTGGACATCTACCGCATGCGCAAGTTCCAGCGTTCGAACCAGAATACCTGCATCAACCAGCGTCCGCTGGTGAAGGTGGGTGATATGGTCCAGAAGGGGCAGGTGATTGCCGATGGTCCATCCACCGATATCGGTGAGCTGGCGCTGGGCAAGAACGTGGTCGTCGCCTTCATGCCGTGGAACGGCTACAACTACGAGGACTCGATCCTGATCTCTGAGCGCATCGTGCGCGATGACGTCTTTACCTCGATCCACATCGAGGAATTCGAAGTCGCCGCCCGCGACACGAAGCTGGGACCAGAGGAAATCACCCGCGATATTCCAAACGTGGGTGAAGAGGCACTGCGCAACCTTGATGAGGCGGGCATCGTCTACATCGGGGCCGAGGTTGGGCCTGCAGATATCCTCGTCGGCAAGATCACACCAAAGGGTGAAAGCCCGATGACGCCGGAAGAAAAGCTTCTGCGCGCCATCTTTGGTGAGAAAGCTTCTGACGTGCGCGATACATCGCTGCGCCTGCCACCCGGTGACTTCGGCACCGTGGTTGAGGTCCGCGTCTTCAACCGCCACGGCGTGGAAAAGGACGAACGCGCCCTGCAGATCGAGCGGGAAGAGGTGGAACGACTCGCCCGCGACCGTGACGACGAGCTCGCCATCCTCGATCGCAACATCTATGCCCGTCTGTGGGACATCATCAGCGGCAAGAAAGCGGCCAAGGGGCCGAAAGGCTTCAAGGCCGGTTCTGTCGTGTCCGAGGAAAGCGTCGCCGATCTCAGCCGTGGGCAGTGGTGGCAGCTGGCAATGGAAGACGAGGATGACGCGAAAATCGTCGAGGCCCTGAACGAGCAGTACGAAATCCAGAAGAAGGCAATGGATGCCCGCTTTGAGGATAAGGTCGAAAAGGTCCGCCGTGGCGATGATCTGCCCCCAGGCGTGATGAAGATGGTCAAGGTCTTCGTGGCTGTGAAGCGCAAGCTGCAGCCCGGTGACAAGATGGCCGGTCGTCACGGCAACAAGGGTGTCATTTCCAAGGTTGTGCCGATGGAAGACATGCCGTTCCTCGCAGACGGTACACCGGTGGATTTCTGTCTGAACCCACTGGGCGTGCCATCGCGGATGAACGTCGGTCAGATCTTAGAGACTCACATGGGTTGGGCTGCGCGCGGTCTGGGGATTCAGATTGACGAGGCGCTGGACGAATACCGCCGTTCCGGTGATCTGACCCCTGTGCGTGACGCGATGAAGATCGTTTATGGCGACGATGTTTATGACGAAGGCATCGCCGATATGGGTGAAGATGACCTGATCGAGGCGGCTGGCAACGTCACACGCGGTGTGCCGATTGCAACGCCGGTCTTTGACGGTGCGAAAGAGGCGGATGTGAACGACGCGCTGGTGCGTGCGGGCTTCTCCACCTCCGGTCAGTCGGTCCTTTACGATGGCCGCACGGGTGAGCAGTTCAGCCGCCCCGTGACGGTAGGTGTGAAGTATCTGCTGAAACTGCACCACCTTGTCGACGACAAGATCCACGCGCGGTCTACCGGGCCATACAGCCTCGTCACGCAGCAGCCGCTGGGCGGTAAGGCGCAGTTCGGTGGTCAGCGCTTTGGTGAGATGGAAGTCTGGGCACTTGAGGCTTACGGCGCCGCTTACACCCTGCAGGAAATGCTGACGGTGAAGTCGGACGACGTGGCAGGCCGGACGAAAGTCTACGAGTCGATCGTCAAGGGCGAGGACAACTTCGAAGCCGGCGTGCCGGAATCGTTCAATGTGCTTGTGAAAGAAGTCCGAGGCCTCGGCCTCAATATGGAACTCCTGGATGCGGAGGAAGAGGAGTAAGGCGCGCGCCTTACTCCCACACACCTCTACGCACCCCAATTCAAGGAATTGAAGATGAACCAGGAACTGACAAACAACCCGTTTAACCCGCTCACCCCGGCGAAAACGTTTGACGAAATCAAGGTCTCTCTGGCCTCGCCCGAACGCATCCTGTCGTGGTCCTTTGGTGAGATCAAGAAGCCCGAAACCATCAACTACCGCACGTTCAAGCCAGAGCGTGACGGCCTGTTCTGCGCGCGTATCTTTGGCCCAATCAAGGACTACGAATGCCTCTGCGGCAAGTATAAGCGCATGAAGTATCGCGGCGTTGTCTGCGAAAAATGCGGTGTGGAAGTCACGCTGCAAAAGGTCCGCCGTGAGCGGATGGGCCATATCGAACTGGCGGCCCCCGTCGCCCACATCTGGTTCCTGAAGTCACTGCCATCCCGCATCGGCCTGATGCTGGACATGACACTGCGCGATCTGGAACGCATCCTCTATTTCGAAAACTACGTCGTGATCGAACCCGGCCTGACGGACCTTACCTATGGTCAGCTGATGACCGAGGAAGAGTTCCTCGATGCGCAGGATCTTTACGGCATGGATGCTTTCACCGCCAACATCGGCGCCGAAGCGATCCGCGAAATGTTGAGCCAGATTGATCTGGAGTCAGAGGCTGAACAGCTGCGCGCCGATCTGAAAGAGGCAACAGGTGAGCTGAAGCCCAAGAAGATCATCAAGCGCCTGAAGATCGTCGAAAGCTTCCTCGAATCCGGCAATCGCCCTGAGTGGATGGTCCTGACCGTGATCCCCGTGATCCCGCCGGAGCTGCGCCCGCTGGTGCCGCTGGATGGTGGCCGTTTCGCGACATCC
The DNA here is from genome assembly GCA_039821425.1 of Pseudomonadota bacterium. GTDB lineage: Bacteria > Pseudomonadota > Alphaproteobacteria > Rhodobacterales > Rhodobacteraceae > Yoonia. Next base: position 8,282 of record JBCBOD010000083.1, read on the forward strand.
GACCTGAACGATCTGTACCGTCGTGTGATCAACCGGAACAACCGTCTGAAGCGCCTGATCGAACTGCGCGCGCCTGACATCATCGTCCGCAACGAAAAGCGGATGCTGCAGGAATCCGTTGATGCGCTCTTTGACAACGGCCGCCGTGGACGTGTGATCACCGGTGCCAACAAGCGTCCGCTGAAATCGCTGTCCGACATGCTGAAAGGCAAGCAGGGTCGTTTCCGTCAGAACCTTCTGGGGAAACGCGTCGACTTCTCGGGCCGTTCGGTCATCGTGACCGGGCCGGAACTGAAGCTGCACCAGTGTGGTCTGCCGAAGAAGATGGCGCTCGAACTGTTCAAACCGTTCATCTACTCGCGGCTGGAAGCCAAAGGTCTGTCTTCGACCGTCAAGCAGGCGAAGAAACTGGTGGAAAAAGAGCGGCCAGAGGTCTGGGATATCCTTGATGAGGTGATCCGCGAACACCCTGTCATGCTGAACCGCGCGCCAACGCTGCACCGCTTGGGCATTCAGGCGTTCGAACCTGTGCTGATCGAAGGCAAGGCCATTCAGCTGCACCCGCTCGTCTGTTCGGCGTTCAATGCCGACTTCGACGGTGACCAGATGGCCGTGCACGTCCCGCTGAGCCTCGAGGCGCAGTTGGAAGCCCGCGTGCTGATGATGTCCACGAACAACGTGCTGTCGCCCGCAAACGGCAGCCCGATCATCGTGCCATCGCAGGACATGATCCTTGGCCTCTACTACACCACCATCATGCGCGACGGCATGAAGGGTGAGGGCATGCACTTCTCGGATATCGAGGAAGTGGAGCACGCCCTGACCGCAGGCGAGGTGCATCTGCATGCCAAGGTCACCGCCCGCATGGTGCAGATCGACAATGAGGGCAACGAGGTGATGACGCGGTTTGAAACCACGCCGGGCCGTCTGCGCCTTGGTGCGCTTCTGCCGCTGAACGCCAAGGCACCGTTTGATCTGGTGAACCGCCTTCTGCGCAAGAAAGAGGTGCAGCAGGTCATCGACACGGTTTACCGTTACTGTGGCCAGAAAGAATCCGTCATCTTCTGCGACCAGATCATGACCATGGGCTTCAAAGAAGCCTTCAAGGCCGGGATTTCCTTCGGCAAGGACGACATGGTTGTGCCTGACACCAAGTGGGAACTGGTCGATGAGACCCGTGAACAGGTCAAGGACTTCGAACAGCAGTACATGGACGGCCTGATCACGCAAGGTGAGAAGTACAACAAGGTCGTCGATGCCTGGTCGAAAGCCAACGACAAGGTCACCGATGCCATGATGGGCACGATCTCGACCACGCCGACAACGGATGACGGGGCAGAGGGTGAGCCGAACTCGGTTTACATGATGGCCCACTCCGGTGCCCGTGGCTCGGTTACGCAGATGAAGCAGCTTGGCGGCATGCGCGGCCTGATGGCCAAGCCGAACGGTGAAATCATCGAAACGCCGATCATCTCGAACTTCAAGGAAGGCCTGACCGTTCTTGAGTACTTCAACTCCACCCACGGCGCCCGGAAAGGTCTGTCCGATACGGCGTTGAAGACCGCGAACTCCGGCTACCTGACACGGCGTCTGGTGGACGTGGCCCAGGACTGCATCGTGCGGGAAATGGACTGCGGCACCGAACGTGCGATCACGGCAGAGCCGGCTGTCAACGATGGCGAGGTCGTGGCCTCACTGGCAGAGCGTGTTCTGGGCCGTGTCGCGGCCGAGGATGTGCTGAAGCCAGGCACGGATGAGGTGATCGTCGAAGCGGGTGAACTGATCGACGAACGCAAGGCCGACATGCTCGACATTGCGAACATCGGCAAGATGCGCATCCGCAGCCCGCTGACCTGCGAGTCCGAGGATGGCGTCTGTGCGATGTGCTATGGCCGGGACCTTGCACGCGGCACACGGGTCAACATTGGCGAGGCTGTGGGCATTATCGCGGCACAGTCCATCGGTGAACCCGGCACACAGCTGACAATGCGGACCTTCCACATCGGTGGTGTGGCCCAGGGTGGCCAGCAGTCGTTCCTCGAGGCCTCTCAACCCGGCAAGATCAAGTTCGAGAATGCACAGCTTCTTGAAAATGCTGCCGGAGAGATGGTCGTCATGGGCCGCAACATGGTGCTGTCGATTGTCGGTGAAGAGGGTGAAGAGCGCGCCAACCACAAGGTCGGCTATGGCTCCAAGGTCTTTGTGAAGGAAGGCGCTGACGTCCTGCGTGGCGACAAGCTCTTTGAATGGGACCCATACACCTTGCCGATCATTGCCGAGAAGTCCGGTACTGCGAAATACGTCGATCTGGTCAACGGCATCGCCGTGCGCGAGGAAACCGATGATGCAACGGGCATGACCCAGCGCATTGTGGCGGACTGGCGCGCTGCACCCAAGGGTAATGAGCTGGCACCGAAGATCCTTGTCGTCGGCGAAGATGGCGAACCAGCGGTCAAGGATGACGGCAACCCTGTCGCCTATCCGATGTCCGTGGATGCCGTTCTGTCTGTCGAAGATGGTCAGGCCATTCAGGCCGGTGACGTTGTCGCGCGGATCCCGCGCGAAGGTGCCAAGACCAAGGACATCACCGGTGGTCTGCCACGTGTGGCCGAACTCTTCGAAGCCCGCCGTCCAAAGGATCACGCGATCATCGCCGAAATCGATGGCTACGTGCGCTTTGGCAAGGACTACAAGAACAAGCGCCGTATCGCGATTGAGTCTTCGGATGATCCGGATGTGAAGGTCGAATACATGGTGCCCAAGGGCAAGCACATCCCCGTCGCAGAGGGGGATTTTGTCCAGAAGGGTGATTACATCATGGACGGCAACCCGGCCCCGCACGATATCCTTGCGGTAATGGGGGTCGAGGCCCTTGCGGACTACATGATCGACGAGGTGCAGGACGTCTATCGCCTGCAAGGCGTGAAGATCAACGACAAGCACATCGAGGTCATCGTGCGCCAGATGCTGCAGAAGTGGGAGATCCACGACAGTGGCGACACCGTGCTTCTGAAGGGTGAGAACGTGGACAAGGCCGAGTTTGACGAGGCCAACGCCAAGGCAATTGCCCGCGGTGACCGTCCGGCCACGGGTGAGCCGATCCTCTTGGGGATCACCAAGGCCTCGCTTCAGACCCGGTCGTTCATCTCTGCCGCGTCGTTCCAGGAAACCACGCGCGTGCTGACCGAGGCTTCGGTGCAGGGCAAGCGTGACAAGCTGATCGGCCTGAAAGAGAACGTGATCGTCGGTCGCCTGATCCCGGCCGGGACAGGTGGCGCCACGCAAGCCGTGCGCCGCGTCGCGCAAGAGCGTGACAACGTGGTCATCGAGGCACGCCGCGAAGAGGCCGAAGAGGCCGCGCGTCTGGCCGCGCCGATGGAGATGGCGGATGCGAGCGAGGCGGATGTCTTTGACGATCTGGTGGTTGAGACGCCAGAAAGCGAGAACTAAACCAAACGTCTCGACAAAATGCATTATAAAGGCCCGGCCGCACTGGTCGGGCCTTTTGATTTCAAAGTTAGACTGCTTTAGCGATGCGCAGTCCTATACACCGACGCGAGACCCAGCCTTTGCCTGTTCCCGATTTGCCATCGAAGTTGGCGGTTCTGATCAGAACGAATACGTCCGACGACAGTCTCATGGCGCTGGCGGAAACGATGGAAAAGGCGTTCGGTGTTAAGCCGTCGCTAGTGGCAGACGAAAGTCGCGGTCATGTTGATGCAGGGCGCTTTCCAAAGATTTCGCTGACGCCTCAAGTGATCAAAGGGTTCGGTTTTGCCTCCATTCCACGCAATTGGGGATGGTTCTGCGGTGATTTCAGTCTCTACGCCGCAATGCAGGCATGTCCACATGCGACCCGCTTTTTGATGATTGAAGATGACGTGTTCATCAATGACGCCGGCGCGACGGAGCTCGCGGATTTCGCCAAAAGCACCGAGCTTTGTGGCGCCGCGTTCGGTTTGCAGGTGAAAGACAGGCCGCCCAAATACTCCACAGACCTTGCACAGCTGGACTTGTCAAACTTGGGCGGTTGTCTCTTTCCTCTCACAATCATGAACCGCCGGGTTGTCGTAGAGATGATGAAACTCCGCGGCCGCGTGCAAGAACATCCTCATCTTAGGGTCAATGATGAGGGTATCTTCGCGAATACGATAATCGAGAACGGTCTTGCGTTTGGTGATCTGTCAGTCTGTTTGCCCGCACTGTTTTCTTCTGGACCATTTTCCACTAACCCACCTTTCCTTAGAGAAAGCTTCGCAGGTATGGGTGACGGGCCTCTGATCGCGCATCCGGTCTTGCCAGCGGCTCGCATCATTGACCGGATCGAACAACGCATACGGCCCTATTCGCGGTTCCGTCTCAGGCATGTCTTGCGTGGCGCAACGCCGGAGATCAGAGCCCGTATAGAGGCGGCGCTCATCGCGCGTGAGGCGGACCAAGCGTAGGCCTGGGCTGGAGATTCAGTCAGGGTCTTGACTGACATAGATCAAAGTCAGCGCTTCCTGATTGTGCCACCCTTATGGGCAGCAAGGAGGGAATACACCATGTACAAGAACATCCTCGTGCCCGTTTCATTCGAGGCGGATCGCAATGCCAAGGCGGCGATGGCTGTCGCGCAAAAGCTGGGTGGCCAAGACGCTAAGATCACCTGCATGCATGTGATGGAACATTTGCCGCGCTACGCGACGGAATATCTGCCTGCGGGCCATCTGGAAAACACCAAGGCGGAGATCATTCAGGCGCTTCTTGCGCTTGCCGCGGAAACGCCCGGCGCGGCCTCACTTGTGTTGGAAGGCGCGCCATCGCGCACGATCTTGGATCATGCGAAGAACAATAATGTGGATCTCATTGTCATCGCGGGACACCAGCCCGGCGTACAGGACTATCTGCTGGGGTCGACCGCCGCCAAAGTTGTGCGTCATGCCCACTGCGCGGTGCATGTGATCCGCTGATCATCGCGCTGGCGGGGGGCAGGGCGCGCTGATAGACGCGCCTTATGTCTGTGCTTTCCGACAACATGCGCGGCGCGCTTTTGATGATGGGTGCGATGTGCGCCTATACGGCGAACGACGCCTTCATGAAATCGCTGGCCGGTGAAGTGCCGCTGTTTCAGGCCATCCTGTTTCGGGGCATGGCGGCAGTGATTTTTCTCATCCTACTGTGCCGTGTTCTTGGCCAGTTGCGCTTTGATCTGCCGCGCCGAGACTGGGGGCTCTTAGTGCTGCGCAGCTTTGGGGAGCTGGGCGGAACTTTCTTCTTCCTCACGGCCCTTTTCAACATGCCCATCGCCAATGTCAGCGCGATCTTGCAGGTGTTACCACTGTCGGTGAGCCTTGCCGCAGCCCTGGTTCTGCGAGAGGCATTGGGCTGGCGCCGCCTGACGGCGATCTTTGTCGGCTTTGTCGGCGTTGTGCTGATCATTCAGCCGGGTGGAGAGGATTTCAGCATCTACAGCCTCTATGCCGTTGGCGCAGTGGCCTGCATAACCCTGCGCGATATTGCAGTCCGGCGGATGTCACGCGATGTGCCGTCGGTCTTTGTCGCCTTGGTCGCCGCGATTGGTGTGACCTATTTGGGCGCGGTTGGATCGCTCTTCGTCACATGGGTGCCGTTCACGGCGATGACGGCGGCGCAACTTGGTGGCGCGACAGTATTCCTGATCATGGGGTACATCGCGTCGGTCAGCGCAATGCGGTTCAGCGAGATTGGGTTCGTCGCGCCGTTTCGCTACACTGCCCTGCTTGTCGCGCTGATCCTTGGCGTTCTGGTCTTCGACGAATGGCCCAACGCGCTCGCGCTTCTCGGCAGCGGTATCGTCGTGGCGACAGGGCTTTTCAACCTCTACCGAGAAACGCAGTTGCAGGTCAAAAAGAGGGTGATCCCGGACCGGATCAGGTAGCCCTAGTTGGCCGTGCCGAAGAACACACCATCGACGTCCATGTTGAACTCGCCGCGTGCCTGGCCCTCGGCGGACCCAAAGACCGCGTCACCACGTCCTAAGTTGTCATAGACATCACCATCGAGCGTCAGCAGCATCTGGCTGTCGACCTCCATGTTGTCGTTGTCGACACCCGTGATCGTGCCACTGGCAAAAGCATCCAGTTGGCCACGTGTTTCGACCCCGTCAATTTTCAGCGTGCCGTCGAAGCGCTGGTTGGGTGTTCCGTCAGGGTCAATGAGGTTGATGTTCGTGATCCGGCCGCCAACCTCATTGTCGAGGAAATCGACAGACATCGTCATGTCGCCCAAGATACTGCCATTGGCATCACCGCTGACATCGGCGCCAAGGTGACCCTGATAGGTCACGCCACCAAAGGGCAGATCAATCGGGTCCGTCAGGGGGCGGGTGCTGATCGCCTGCGCTTCCGCAAAGGCGCGGTCGACGTCGCTGGCGCTGACTGTCGGCTCGTTTGGTGTCACACAAGCAGCCAGCAGTGACAGGGCTGGCAGGGCGAAGATGATCGGGCGGGTCATGGGCCTCTCCTCTATCGGGTCAGGGATGGCAAAATGCCTTTGATCGCCAGATGAGGCTTGCGCGCGATGCTAAGCAATAAAGGGACGCTGCTATGCGATAACGGCCTTTGTTATCGGGGGAAATGTGACGCAAACCGCGAGCGTTGAGACAGTGCCGGTGCGGCTGTTGACAGCCTCGCCGAACCCTCCTATACGCCGCACATCCGGGCGAGGGGTGACCCTGCAAACCCGTAATCAGATCCGTCGTGGCCAAGAACCGGGCAATTTTGTCGTCCTGTTCCTCTGGAGCGCACCGCACCGAACCTCCGGTAAGGGTTCGACTGCGGAATTTTTGTGCTTTCCGAGGGGAAGCGAGTTTTGAAACCCCGCGTTTGCCGGACGCACCACGTGAATAGATGGGAACATCAAACGATGCCAACGATTCAGCAGCTGATCCGCAAGCCGCGCCAGCGAAAAGTTACACGCTCCAAGTCGCTCCATATGGAGGGATGCCCACAGAAGCGCGGTGTCTGCACCCGCGTTTACACCACGACACCGAAGAAGCCGAACTCCGCCATGCGGAAGGTTGCCAAGGTCCGCCTGACCAACGGTTACGAGGTCATCAGCTACATCCCCGGTGAAAGCCACAACCTGCAGGAACACTCTGTTGTTCTGATCCGCGGCGGCCGTGTGAAAGACCTTCCCGGTGTGCGCTACCACATCCTGCGCGGTGTGCTGGATACCCAAGGTGTCAAGGATCGTAAGCAGCGTCGTTCGAAGTACGGCGCAAAGCGTCCGAAGTAACTCCTGACGCAGTCCCGGACGCGATCCGGGACCTCAACGTCACCCGCCCAAGAGGTCCCGGATCAGGTCCGGGACTGCGTAGAGAAAAAAGAAGAGAGGTTCCACGATGTCACGTCGTCACGCCGCTGAAAAACGCGAAGTTCTGCCAGACGCAAAGTTTGGCGATATCGTTCTGACCAAGTTCATGAACAACCTGATGATCGACGGTAAGAAATCCGTCGCCGAAAAGATCGTCTACAACGCCTTTGACCGTGTTGAAGACAAGCTGAAGAAAAGCCCGGTTGAGGTCTTCCACGAAAGCCTCGACAACATCAAGCCAGCCGTCGAAGTCCGCTCGCGCCGTGTGGGTGGTGCCACCTACCAGGTGCCTGTCGAGGTTCGCCCAGAACGCCGCGAGGCACTGGCCATCCGCTGGCTGATCGCCGCTGCGAAAAAGCGCAACGAGAACACCATGGAAGAGCGTCTGGCTGGTGAGCTGATGGATGCGGTTAATGGCCGTGGCACAGCCGTCAAGAAACGCGAAGACACCCACAAAATGGCCGACGCCAACAAAGCGTTCAGCCACTACCGCTGGTAAAAGGGAAACATCCAAATGGCACGCGAGTATCCACTCGAACTGTACCGCAACTTCGGTATCATGGCCCACATCGACGCAGGGAAAACCACCTGCTCGGAGCGGATCCTGTACTACACTGGCAAGTCCCACAACATTGGTGAGGTGCACGACGGTGCGGCCACCATGGACTGGATGGAACAGGAGCAGGAACGCGGGATCACGATCACCTCTGCTGCGACAACCACCTTCTGGGAGCGGACCGAGGACGGCGAAACCGCCGACACGCCCAAGCACCGGATGAACATCATCGACACCCCCGGCCACGTGGACTTCACGATTGAGGTTGAGCGTTCGCTCGCCGTGCTCGATGGTGCTGTTGCCGTGCTTGACGCCAACGCTGGTGTTGAGCCGCAGACAGAAACCGTCTGGCGTCAGGCTGACCGCTACAAGGTGCCGCGCATGGTCTTCGTCAACAAGATGGACAAGATCGGCGCTGACTTCTTCAACTGCGTCAAGATGATCGAAGACCGCACCGGTGCAAAGCCTGTGCCGGTTGGTATTCCGATCGGTGCTGAAAGCGAGCTGGAAGGCCTGATCGACCTCGTCACCATGGAAGAGTGGCTTTGGCAGGGCGAAGACCTGGGCGCATCCTGGATCAAGGCCCCTGTGCGTGACAGCCTCAAGGACATGGCTGACGAGTGGCGCAACAAGATGATCGAAGCCGCCGTCGAAATGGACGACGACGCGATGATGGAATACCTCGAAGGCAACGAGCCTGACGTGCCAACCCTGCGCGCCCTCTTGCGCAAGGGCACACTGTCGCTGTCATTCGTGCCGGTTCTGGGTGGCTCTGCCTTCAAGAACAAAGGTGTCCAGCCGCTTCTGAACGCCGTGATCGACTATCTGCCGAGCCCGCTCGACGTGGTTGACTACATGGGCTTCAAGCCCGGCGACGAGGAAGAGACCCGTAACATCGCCCGCCGTGCAGATGACGACATGGCGTTCTCTGGCCTTGCGTTCAAAATCATGAACGACCCGTTCGTGGGGTCCCTGACCTTCACACGTATCTACTCCGGTGTGCTGCGCAAGGGCGACACCATGCTCAACTCCACCAAGGGGAAGAAAGAGCGTGTGGGCCGCATGATGATGATGCACTCCAACAACCGCGAAGAGATCGAAGAGGCATTTGCCGGCGACATCATCGCGCTCGGTGGTCTGAAGGACACCACAACAGGTGACACGCTCTGCGATCAGCAGGATCCGGTGGTGCTCGAAACGATGACCTTCCCTGATCCGGTGATCGAAATCGCGGTGGAGCCCAAGACCAAGGGTGACCAGGAAAAGATGGGCATCGCACTGCAGCGTCTGGCGGCAGAAGATCCATCCTTCCGCGTGGAAACTGACCTCGAAAGCGGTCAGACCATCATGAAGGGCATGGGCGAATTGCACCTCGACATCCTCGTCGACCGCATGAAGCGCGAGTTCAAGGTGGAAGCCAACATCGGTGCGCC
>JBCBOD010000095.1:0-15414 GCA_039821425.1 Pseudomonadota bacterium
CGGCAATGTCGGTTAGTGTAAGGGCTTCGGCCTGTGCGGATGTTGCTGGCGTGAGGAACGTCACGGTGGCTGCAAGCGTAAGGGCAAAGCCGCTGATGAAACGAGTGTTCATAGCGTGCTCTCCTATAAGCTATATTTTCTGAATACATCGGCTTGCGGATAAAACCAAGTAAAAAACTCGGATATCAGAATGACCTCGTTACAAGAAGTGCTTAAATTTACATAAGACTGACTCTCGGCGTTCAGGGTGGTAACGTAAGTATCTGATTTTATGATAAAAAATGGCGTCACGCTAAAATCGCGTAAGGTTTATTATGTTAAATAAGTCAGCATTACATACCTAAAATTTGACTGAATTTCACAGAAAGTCAATCGTAAACGATATCCGTCTGCGCCTTGGCTTTCCAACGCGGCACAAGCTCACCCGTGTTCCATTCGTATAGCCAACCAACCAGTTCGCCCGTCTGGCGATCCAGAATGCGCTTTACGGCACGAGCATGAAGCCTCTTGTGTTCTTTGCCCGCGGGCCGCGATTTCCGAACGCGGTTAGGAACACCGAGAACAACGGTCGATCCGACGTACCTTGTGATTTCCTGAAAGTCCTTAGCCATAAACTTGGCCCCCCGAGTTGTAGGCCCCACCAACAACATCGCCGTAGTAGAACGACGCGTCTCGGCAGTGAACCGCTTCGCGCCTCAGTTGTGCTTACAAAGCGTTGCAATGCACGATAAAGTACGCGAAGGGGCGCAAAAGAACGCGAAAAAGGCGCGCAAGTGATTGATTAGAAATGGTAGATTTTTTGCCGCGCCGCAGAAAACGGACGAGAACTTTAAGCAACTTTTTGCTCGTTTAGCGGCAGCAGGCGTTGGACGCCCAGTGGATAGCGAGGGCTATGCTGACGGACCGTGGACGCCTGAGTCATTGGCAGAAGCAATTTCCGCGATTGATGGCAATCGCGAAGGCGTCGAATTGCGGTCCGTTCAGGTTTGGTTTCAGGACAACGATAATGGAATCAGTGACGCAAATATCCGCTGGCTTGCTCGGGTATTTGGTTGCGGTGATCCTGAAGCAGCGAGCCAATGGCAAGCAGAATTAAAAGCCGCGAAAGAGAGACTAGCGAAAGAAAGGCGTGAGAAGAAGCGCAGGCAAAACTGTCTGCCTGATAGCGCAAATGGTGTGGAAGTAAGATTGAAGCCTACAGTTCTGCAGGTTGAACCTCCCGCCGCCGCCGCTAAGTTTAGCGGTTATAATGACCAGGCGTTGCCGCCAGCCAAATCACTCGCTGAAAAATGCGAACGGATGCTAAGCGGCGCGACGTCTCTCAACCTGCAATTCGGATATTTGCTGGTGTTTTGCGGCCTTGGTTTGATGAATTACGTGTTGGGAACGCTGAGCGTCACCTACAGTCCGCAAGAAGGTCTGAACAAGCAAGTCGGGTTCATTTGGGCCCCTACCCTTACATTCCTGCCGCTCTTAGCACTCCCGGCGTTTATTTTCTTCGTCAGCAACATGAACACCTATTGGCGGCGCGCGGGACGGGCAAAGTGTGTCTCTGATCGCGTTATGTCCATCAACACGAAGAGCAACGCCGCATGGTACGCTAAGGTCAACGATTTTTCCTTTTCGTTCTGGGCAATCGCGCTGTTTTCCATCTTGTTCGTCTTTGGTTTTCAGTGGGCTGGTATCTACCTACCCATCTATCTGTCAGGCGATAACAGTGGCGTGCAAATCGACCGATACCTCGTGGCCCTGGTTCGGCCAGAGGTTATCTCCGTCCCGCAGGCCATGGTGCTTTCTGCCGTCGGCTATATGTATACGGCGTCTTACATCTCGATTTTCATGTTCGGATTGCTATTTGCGATCATTGTCACGCTCGATTATGAAGACATCTGCACGACCTCAGAGCTTGAGGGTTCTGCCGTCGATCGCGCTCAGCTTCGCAAGGAGGGGCAAAAGATCGTCTGGGCAGTTTTCCGTGTTGTTGTCTTCGCGCTTTGGCTGGCCACGTTGGTCAAGTTGCAGATCACGTACCTCCAATCAGACAGTGAAGATTTCGTCACTTGGCTGCGCGTTGACGCCGCGACCGCATTTGGTGCAAGCGTCCCTCCGAACGGCTGGTTAGATAACAATTCCATCAGCCACTTCACCACCTTCATGATGATGATGGTAACGGTCATGATTTTCATTGTCTGCGTCATGAAAATGCGCAGTATCTTCGACAGATTGGCGCTGTATGACAGCGACTACCCTTTCACGCGAGACAAACGTGCCATCACCAGCATGTTCCTGTTGATCATCCTTTTGTCGGTCAATCTCGTGCTGGTTGGTCGCATTGATGGGTTCTCTGTAATGCTGGCGGCGAGTGCGCTCGCCACTGTTTATGTGCTTGCCGGTCCAAAGTTACGAACATTCTAGGTGGGTGATGGAAGACGCGAAATTCTATGAAGAGATAGCAGAGGGCCCATCATCAGCGGGCGCTTATTGGAAGCAGACCCAAGACGACGTGCGCGTCCGGGTTGGAGCCTACCACACGCAGAGCGAGGCAAAGGGAACAATCCTGCTTATGCTCGGCAGGTTTGGTTACATCGAACGATACGGCAGGGTCGCTCAGAGCTTTGTCGACGAAGGGTTTTCGACAGCAGTGATCGACTGGCGGAGCCAAGGCTTATCTGACCGCATGGCTTCGGATCCGAATGCAGGTCACATCCAGTTCTTTTCTGACTACCAGAAAGATGTTGCTGCAATGATGGAAGTTGTTGAAGAGCTGGATATGCCCAAACCCTATTATCTTGTTGGTGTTTCTATGGGGGCCTGTATCGGCTTTCGCGCCATGCTTGACGGTTTGCCGGTGGCTGCGGCGGCATTTATTTCCCCAATGTGGGGTATCAAAATGTCGGCAGCACAAAGGGTTGCTGCATGGCCGCTATCTTGGGCCGCGAAAGCCCTAGGCCAGGGGCACCGATACGTTCCCGGTGAAAGCGGCGATATCTACGTGCTTGAGACGGACTTTGAAGACAACAACCTCACGCACAACGCCGATATGTACGACTATTGGGTAAAACAGGCAGAGAAAGCGCCAGAGCTTCAGATCGGTGGACCGACAATGGCTTGGCTTTATGAGGCCCTAGCCGAGTGCCGCGCTCTTTCGTCAATCGCTTCCCCCTTAACACCCTGTATCACATTCTGTGGCGAGCTGGATCGTTTAGTCGATAACGACTCGATCAAAGCTCGTATGGCAAAATGGCCAAACGGAGAGTTTTCGATGATCCGCAATGCCAAGCACGACGTGCTAACCGAAATTCCACAGATCGGCGGAGACGTAATGAGCCAGGTTTTTGCGTTCTTCGCAAAGGTAAGCGCAATAAAACCGGCGGCATCACGCTAAGGGTTGGCTCCGGTGGGGGTAGGATCGTATCTTAAGCGACCATTGGCCTTCCACGCGGCGAATTCTGATTGTGAGCCCCAGTTGACCGATGCAGCGTCTTACACGAATGGCAGTTTTTGCCCCAATTTGAAGTAATCTCAAAAGTTGCTTTATTATTTCTCCCTAATGAATATCGGTTTGGAACCTGCATTACCGAACGCCGCAATGTGATCCTATCGATGGTTTGGTCCCGATAAAGTCACTATGTCATACGCTTGTATGACAACCCAATCTCTGCACTTGCCCTAGACACAAGTCATCATTGTCCGTCGAAAAGGATGCAGACATGGACTTACAAGCCATTGGGATCGTTTTGGCCTCTCAGTCGAAGTCTAAAGGAGCCGATTGCGCAGACGAAGACCAATTCTACAAAGATTTGGCGGCAAGTCAGCGCGTCGCGAAGCTTGTTGAGTTGGCGTCAATGGGACTTACACTCCTTCATACTGTCTTGCCCAAGATTCAGCTGAAAAGATTACTTAAACAATGGAAGTCGACATCCCAATGACACAATACGACGACGATCATGCGGCCATTCTAGCGGTCGTCGAAGCAGAAACGGACGCCTACCTACAGCATGACTATGACGCTTGGCAAAGCTGCTGGTTGGAGGGGGACGATATACAGCGAATTCAAACGCACGTTGGCAGTGGTGTGACAATTGCAAAGGGCCACAAAGTCAGGAAACAGATGAAAGGTATTCTGACCCAAGGCCCAAGCTGGCAGTCGCCGCGAAAGTTTCATCGAGAAAACTACAACATCGACATTGGGATCGACATGGCTTGGGTCAGCTATGACCAGATTGGCGATGCGCCGAGTATACCAAAGGACATTCCAGGCCAGTACCACGAACTGAAAATCCTGCGCAAAGTGGATGGTACTTGGAAGATTACTTGCCTCGTCACCACACAAATGCGCACGACATCAACGCAAAGCCCAATGATCGAAGTTGATAGTAAAGGTCGCGTCATTGAGATGAATGCGGCGGCACAACAATGGCTGCCCGAACATCCGATGCTCTACTTGAGAGCAAACACAGTCTGGGCACGCGGCGAAGAGGCTCTGGCGCACCTTCAACAGGCCATCAACTGGGTTGCCAAAATCCGGACCCGTCACACGCCTTGTGTTGGGGAAGAAGCGGTAATTCGTTCCGTCCCGCTGGGACAGGATGATGCCGGAACAGCCCAGATCTGTTGGGTTCTCCTGCGCGACGGCAAGCTTTTGATTACCTTCGATGACCGAGAGCGGCTTGAAGCACAACTCAACACCGCTTGCGAAGTCTACCAACTGTCCGACGCGCAACAAAAACTTGCACGTCACCTTGTCGCTGGTCGTGACCTCACAGCCGCCGCAGATGCAATGGGTGTAAGTGCCAATATAGCTAAAACGCATTTGCAACGCATCTACGACAAGACCGGTGTGCGTGCGCAACCGGCGCTGGTCCGCGTACTCTTGAGCGCAGACCGGCGCGACGTCTGACCTGTAGTTTTTGTTCGAAGGCTTAAAGACTCGTCGAAGAAAAAGTCGGCCACCGCGTGAGCGCTACAAATCGCTGTTTTGTCCAGCCATGCCTTGTTCCAGCAGTTTTTCGATTACGCTTCTTGTCGAACGCACATTGACAGAATTCTGCGTCGCGGCGAAACTTCAATTTAGTGTGACACCATCGGGGTAATCCAAACGATGCCAGAACTCCTAGCAACCACATTTATTGCCGGACTGTTGTATGTGTTTATTCCTGGTCCTGCCACGTTGGCTGCCCTCAGCCTTTCTGCTGGACGAGGACGCTCAGCCTGTGCTGTATTTCTTGGGTGCCACCTGCTTGGTGATTTGGCTTGGACGATCCTTGCAATCTCAGCCATCATTGGCATTTCGCAAATGGGACCCATGCTCTTTGATATTTTGGGCATTATCTGTGGTGCTTACCTCGTCTGGCTTGGATGGAAGGCGCTCAAGAACGATGGGTCAAAGACTGAGGCTGTCGTTCAAATACCATGGCGATCAGGGCTGGTTTTCGGCTTTACGAACCCAAAGGCCTACCCCTTTGCGCTCGCGATGTTTACTGCTGTGTTTGCGCGATTTGAAGACGCGATGACTTTCCAGAAAGCCGTTCCGTTGGTTTTCTCTGCTTTTTTGGGGTTTTGTGTAGCGACAGTTGGGGTCATCTTCTGGACCGGGTTGCCTGTTACTCGACGCGTTTTCTCGCGCCATAGCAAGCTGATCACACGTGCAATCGGCTTTGTTTTCATCGCGGCGGGGACAAAGTCGATAGGCGGCTCAATCAATAGCATTCGCCTACGGGCATAGTGAGTGATGGATACATAAGTTGGTCGATCTACAAACCATACTTCGCTCTAATGACCGATTGGTTGGATGTGTTTCCGTAGCGTCGGTCAACTTCAAAAAGCTAAGATGACATCTGCTTCCATGAAAGTGATGGCACCGCCCCGGAGAAACACTCGGTCTGCTGTCAGTTCACAATCCAGCCAACCACCGCGTCCGGACGCTTGGTAGGCCCGGTGGCGCCTGTCCCCGAGAAGTTCTGACCAGTAGGGAACTAAGGTTGCATGGATAGAGCCTGTGACCGGATCTTCAGGAATACCTGCGCCCGGGGCAAAGTAGCGTGAAACGAACGCAGCCCCTGAATTGCCGTTTCCTTGCCCCGTAACAACTAACCCTACCGGACCCAGGCGAGCGATCCGGGTAAGGTCGGGAATGAATTTGCGGACCGCCGCTTCGCAGCCGAGGTCCGCAAATATGTTCTCGAAATTGCGGAACAAGAAAATTGGCGGGTCGGCGAATACACCATCGAGTTCTAATGGAAGCTTGGACAGCGGCTGTGGATCGAGGCGCGGAATATCTAGCTGGTAGGCATTTCCCTCTCTCAAAACTCGCAATTCACCTACGCGAGTGTCGAAGATCATCTCACCATCAACGTGATACTCGGTTGCGAGGACATGCGCCGTTGCGATGGTTGCGTGGCCACAAAAGTCGACTTCATGCGCCGGAGCGAACCAACGCAGACGCCAGCCACCACCTTCTCGCGGGACTACAAAAGCCGTTTCTGCGAGGTTGTTCTCCTGGGCGATGGACAGCATAAGTGCATCTTCCATCCACTCATCGAGCACAAGAACGGCCGCAGGGTTCCCAGCGAAAACACGGTCAGCGAAAGCATCCACCTGAAACATTTTCATCCGATGATTCTTTCCCATTCCCTGTCCGTCATCGGTGACATGTTTCCTGGCGACAAATCAATTACGGCTTTCCTCAACATTGCCAACAGCCCGCTTTTGTTGTGTCTGGGTCTATTTTTGGCCATCAAAAACAAGCCGGGCGGCAAGAGTGCCGAAAACTGTTCCGAGAAAAATCCTAGACCATTTCACGAAGGTCCTCCCGTTAGCCATAAAGTGGCGCATTCCGCTCGCGAGCCAGATTACAATTCCATGAATAATCAATCCCACGATCTGAAGTATGATTGCTAGCAGAAGTATTTGACCCGCCACCGACCCACTGGAAGGGTCCAGAAACTGCGGGAACAAAGCAAGATAAAATAGGGCAACCTTTGGGTTCAAAAGGTTCGAAAGAAACCCTTGCTTGAAAATAATAAACAAAGGGCGGCGAGGCAGTTGGGAAGACTGAGTAGAAAAGCTGCTTCGAGCGGTAAAAGCTTGCCATGCAAGGAAGAGCAAATACCCCGCGCCGAGATACCTAACTAAGTCATAGGCGTATGGAACGGCCAAGAACAACTGGGACAAACCAAGTGCCAACAGCAGGGCATGAAACGCTGATCCGGTAGCGACACCGAGATGTGTCATAAGCCCCGCCGTTCGGCCTTGTGCAGCGCTTCGTGCTGCTACCACGATCATGTCAGGTCCTGGCGTGGCACATAACGCTATGCAGGCAATGGTGAATACCCAGATTGTTTGCCAATCAAGCATCATAAGTCCCTTCCAAAGAATTTAGTTTGTATATCTGTTGCAACGCAGACATTCATGTGGCGTTCACAATTGGTCAAGGCTGAGCTCCATTCATTGGCAGCATACAAAGAAACTACTTCTGACATTTGCGGCACCGCGCCGCTCCTGTACTCAACCATGCTGGACATACCTTTTTTGACTATTGATGAAGACGACTCATCAGGATGACTAGAACCGTAGGCTTGAAAATCAGCTCAAGATCGCTTCACTTTCTGGGATTACCACCCATCCTGCTTTGTCGCTGGAATATACGTGTGCTTGCGGTGCAAGGGCGTCGTCGAAGTTTTCGATGAGACCCAAAGGAACAATTGTTGCTTCTGGGAAGTGCTTACCATTGTTAAGAAAGACGGTCGTCCCGCATTGCGAGCAAAAGCTTCGGCTGGATACTCCGGTGGTGTATCTGGAAACCTGCTCATGTCCGCTGGTCAACGAAAACTGATCTGATGGGACAACAACCCAAGTGCTGTAATCTGACCCCTGAAGTTTCCGGCAGTTGTTGCAATGGCACTTCAGAACAGCCTGCACCGAAGGTGCAAAGCTCCAGGACACGCTACCGCAATGACACCTTCCGGCATAATTCTCCATGTCGACACAACTCCTTCTGGACAGTGGATTTGGCTCAGGTCCCTCGTCCTGGGAACCTCAAGATGGATTTTGGCGCACCCGGTACCTCCGCTGCATGTATGGCGTCCTGCCAATGATCTGCATCGAACACCCTGACTGGCGGCCAGTCGGCTTTTTCAATGTCGGGCCAGAGGTCTCCAAAGAGATTGGCAAAGCATTTGGACGCAAGCGATGGCAGGTGATCTCGCAAGTGAAAGCGTTGGACTTGAGCCCGATACGTTCTTGGCACAACAACTGGTTGCCCCGATAGCAGGCCATAACCCACAAATATCGATCCTGACGGAAGTGCACTCAATATGGATGACCCGAGCGGCCCGCCAACCGAGTCGAAAACCAGATCCGACTGACGTGCGACCGCCAGAATGTTTGCAATGTCGGTTTGTGGCATGGGGTCTATCCCGAGGTCCGTGAGACGCTTCCGCCGCACCTCCGAACGATACAAACCGACAACGCGGCGCGCGCCTTGCTTTAGCGCCCATTGCCCCAGCAGATCAGCACAGGTTGATCCCGCACCCGAAAAGAGAACCGTTTTTCCATGCACAGGCCAGAGGTTGAGCATGGTATGGGCTGTTAGCGGGTTGATGTAGGCGCGTGCGGCAATCACATCCGGGACCGTACCAGGCACTTCGATCGCGTTGATTACGGCGCAATCAACGAACGCCTGCCACGTACCCCCTGCGCGCAGCGGCAAAACGCGTTTTCCCATCAGTTGTTCATGGCCTTGTGAGACAGCAACTACGTGGCCCACACCTTCATATCCTGCGACTGCTGGTAACGAGATCCGATGCGCATATGCCCCCGTGATGGGAATAAGATCGGATGGATTTATCGGTGCCAATGCCATTTCCACCCGAACATATCCTGCCTTCTGGTCTGGGAGCGGCCTATCGACTTGCCGCAGCACATCCTGCGGCGGACCAAATCGGTCATAGACGAATGCACGGCAAAGCCTTGTTTGTGCCGGAACAAGTGTCTTCGCACACGTCACTCGACAAGCCTTTGGCTGTCAGCGGCGGTGAGGTCCAATTCGTATGCGTCTCGCAAACGCTCAATGAATGGTTGGCACTCAGGTCCGAACAAGGAGCGGCCTTCGAAGCTGTGTAGGACAATACCCTCAATGAGTTCGCCAAGGCCCATTTCATGTTGTGCAGCCACAGCCTTGAGGACTTTGAGTACCCGCTTTTCGATACGAACGCCGGTTTGCACGCGTTCAACTTTCTTCTTTGGGTCAGGCACCGACATCTCCTAATTGAAATAGGTTGGATACCATGGTACCACAATAACAATCTTTCCTCAACCATCCGATCTGATGCCACCAAAAACAGTCGCAGTGTCTGCGTCATGAGAAGGCCAAGGTGATGAACGCGATGCAAAACAGACAAATCCTTATCTACCGGCATGGTCGTGTGCAGCAGGCTGAGATGAATACTATCGGACCACATCAGATTGCGGAGGCCGTTCGGGCGTACAATTCGGCACCGATAGAAGGGGGGTTTTCCAAAGAGGCGGAACCTTTCCCAAACCTCATCGTTACAAGCACGCTTCGACGCAGCATTGACACAGCCGACCAGTTATTTGGCCGCGTTGACCTAACAGATCAGCTGTTTAGGGAGGCCGAACTGCCGGATTTACTCAAGCTGCCCCTAAAGCTACGCCCATCACATTGGTTTGTTGTAGCGCGCCTATACTGGTTGCTCGGAACGGATCGAAACTGTGAAAGCCAACGACTTTTCCGGTCGCGTGTTACAAAAGCGGCCCGCCGATTGGATGATCTGGCAAGGGAGCATGGCAGCGTTGCGTTGATCGGGCACGGGATACTCAACCAGTACGTCGCGCGTGAGCTTTTGAAGCTTGGGTACGATGGCCCCCGAAGGCCGCACTGGCGCTATGGGCAATCCTTGAAATTCACTCTGGCAAAGACCTAGGCCGTGCTGGAACGCCTGTTTCATCGCTGACGTTTTCAGCGCAGCAAGAATAAGCTGATAGGTTGCCGGGAAAAACATGAACGCCTTAATGACCCAGGCAAGTCCGAAAAGGTTAGGAAAAGCTACTATCATTCATGCAGTGAATCGCCGCTGCGCCACCATTTGTTTGGGTTGGTGTCTCGACCGCTGACGCAGGCACGGGTGGCATAGGCTTCGTCCACGTAGACCACCGGTTCTTCGTAGGAATGGAGCCGATGGATGATGTCCAGCGTGCTCTTCAACGTCTCTTCGTTTCTGGGAATAGAGAACGTCAATGAGCGGACAGGTCGTGTGGTCGCGCGCTCCATCGCACCGTTGGCTGTTCCCTGATGGCCTCGGAAAAACTGCGTCCCCACAGCTGTTTCGAATGACACGTGGTCGTAGTTTCCGTAGTTCAGGCCAATATTTTCTGACAGCGCCAATCGGACTCTATCGTCATCTTCGGGGCCAAGCTCGACCCTGACGGTGAAGACCGGCTCCAGTTCGAAGCGGGGCGACGATAGGGTGCTCAGGTCATTTTTTGACACAGTGTTTCTCCCTTTCAGGCCAGAAACCGGTCCTCAAAGACCGTCTATCCAGTATGGGGCGCACTTCTGTTAAGGCTTATGAAGATGCGCCTGCCGGATAGTTTATCGGGGTCGACCAGGCTGGATGGCGGTGCATGTCCCAGTAAAGAGATTTGATTTTCAGGGTCAGTGGTCCGGGATTGCCGGTGCCGAAGACAACACCATCAACCGAGCTAACCGGCATGATACCGCCTGCAGTAGAGGTGATAAAAACCTCATCTGCCGCCTTCAGAAAGGTCGGCGTTACGTCTCCGACTAAGACCTCAATGTTCAACTGTTCGCATAGATCAAACACGGTCCGCCGGGTTATGCCAGGCAGCACGCCGAACTCGGGCGTATGCAGCACACCATCTTTGACAGCGAACACATTGAACCCTGGCCCCTCAGCGACATTGTCGTTTGAGTCTATGACCAATGCTGTTTCTGCTCCCTTATCGAAGGCATCATACAGACCTCGCACAAGGTCCAGCCAGTGATAGTTCTTAATGGAAGGGTCCACTGACTTGGGCGGAATGCGCACAACTTCACTAATCGCCATACGAAGGCCGCGTTCCATCTGCTCCGGGTTTGCAACAGACCCATAGGGCACCGCAAACGACATGAAACGGTTGGTCGCCTCACGTGGGTCTCGACTGAAACTTGATGATCCCCCGCGCGTACAGATCATTTCGACATACGCATGTTTCAATCCGGATAGTGCAACGCAATTGGACAGGATTTCGGTTACCTCATCCCGATCAAACGGGATCGCCATGTGCAGCTTTTCCATGCCTTTGAAGAACCGGTCGAGATGTAGATCAAGTCGGAAGAACGCTCCGTCCCAGACATGCACTGTATCATAGGTGGCGTCGGAATGCAGAAACCCCCAATCCAGAACCGACACTTTAGCGTCTTTCATGTGCATGTACTGGCCATCCTGAAATGCGATGCCTTTGGGATAGTCATAGGGGTCTGCGTAAGAAGGCGATATCGTTGGGAACGTCATTTGCGGCCATTTGGTTGGTGAGTTTCCGCAGTACTCTATCAGCGCAGGAATGGCATTTTGCCTAAAATTGGGATATATAGTTGGTAAGTTGCCAAGAATTGAGCAATATAGAGGGCAAGAGACCAAATGCTAGATGATACAGACCGGGCAATCCTGAGAGAACTACAACAGAACGCACGGCTTTCCTCGGAGGAACTTGGCGAGAAGATCGCCATCTCGCGATCCTCGGCGCAACGGCGCGTACAGCTTCTGCGCGAAAGCGGCGCGATTGAGAAAGAAGTTGCCGTGGTAAGCACTCGGCATGTCGATACAACGATGACTTTCATCGTTGAGGTGGAACTGGAACGAGAACGCATCGACCTGCTGGATGAATTCCGTCGATCAATTCTGAAGCTAGAAGAAGTACAGCAGTGCTATTACGTCACGGGCCATACAGATTTTGTCCTCATCGTTCTGGCGAAAGACATGGCGAGTTATGAGCTGTTCACCCGTCAGGTGTTTACAGAGAATCCCAATATTCGGCGCTTTCACACGAACGTTGTCGTTGACCAGGTTAAGGTCGGTCTGTCAGTTCCAATGTGAACAGCAAGATGACGCTCGTTCAAGTGGCCGCCTAAGGGCGCCATCTATGCAGCGCATCGAGCACTTGATCCAGTAGAACATCCACCAGCGTGTCCGTCGTGTCTACCACAAGGTCGTAGGGCATCTCGTCATGGACGATACCCGCCTCGCGTCGCCCGCTTCCAATCGGGCGGTCACCGCGCTCGCGCTCCCGTCGGTCCAACTCATCCGGATTGCAGGTTACGCCAATGCGGAACGTGTCGAAGCCTTTGACCGCCGTATCGAAACCAATGCGATGCGCTGGACGCAGAAGGGCTGTGTCCACGATTACCCTGCATCCCGACTCAAGGACCGCTCGGATCGCAGCATGGTGTGCCTCAACCAGCAGGTCATAGGTGTATCCTTCGCGATTAATAGGCCGCCCGGCCTTCATCGCCGCGAGGTCGGCAGGCGGCAGCGCATACAGGATGCTATCGATCCCGAAACCCAAGAACATCGTTCGAAACCGGTTCTGAAGCGCACCCACGAGTGTCGACTTCCCTGCACTCGACGGGCCATTCAAAAGAATGGCGAGTGGCAGGTCTCTGGTGGGAACGGTTGAGGGCGAGTGCGGCATCGCCGCTACTCTGCCATCCAGAACCTCGGATTGCTACAGCGATCCTGCCAGCTTTGGCGTGCCGCACCGCCGCATGTCGGTTGTGAGCCCAAAGCGCCAAAAAGTGCGCCGCAAACGAATGTCTGTAGTCAGGCTTGCTCAGCGTCAATTCGCCGGAGTGTTGCTTCTGCGAGTATCGTCGCGACCTCTGGCGCGTAATGTAGGTGTAGGTCCGGATCGCAAAGCTCTAGCTCAGTGCAGATGAACCTGTCCTCGCGCATGACACCGTCCACACGGGCACAAAGAGGCGCTCCCACAAATGCCATGATTTTTTCCGCCGCTGATCGAGCAGCAGCAGGTGGCTCTGCGGCTGCAATGGTTGGACCGAAGCGCGAATTGATACGAAATTCTCCAGTCATTGGCTTCGCCTGCACTGTGAGTTCGACCTTGCCGTCGATACACGTCATTTTCCACTCGCCGTCATCAATTTCAGGCAAAAACTCTTGCACCAAAATTGGGCGTCCCGGCACGTCTTGCTCTATCTTTGTACGTGTCGCTTCAATCTCAGAGAGACACGTTTGTTCTACGCCTACACCGTCGCCGCCAAACGCGGGCTTTAGCACAAGTTTTTCCGTCGAGCCCCGATCACCTTGGCTTGCAACGGCGTCTTCTACCGACCGGTAAGTTTCCGGAATTTCCACTCCAGCACCTTTTATTTCGATCAGCGTGCGCTTGTCGTTGTTCCATATGGCCAGGTCGGGACGCGCTTCGATTTGACCTCCCATTGCATTGAGCCTGATCAACCAGGCTGCAAAGCCGCCAGGGTCGTTCTGGTAATCCCAAGTCTGTCTGAGCAATGTAAGATCACACGACAGGAAATCCGCAGCAGAGTGTTCATTCCAGTTCAAAACTGAGACACGCGCACCACAAGCTTCCAAAGCTGATTTCAGGGTTTTGTTTGACGAAGAAAGCTGTGGGTTTGTCCTGCAGGCAGCAATGGCAATGTGCATAAGGTTCCTGTCGGTAAGGTGGATTTAGTCACTGTTCGCTGTACGCGCTCCACGTAATGAGTTTGTGTCAACCAATTGAACGCCCTTCTCAAAGCGGACCTCGGTCACATTAAACTGAAGGTAAGCTTCGTCCCACACCTTACCAGTTCGTGCCCGCGCAGCGAACGGTGGCTAAACCTAATGTTCCGCTATTGTTCTTCAAGACGCCCAAATATGCACGTTTGGTCCAGTTGGTCCTGTTTGGGTCTTCACTGACCATGTAGGCGTTGGCACCTGCGCAGTCTTCGGATAGAGCCTCACGCTCGGCTCTATTTTGTGCCTCCGACGCTGTGGAATATTCAAGTTGCTTGGCAATTTTCAGGCCACCCTGCCCATCGCGTCCAGCCTCCTTTTCGACATACGTCTGGCAGATATAGTGGGTTTTTTCTGGAGATCGCTCTGCGTTTATCATGGTTGGCTCCTTGTGATCGGCTGGGACGTTTGGAAGTTCTGGGAGCAGTTCTGGCCGATTTCCGCCTGATTGAAGTGACCATTGCCCGGCGGAGTACATCACGCAAACATAGCCGCCGAAGTTCAACTACCGGGTCGAAGCGGCTTTCGTGCGACGCAATTTGGACGCTGCTGAAGCTTTGGTTTCTGGTGGCGTGTTCGCTTCTCTTTCAAGGCGGGCGTTACGCAGTCGGGAATTCTTGGCGTCACGTTTTTCCGTTTCTTCGTCGACCATTTGTCTGACAACACGCGTCGTCTTATCCATCAGGGTTTCCGGTTTGGAGTTATACACTTTGAACAGATTGCTTTTTGTAAGTTTCGTCAATTTTCAGTTTCCTTTGTTGTTGAAGGTCGGCCGGACCAAGCGAGGTCTTTCACACCAACGCCAAGAGGTTGACCTTGCTTTGGGCACGCCGTGATGGGCGCATGGATTGATCGCCCAACAGTGTCACTTCGATGTCGGGTGCGGCCATGGCATGCATCAACGCTTTGTAGTTCATCTGAAACCTCACTTCGGATCCGGATTTCAGCGTGCATCGGTTCACCCCAACGACGAGATGATCGCTGGTGGCACCGATCAATGTGCATCCAACAGGCAACGAAAGCCCCGGAATGTCGGTGTCCTGATGTCCCATCGCGAGGATCATGCGCGCAGAGGCACCACTGTGTGTCACAATGCGAAGCGGTCCCGGTGTTGGATTGACCAGGGCGATAGCGGAAGGCGGGGGTTTTGCATTCGTTTCGATAACTTCTGCGACAAGCGTGAAGGCGTCCGTGTGCATCCCACTGATCTGGTCCCCAGACACCGGCTCAACACCCAGAAGGATCGCCTCACCCAAACGGAGGTCGTTGACGCGGCCCGTCGCGTGTTCACCAAGCGCCCACGGCAAATTGGCTGAGTTGCCACCAGACACGATCTTGAGGAACGGGCCGCATACCCCCTCGATCTCATTTGCGAGGTCGCAAAAAGTGGCCATTTGCAACATAGTCGGGGCAAGCCCGCTCAGACAGGCAAAGTTCGCGCCGATACCTTTCAACGCAACCCCAGACATTTGCATGACCTGCTGTGCAATACCTTCCAGGTTCTCGGGTAGTATCCCGTCGCGCAGGTCACCCATTTCGACCATGAGGACGATACCGTGAACTTTTCCTTTACGGATCGCGGCGGAAGCCAGCGCCGAAATGACCGAAAGCTCAGTGTTATAGCTACCTTCGCAGGACTGAA
>JBCBOD010000011.1:0-56793 GCA_039821425.1 Pseudomonadota bacterium
CTGCAAAGAACTGTCTGATCATCTTGCCTCACTCCGCCTGCTTGGATCTTCGCCCAAATCCCGCGTCTGTTAACCTGTCTTAGCAGAGAGACGAAGTTATTTCACCTCACCTGCGCGTGTGTTTGCCTATCTCAATCGCATTCCGCTTGGATCAAACGTGATCACCACGTTCCGCCATTGGTCGTATTTGTCCGCTGGCAGTTCATAGCCGCCTGACTGACACCGCAGGATGGCCCTGCGCGCTGCCTGAAAGGCAATATCAGTCGCCGAACCGTCACCATCAGATGACAGAAGCTCTACCGCGTTGTTCAATACAGTCCCGTCGCGGTTCAGGCTGAAGCCTACTTCGACGGTGACCCGAGCGGCAACGGAACCCGGGTCGACGTTCCAGCACCGGTTCACCGCAACACGGAAACTGTCACGCTCTGCCCCCGTCATGGGCGGTCCGGCGGGCACGGCGGGTGCTTCTGCCCCGGCCATTGCATCGGCGAGGGCGGCGTTTACGTCGTCATTTGTCTGCGGCGGCGTTTCTTCGGATGTCGCCGGTTCGGTCGGCGCCTCTGGCTGCGTGCTTGCCGTCTCAACCGGTGGCGTCGGACGGCTGGGACGTGCGGCAGGCCTGACAGAGGTTGTCGGGGCCAGATCCTCGATCACAATCTCCGTCGTTGTTTCTTCGGGCGCTGTCGCCTCCTGTTCGTCCTGCACCACCTCGGCCTCGGCGCTGTTGTCCGGCACCACCTCTTCGCGCACCACGTCATCCACCTGCGCATCAGGTGGTGGTGGCGCAGTGATAGTAGAGGCGACAGTCGGGGCCTGCGGTGGCGTGGCTTCCTCACTCACCACAACATCCGGCTCAGGCGGTGGCGCGGGTGGTGGTGCTGGTGCGGCGGGCAATTCATCGGCCACATCCGCTTGCGGTGCCGCTGGCGGCGGCGGCGGTGGCGGCGTTTCACTCTCTGGCGGGGCCACAGGCGCGGGTGGCGGGGCGACTTCCACAGGCGGTTCAGGCGTGACCACCGCTGGCGGTGCATCGGTGATTTCCGGTGGCGTGGGCGCTGTCGGGTCTGCGTCGCCGGGTTCCGGCGTGCTGCCTGAGACCATCCGGTCAAACTCCTCCCCCGAGATGACAGAGACATCCATCGCCGTCATCTCGAGCGGCTCGGAGCTGAGCCCCCAGCCGATGACCAGCCAGACCAGCAGGCCCGAATGGCCCACGGTAGAAATGAATGTGCCCGGGGTCGCCATAGGCTAGCCATCACCACCCGTAGGCGGTGCCAGAACATCCGTCACCAGGCCGATATCCGAAAACCCACCGGCATTCAGAAGGCCCATGATCTGCGCCACACGGTTCCAGTCATTCCGGCCATCGGCGCGCAGGAAGATCTTGCCGCTGGTCCGTTCGGCTGCAATCGCCTGCAGGCGCGGCACAAGTGCCTCTTCCGGCACATCCGTTTCCTGGATCATCACGCGGCCATCGTTGGTGATGGTGACGGTCAGCGGTTCTTCCTCATCCCCCGGCAGGGCATTCGCGGCGGTCTCTGGCAATTCCACAGGCACGCCGACGACGGACAAAGGGGCCGCCACCATAAAGATGATCAAAAGCACCATCATGACATCCACAAAGGGGGTCACGTTGATTTCCGACATTGGCTGACGCCGGCGGGATTTGCGACGGCCACGCCGCCCGCCGTCACCCCCGCCACCTTGCATGACACCGGCACCCACGGTCAGCTATCCAACTGGCGGCTAAGGATCGTCGCGAACTCATCCGCGAATGCCTCGTATCCGCTGACGATCTGTTCACTGTCTGCCGACAGCTTGTTGTAATAGATCACCGCCGGGATCGCGGCGAGCAGGCCAAGGCCGGTGGCAAGAAGTGCCTCGGCGATGCCGGGGGCCACGACAGCAAGGTTCGTCGTCTGCGCCTCAGCAATCTCGATGAAGGCGTTCATGATACCCCAGACTGTGCCGAAAAGGCCGACAAAGGGGGCGGTGGACCCCACGGTCGCCAGCACGGGCAGATTTTTCTGCAAACGCCCCGCCTCTTTCGCAATTGCCACATCCATCGACCGGTCAATCCGGGCGGTGGCCCCCGCGATCAGCCCGCCGTCTTGCCGGTGCGAGCGCTGCCATTCCGTCATGCCAGCGGCGAAGATCTTCTCTGACGGGCCATCAGGGTCGGGCCCGATCTGTTCGAAGAGCCCGTCCAGCGGCTCCCCCGACCAGAACGAGCGGTCAAAAATGTCCGCCTCTGCCCGCGCACGGCGGTATTGCAGGGATTTGTCGATGATCACGGCCCAGCACCAGATGGAGGCGGCGACCAACATGACCATGACGATTTTTACGGTGATTGTGGCGCGCATAAACAACGCCCACATGGTGAATTCCTGTGCTGCTTCCATCCGCCTGCTCTGCCTGTGGCCCGTTTTGGGCTTTGATTTTGGCAAAGGTTACCGCATCGCGTCAGCAAAATCCAACCAATCCGGCAATCAGGGGCGGATTTCGGCGCTGAATTTAATGTGTTTGCTGGCGGATTGCCGCCGGGAGCCGCGCAACGGCTCCTTCCGGCGTCATGCAGATGATGGTGACCTCGGCAGAAAACAGAAGCTCTGCGCCGCGCGTCACATCCTGCTGGACCACCATGCGGACGCCTGATCCGGGGCGCATCGTGGTCTCGACGATCAGTTCATCATCATAGCGGGCGGGGGCCAGATAATCCGCCTCCACCCGGCGGACCGCAAAAACAAGCCCCTCATCCCGCATCGCCACCTGATCGATCCCCAGCGCACGGACCCATTCGCTGCGGGCGCGTTCGATGAACTTCAGATAGTTGGCGTAGTAGACGATCCCGGCGAGGTCGGTGTCTTCGTAATAGACGCGGATGGGAAAACGATGGGTCATGAGCGTGGGGTGATCCTTGCAGCAAGGCGCAGCGCGTGGCTGGCATCATTGGCCACGGCGGGCATGACGGGGTCGTAGGCCGCGCGGATGATATCGGCTACCTCCGGGCGCAATACCGCCTTGCCCTCAATCATGGCAAGCGGTGGCATCTCGTCAAAGGCGGTGTCCGACCACAACAGAATGGTTTGCACGGTCTGGCTGAGCGCCAACGTGTCTGCGCCAACAGACGCCAAGTGTTCATCCATCCGCAAAAAGACAAAGGCCGCCCGGATCGCCCGGGCCTCATCAAAGCGGAAGATGCGGTATTGGTTGGCGCCTGCCGCCTGCAGCCTGGCCACCAGCGGGGCCAGGTCCGGAACCAGTTGATCCAAATGAGGCACCTCGGTCAGCTCGTCCCAGTCGCGGCAGAAGAACACCATCAGGTTCACGCCTAGCTCCGGGTCCGTCTCGGCCATCTGGTGCCCGGCAAGTTGGACGACAGCCTCGATCGCGCCTTTGAAAACGCTGAGCGTTTCATCCTGCACCCCGAACACCACAGGCACGATGGGACGCCCCCAGCGGGCAAAGACGTAGGACCCATCGGACCGGGTAAAGTAGCGCGCAACGTCCTGTCTTTCTTCGTCCATTCAAACTTCCGCCGGAGGCATCTGCCCTCTCATCCAAACAAATCCGTCTGCCCCTTGGGCGCCTGCAGCCCCAGATGCGCCCAGGCGGCCTGCGCCAGCATCCGGCCCCGTGGTGTGCGCTGGATCAGGCCCTTTTGCAACAAATAGGGCTCAATCACGTCTTCGAGGCTGTCACGGCTTTCGGACAATGCGGCAGAGAGGGTTTCGACCCCAACCGGCCCGCCACCATAGCTTTCCGCGATCAGGCGCAGATAGCGGCGGTCCGCGTTATCGAGGCCAAGGTCATCGACACCTAGCCGCGTGAGCGCGCGGTCGGCGACGGCGCGGGTCACCTTTCCGTCACCTTCGACAATCGCGAAATCCACAACCCGGCGCAGCAAGCGGCCCGCGATCCGCGGGGTGCCACGGGCACGGCGAGCGATCTCGGACGCCCCATCCGCATCCGCTGGCGCGCCCATCAGGCGGGCGCCGCGGGTGACGATCTGTTCGAGTTCCTCGACCGAGTAAAACTCTAGCCGTGTAGGAATCCCGAACCGATCCCGCAGCGGCGTGGTCAACAGCCCCATCCGCGTCGTGGCCCCGACCAGTGTGAAAGGCTGCAACTCAATCCGCACCGTGCGCGCCGCAGGACCCTCACCAATCACCAGATCCAGTTCGTAGTCTTCCAACGCGGGATAAAGCACTTCTTCCACCGCCGGGTTCAGACGGTGAATCTCGTCGATGAAAAGCACATCGCGCGCTTCAAGGTTCGTCAGGATCGCCGCCAGATCCCCCGCCTTGGCCAGCACCGGGCCAGAGGTCATGCGGAAATTCACGCCCAACTCGCGCGCCATGATCTGCGCCAGCGTTGTTTTGCCGAGGCCCGGCGGCCCGTGAAAGAGCGTATGGTCCATCGCCTCACCCCGCCGCCGCGCACTTTCGATGAACACAGCAAGGTTCGCCCGCGCCTCCCGCTGCCCAACAAAGGCATCAAGCGTCTGCGGGCGCAGTGCGCGGTCGGCATCCTCCGGCTGAGGCTCTGGGCGCAAAGTGGGGTCGGGTTGGGTCATGCCTCACCCCTACCCCTTCGGTGCCAACCGCTGCAAGGCGGCGCGGATCAGGGTGGCGGTGTCGGCCTCCGGGTCTTCGCCTGCCGCCTCGGCCACGGCACTGGCCGCATCCCCGGGGCTGTAGCCAAGGTTACCCAGGGCAGAGAGTGCCTCTGCGCTGGCCGGGTTGTGCGCGGGCGCGGATTTGGCCGGTTTGGGTGCGGTGGGTGCCGTGTCCTCGATCACCGCATCATCGGCCACCGGTACTGCCCCGCCCATCGCCATCACGGCAGGTGCCTTGTCTTTCAATTCAATCGTCACCCGCTGAGCGGTCTTCGGTCCGACACCCTTGGCCTTGGCCACCGCATTCCAATCCCCGAGCGCTATTGCCCGGCTAACCCCGTCCGCCCCCAGCGTGCCAAGGATCGCCATCGAGGCCTTTGCCCCGATCCCCTGCACCGACATCAACAGGCGATGCCATTCCTTTTCCACGAGTGAAGTGAAACCGAAAAGTTGCAGGTTATCCTCGCGCACCAGCAAATCGGTGTAGAGCGACACGGCCTCACCATTCCCTGGCAGCCCTGCCATCACACGGTCCGTGACATAGACGATATACCCCACCCCGCGCACGTCGATCAGCACGTGATCTGTCGCGCGGTATTCCAGGCGCCCTGCGATCTTGCCGATCATGCGCGGGCCTTCGCAACGGCGCGGTCAAGCGCACCGCCCGCCTGCGCGTGAAACGCGTGACAGATGGCAATGGCGAGCGCGTCCGCCGCATCTGGGCCGGCCAACACCACGCCGGGCAGCTGCACGCGTACCATATGGGCCACTTGCGTCTTGTCCGCGTGGCCCACACCCACAACCGCCTTCTTGATCGCGTTGGGCGCATATTCCCCTACCGGCAACCCAGCCTGAGCCGGAACCAGCAACGCAATGCCGCGCGCCTGGCCGAGTTTCAGCGTCCCTGCCCCGTCCTTGTTCACGAAGGTCTGTTCCACCGCCGCCATTGTCGGCGCGTGTGTGGTGATCACATCGGTCAATTGACGGTGGAGTGACAAAAGACGGCTCGCCAGATCATCCCCTGTTGATTTGCAAATTCCGTTTGCCACGTGGCGCAGCCGCGGCCCATCGACCGCGATCACCCCCCAGCCCATGTTGCGCAGGCCCGGATCAATGCCCAATACACGCATGGCGTGCCTCATCTTTTTGTCGTTAAGGCTGACTAGCACAAAAGGCGAACAAAAACCAAGTCCCCTGCAAAATAAGGGGTGCCGGACAAGCGCAACTGGCGGTGGCGGATTTCGACATTTTCGGGCCAAATTACGACACAATTAAGCCATTATAATTAAATGGTTTTTCGGAAAATACGCTCAAAAATCAGGCATGCTGAAAACGCATATGACACATGCAAAAAGAGCACTGGTGTCGGGGCATTCGCACTCCTATCTGCGCGGTATCAGATCAACGCTGCCCCGCAGCACATAAATAGGAGCATGGCCATGGCCGCTTTTGATACGAACCGCACCGCTGCTGGCCTGGCTTCAGGTCGCATTTCTTCCGTTTTCGCCCGCATGATCGACGGTGTTGTCGCTTGGAACAACGCACGCATCACACGCAAGTCGCTGTCGCAACTGAGCGCACGTGAGCTGGACGATATCGGCCTGACATATGGCGACATCGATGAGATTGCTGCACGCGTTTCACGCTAAGCAATCGCCCAGGTCCAAATACAAAAAGCCGCACCATTCCGGTGCGGCTTTTTTGTTGTCTGAAGGTGACGTTACTGCTGCGGCAGGATCGTCTTGATCCCTTCAGCGATGAAGGCCGTCGCCGGGTCAGGCTGCATGATCCAGGCCCCGGCCTGCTCCAGAGCAGATCCACCCTGGAGGGTCGCAACACGCTCCGCATAGCCTTCGTCGCCCAGATAGGCGAACAGAAACCCTTTGAAGAGGAAACCAAGGAAAAGAACGACCGCTAACCCCTTCAAGGGGAACCGCGGCTTGTAGAGCCGGGGGCGCGCAACGATCAGACCATCAGAGTTGACAGTCTTCACAGCACCCGCGCTGTTAATCTTTTCGTGGCGGCGCACAATGCGCTTGAGCCGCTTATCGAAAGGAACGTTGGCTTGGGCCATCACAGCCTCCAAAAAATGACTAGGCAAACAACTCGCCTAAAGATCGTCGAAGATAGAAGCACAGACAAGACTATTCTCAAACAGGGCGTGGCAATCACGCCGTTTTCGGTGCCTTTTTGCGCATCATTAGTGTCGTCCATTCAACAATACTGGATGAACGCACAAGATTGAAGCGATTTCTTGCATAAACCTCGGCAACCTCATCGGCCTGCTCGTTCAAGATGCCAGAGAGAATCGCATACCCACCCTCTGCGGTGTTGGTGGCCATCTCGGGCGCCAACGCGATCAGGGGTGGCTTGAGGATATTGGCAAAGATCAGGTCAAAAGGCCCATTTTCCTTGATCTCTGCGGCATCGAAACCCGCCGCCACACGGCAGTTGACACGGCCAACAAGATCGTTCGACTGCACGTTCGCCTCGGCCACTTCGATCGCCGTCGGATCGATGTCACTGGCCCAAACGGAATTGGGCAAGACTTTGGCGGCAGCCATCGCCAGCACCGCCGTCCCGCACCCCACATCGAGGATATTGCGCCCAGCGAACCCCTCATTCAGCAAGTGATCGAACGCCTCCAGGCAGCCTTTGGTCGTGCCGTGGTGCCCGGTGCCAAAGGCCATTGACGCATCGATCAGCAATGGCACGGCATCCGCTGGCACCTTGTCGGCATCATGGCTGCCGTAGACAAAGAAACGCCCGGCAATGACAGGGGCCAACTCGCGCTGCACCTTTGACACCCAATCGACATCCGGCACGTCCGAGATGTTGAAAGGCTTGGCCTTGTGCAGTGCAGAAAGCACGGCAAGCGCGCCTGCATCCGGCCGCTCTGTGAAATAGGCGCTCACCTCCCACAGGCCGGATCCGTCCTCGATCTCGAACACGCCGACGCCGGTGGGTTTCGGCGTGACATCTTCCAGCATCTCGGCAAGGGCATAGGCGGCATCTTCGCCGGTGATCGTGGTCAGGGCAGCATAGGTTGTCATGCCTTCCCGTTATGGGTGGCAAGGACGTGCGTCAAGCGCTCACGGGCTTGGGGATCCGCCGCGCGACGCGATCTGCCCAGGCGGCATAGACGATCGGACCGGGGTGAAAGCCGTCGGGCGACATATTGCTGGCATCAAGTGTCAGGTCGAAGGTGACGATTTCGCAGCCCTCTTGCTGTTCTGTCAGCAGGTGCAGCGCACGGTCAAACCGTTGCGCCTGCCGCCCCAGCACCCAGCGCAAGGGGTTGGGCAGCAACGGGAATTGGTGCACGGGCGGCAGCGAAGAGACGAGGATCTGCTGCGCACCGAACTTGTCGCGCAACAGATCGTAGAGTTCGGCCTGGTGCTCCAGCCAGCGGCGCAGGCTGATGCCCTTGGTCACGTCATTCACACCCAGCGCCGTGACGGCCACGTCAAAAGACTGTGCGGGTTTCGCATGCAGGCGACGCACGGTGTCGATCGTGCGCGCACCCGTCACGCCATCAAGGTGAAACTCAACGGTAAACTGAGATGAGAGCCGGCGGGAGAGCTGCCCCGTCAACGCCTCATCCTGCGTTGGCACCCCAACTCCGGCGGCAGAGCTATCGCCGATGATCAGGACGCGTAGTGGCGGGCCCTGCCCAACCCTTCCTTCGCGCGGCCCTTCCGGCTCTGGCAGGCTCCGCGCTGTCCGACGGGCGTAGGCGGCCTGTCCCAGCAACACTGGCAACAGGACCGTACGCGCCGTCAGATCGAGAAGCATCGCGTTGTGTCAGACCCCCACACCGATGGGACAGGTGACGCCAGTACCGCCCAAGCCACAGTAACCATTCGGGTTTTTCGCCAGATACTGCTGGTGATAATCCTCGGCAAAGTAGAATGCGGGCGCATCCACGATCTCGGTCGTGATGCCGCCATAGCCAGCCTCGCGCAGACGCGGCGCGAACGCCTCTTTCGCGGCTTCAGCCGCCTCTTTTTGCGCGGCGGAATAGGTGTAGATGCCAGACCGGTACTGCGTGCCGCGGTCGTTGCCCTGGCGCATCCCTTGGGTCGGGTCATGCCCCTCCCAGAAAGTTTGCAACAGCTGATCATAAGAGATCTTGGCCGGGTCAAAGACGACGCGCACCACTTCGTTATGGCCCGTCTTGCCGCTGCACACCTCTTCATAGGTGGCGTTGGGGGTGAATCCACCCGCGTAGCCGACCATAGTCGAGACCACACCGTCGAGCTTCCAGAACATCCGCTCGACACCCCAGAAGCAGCCCATGCCGAACATCGCTACTTCCATCCCGTCTGGCACGTCGGCGCTTAACGGCGTGCCGAAGAAAAAATGTGTCGACGTTGTCGGGATTGGCGTGTCGCGGCCGGGCAGCGCGGCATCGGGGGCAATCATTTCGGATTTATCACGTGACATGAAAAACATGCAGGGGTCTCCTTTTCGGGTTCCCCATCAATATAATCTTCGCCTGCGCTTTTGCTACTCTGCTGGGGCCAGCGCGCGGGGTTGGAACACCGTTTCGTGACCGGGCTGCGGATGCCGCGGGATCAGCAGCGACAAAAGCAGCGAGACAATCGCCATGCCAGCGGCCAGGAGAAACACTAGGCCGGGTGACTGTAACCAGATGTAGCCGAGGATCGCTGGTAGGAAGACAGCCGCGATATGGTTGATGGTGAAGGCCACGGCGGCGGTCGGTGCGATATCCTGCGGATCGGCGATCTTCTGGAAGTAGGTTTTGATCGCCAGCGCGAGGCTGAAGAAGATGTGGTTGACGATGTAGAGCGCCGTCGCCAGCACCACGCCCCAGCCGAAATAGTAGATACCGCCATAGGCGAAGAAGACACCGCAGAGGCCGACATATTCGAAGACCAGCGCGCGGCGTTCGCCGAAGACCTGCACCAACCGGCCAAGCAGTGGGGCCGCGGCCATGTTGATCACCAGCGTCGCCATGAAGAGCTTGGTGATATCATCCACGGCAAAGCCGAACTGCTCCACCATCATGAAACCCGCGAAGACCACAAAGATCTGCCGCCGCGCGCCCGACATGAACTGCAGCGCGTAGTAGAGCCAGTAACGCTTGCGCAGCACCATCTGTTTTTTCTGCGGATGGGGTGATTCAAACTGTGGGTAGGCCAGCAGGCAGATTGTGGCGACCACGACTGTGAACCCACCCGCAAACCAGTAGACGTGGGAATAGGTCAGGCCCAGCGCCTCCCATGTCAGCACGATCAAGAGGTATACGAGGAAGGTCGCGGCTGAGCCGGCGGACAAGAGCCAACCCAGCGTCTGTGGGGCTTTTTTCTTGTCGATCCATTGCAGCTGCAGGGACTGGTTGACGGTTTCATAGTAATGAAAGCCGATCGACGACAGCATTGTGACCACAAGTATCCCACCCATCTGTGGGAATTGCGCGGTCACAGCCGTGGCCGCCCCCAGCATGATCAGCGACACCAGCCCTAGCACCTGCTCGCGGATGAACATGATCAGGGCTATCACGCCAATGGCGAAGAACCCCGGGATCTCACGCACCGTGTGCAACCAGCCGATGTCGGACCCGTCAAAGCCCGCGACCTCGATCACGAAATTATTGAGAAGCGCCGACCACGTTGCAAAGGCCACGGGCATCGCTATCGCCATCACAAACAGCAGCGCAACCGGCCTGCGCCAGAGCGGCAACATATGCGTGTCTTCAAGGCGAACGATCTTCATGTGTTCCGCTTACGCCTGAATGCGCGCAAAGGCGAGAGGGTCAATTGCACAGCCCATGTTTCTGCTTGCACTCCGGGATCAACAAGGCGATCCAGCCCGCCCAAACGGATCGCTGCGCCGCCAGCCTGCAAAAAACCCGAGTGTCGGCTGACAGACTGGTTGACTCGCAAATGCGCTCTCCTTATCTCACTGCCGTTAGCACTCGCCCCGTGTGAGTGCTAATTGGGAGAAACACGAATTGGAGAAGTCCTGAAATGGCATTTAAACCACTTCATGACCGCGTACTGGTCCGTCGCATCGAAAGCGACGAAAAAACAGCTGGCGGTCTGATCATTCCTGACAACGCCAAGGAAAAGCCCGCCGAAGGCGAAATCGTCAGCGTTGGCGAAGGTGCCCGCAAGGACAGCGGTGAACTCATCGCGATGTCCGTGAAGGCTGGCGACAAGGTTCTGTTCGGCAAATGGTCCGGCACAGAGGTCAAGATCGACGGCGAAGAGCTGTTGATCATGAAGGAAAGC
The DNA here is from genome assembly GCA_039821425.1 of Pseudomonadota bacterium. GTDB lineage: Bacteria > Pseudomonadota > Alphaproteobacteria > Rhodobacterales > Rhodobacteraceae > Yoonia. Next base: position 10,876 of record JBCBOD010000011.1, read on the forward strand.
GACATCCTGGGCATCATGTAAGCCCCGGTTCGCCACCCCCTTACAAACGCATAATTCAAGGAGCACATGAAAATGGCTGCTAAAGACGTCAAATTCGACACCGATGCGCGCAACCGCATGCTCAAGGGTGTCAATACACTCGCCGACGCCGTCAAAGTGACACTGGGCCCCAAAGGCCGCAACGTGGTGTTGGACAAATCCTTCGGCGCACCACGCATCACCAAAGACGGTGTGTCTGTTGCCAAGGAAATCGAACTGGAAGACAAGTTCGAGAACATGGGCGCGCAAATGGTCAAGGAAGTGGCCCAGCGCACCAACGACGAAGCCGGTGACGGTACAACAACCGCAACGGTTCTGGCACAGGCCATCGTGCGCGAAGGCATGAAGTCCGTCGCCGCTGGCATGAACCCGATGGACCTCAAGCGCGGCATCGACCTCGCAACCTCCAAGGTTGTTGAGGCCATCAAAGGTGCATCCCGCCCCGTGACCGACAGCGACGAAGTTGCACAGGTCGGCACAATCTCTGCCAACGGCGAAGAAGAAATCGGCCGTCAGATCGCAGACGCGATGCAGAAGGTTGGCAACGAAGGTGTTATCACCGTCGAGGAAAACAAAGGTCTGGAAACAGAAACCGACGTCGTGGAAGGCATGCAGTTCGACCGCGGCTACCTGTCCCCATACTTTGTCACCAACCCTGACAAGATGACGACAGAGCTGGAAGATGCGATCATCCTGTTGCACGAGAAAAAGCTCTCCTCGCTGCAGCCAATGGTTCCGCTGCTGGAATCAGTGATCCAGTCCGGCAAGCCACTCTTGATTATCGCTGAAGACGTGGAAGGTGAGGCGCTGGCCACACTCGTCGTCAACAAGCTGCGCGGTGGTCTGAAGATCGCTGCGGTCAAGGCCCCAGGCTTTGGTGACCGTCGCAAGGCCATGCTGCAGGATATCGCGATCCTGACCGGTGGTCAGGTCATCTCTGAAGACCTTGGCATGAAGCTGGAAAACGTGACCATCGACATGCTGGGTTCTGCCAAGCGCGTTGCAATCACGAAAGACGAAACCACCATCGTGGACGGCGCTGGCGACAAGGCAGAGATCGAGGCACGTGTGGCCCAGATCCGTGGCCAGATCGAAGAAACCACATCCGACTACGACCGTGAGAAGCTGCAGGAACGTGTGGCCAAGCTCGCCGGTGGTGTGGCTGTCATCCGCGTCGGCGGCATGTCCGAAGTGGAAGTGAAAGAGCGTAAGGACCGCGTTGATGACGCCCTGAACGCAACACGTGCTGCTGTGCAGGAAGGTGTTGTTGTGGGCGGCGGTGTTGCTCTTGTCCAGGGTGGCAAGGCGCTCGAAGGTCTGGAAGGTGCAAACGCTGACCAGAACGTCGGTATCGCGATCATCAAGAAGGCCATCGAAGCGCCACTGCGCCAGATCGCTGAAAACTCCGGTGTCGACGGTTCCGTCGTGGCTGGCAAGATCCGCGAAAGCAGCGACAGCAGCTTTGGCTTCAACGCACAGACCGAAGAGTATGGTGACCTGTTCAAGTTCGGCGTCATCGACCCGGCCAAGGTTGTGCGCACAGCCCTGCAGGACGCCGCATCTGTTGCCGGTCTCTTGATCACGACCGAAGCCATGGTTGCCGACAAGCCTGCCAAGGAAGGCGCAGCTGCCGGCGGCGGCATGCCCGACATGGGCGGCATGGGCGGCATGATGTAAGTCGAAACCAACGGTTTCGGCGTCCTTAGCCTGGCGGCAATCATTTCGCAGAATTGATAAGAGCCAAGACCGGACATCGCCAAAAGAAGGGCGGCTCTGAAAGGGTCGCCCTTTTCCTATTGCGGGGGTGTCACCCCTTTTGGCCAGTCATGCGGATAGGCCAACTGCAGAGGCACACCATCACAGATTTCAAAAACAGAGGGTTTCGAGCGAGACATATCATCAACGGGTATGAAGGGGTCAAAGTCCGTCCTTTCGACAAACGGCAGATCAATCCCAAACTCTTCTGTCAACGCAGCCAGCCAATCATTGAGTTGCTCCCCCGACCCAATGTAATCGGACGGCGTTTCGTCCTCATCATATGCGATGGAGTGAGACTTGTAGAAACCACTGTTCCAACACTCAATAACAGAAACCATTGGCTGTGCAGCTGCCGCCAGTGCAGTTCTATTCCGCTGCGCATCCCGCAGAACACTCTGCAGATCGCCATAACCGATGAAGCCGGTCAAGAAACCAAAAACGGTGGCCTGATCGCATTCGGCATGCGCCATGATCCAATATGCCGCATCCAGTTGATCCCCATGAAGTTCATGAAAGTTGTTGACGATATTGTGCCAGAGCTTGATGTCGGGTTGATCAAACGAGGCCAGAAATGAAACCCAACCATCAGACAGCAAGAACGTCGCATCTGGGTCCTTTATCCTTTCCAGCCAAGCTTCTCGCTCGCCCTACTGCGCGCGCTTCGCATCAACAAACCCCATGATTTTCCCGCGGAGTTGATTGATTGTCTCCCAATCCGCAATCATCGCCTCGTCCTCAGGTCTCGCAGAATCGAAGCGGCCATCGCGATCAAGTCTGGCGACGCTCTTAAGGATATCAATACTTCGCAATTCGTCGTCGCTGAGCAGCCCAGTCGGTTCGACATTCCAGAGCTTGACCAGACGCATAATCTCATTCGGTAGAAACTGCCGGTGTGATAAAGAGCCACCGGGCTTGGAAGCATGGTAGCTATCGACCGCCGCATTTTTGATATGCGCCAAGAAGAAGCTTCGGTCTCTCGAACTCAATGGTGGACGCGGATCAGCGTTTAGAAGACCATGGCGCCCTTTCGGGTTTGTGACATACCTTGGTCGGCGAAAGGCCCAGATCAACAGCGCCGCAGCCGGGACCAGCATCAATGTTGATAAAACCGCAAGCTTGATCTCTGCGAACAAAATCAAGGCATACAATATTCCGATTGCACAGATTGTGGTGATGATACGACGTTTGTTTCGCGGCCCTTTAACAACATTCTTTCGATACTTTGGCATGTCTTTTCTGTCTCGCGATCTCTTCCGTTTGCCCATTCAAAACTGCAAATGCGCGAACAAGCCTTCCCAATTCGGTCCCATAGGATATCAATCGCAAAGAAGGTCAAGCTGGAGCAAACATGCAAAACATCGGCATTATCGGATTGGGTCGCATGGGCAGCGCGATGGCGCAACGGCTCTTGACGCAAAGCCAGACCGTCACCGGCTGGACGCGCAGTGGGCGTACTGTCGATGGGGTGCCGCCTGCCGATGACCTGCCCAGCCTTGTGCAGCAAGCCGATACTCTGATCCTGAGCCTTTTCGATGATGCGGCTGTCGGCGATATCCTCGACCAGCTTCTGACCCTCGACCTGACCGGCAAACAGATCATCGAGACGAGCACTGTTGTTCCAACAGTGCTGCAAGACCGCATGGACGCAATCACGGCCAAAGGCGCCACGGCTGTCGACGCCCCCATCGCAGGGGGGCCGGAACTGGTTCTCTCTGGCGGCTGCGGGGTCTTCATCGGGGGCACCGATGCAGCAGCAAAGCGCGCGACGGCCACGCTGACACATATCACCGAGCGGATCTTTCATGTCGGCCCCCTTGGCGCAGGGCTTGTGATGAAAACGATCAACAACAGCATGTTGCAGACCTATTTTGCTGGGTTGGACGATATGATGCCGCTCGCAAAACGGGCTGGTTTGCCACTGGAGACGGCAATCCGCATCCTGTCGGGCGGGCCTGCCGGGTTGCCAATGGTCGCGGACCGCATCCCGCGTATTCTGGGCGAAGACACCTCAGTCGGGTTCGGGATTGAGGCGGTGTTGAAAGACTCCGACGTCTTTCAGCGCGTTGCGAAGGCCTATGGGCTAGAAGCACCAACGTTGGACCTTTTCGCGCAAAAGGCTCACGCTGCGGTGGCCGAAGGCCTTGGTGGCGCGGACCCGGCGGCGCTGGTCACCCACGCTTACAATAAAGGCTGATGCGCCTTTTCGCCCTTGTTGCGCTGACCATGTGCGCCTTTGCAGCCAATTCGGTTCTGAACCGGATCGGCGTGGCCCTGCAGGGGATGGCGCCCATGGATTTCGCGATGGTGCGCACAGGTGCAGGGGCCGGGATGCTGTGGCTGCTGGTTCTGCTGAGGCGCACGCCACGCCCCCCTGTTCTGACGGCAAAGCGGCTCTATGGTGCGCTCGCGCTTGCGGTCTACATGGTCGGGTTCTCATGGGCCTACATCACGCTTGATGCTGGCCTCGGGGCGTTGATCCTCTTTGGTGTCCTGCAGATCGTCGTGTTTGGCTGGGCCGTCGTCGAGGGGGCGACCATTCCCTTGATGCGCTGGTTGGGCGCGGCGGTGGCCCTTGTGGGGCTCACGGTCCTTCTCTGGCCGGGCGGTAACGCAGCGATCCCCCCGGGTGGCGCGGTCGCGATGACCATCGCCGGGGCAGCATGGGCCATCTACACCTTGTTGGGCCGGTCCGAGGGCGACCCACTCGGGGCAACGGCCAGCAACTTTCTGTTGTGCTTTCCCGTGGTCGCTGCTGTCATGCTGATTGTCGGGATGGGGCCCGTGAACCTGCCCGGCACCGTCACCGCCGTCATTGCAGGGGCGATCACATCCGGGATTGGCTACGCGATGTGGTATCGCGCGCTCCCCTCCCTACCAACAACGGTTGCCGGCATCGCACAGCTGAGCGTTCCGGTGATTGCGGTCGCTGCAGGCGTTGTCTTTCTGGCAGAACCACTCAGCCTGCGCCTGATCGTGGCGGGGACACTGGTCTTGGGCGGTATCGCGATTTCCATCCTCGCAGGACGCAAGGTTTTTTGAACAGGGGCTTTTGTCAGATCGGCGCGATGCTACCTTAGGTCCATGAACCGGTTCATCGCCTCTGTGTTTGCCATGTTTGTCGGCACGGCTGCCGCAGCACAGGATTGCGTGGTGCTTTTGCACGGGCTGGCCCGGACAGAGATCTCTTTCACACCCATGGAGTTGATGCTGGAGGCAGAGGGCTACGCCGTCGTCAACCGTGGCTATCCATCAACAGAGGCCCCGATCCAGACGCTGGTGGATGAGTTGCGCGATGATGTTGCGGCCTGTGGCAATACCACGGTCCATTTCGTCACCCACTCGATGGGCGGGATCCTGTTGCGCGCCTGGCTTACACGCAACCGGCCCGATCAGATGGGCCGCGTTGTTATGTTGGGGCCACCCAACAGCGGGTCAGAGCTTGTCGATATCTTTGGTGACTTTGAGCCGTTCCAATGGGTCAACGGCCCGGCTGGTCTTCAACTGGGGACAGAGGAAGACAGTCTGCCCAATTCGCTGGCCGCCGTCCCTTATGAGATCGGTATCGTTGCAGGCAACCGCACGCTGAACCCGGTCTATTCCAGTCTGATCGACGGACCCGATGACGGGAAAGTCTCAGTCGCGTCTACCCGACTTTTGGGCATGACGGATCACATCGTTTTGCCCGTCACACATACTTTCATGATGAACAACCCGTTGGTCATGCAAGAGGTGCTGCTCTTCCTGCAGACGGGTCAGTTTGATCCGGAACTATCCTTGATGGATCTGATCTTCGATGATGATGACGACGAAGAGGGGGAAGACGGTTAGCAGCCGCGCCGCAGGATGATCACCCCGATGGTGCGCCACGCGATCCAGAGGTCGAGCGCAAAACTGGCATGGCCGATGTAGTGATGGTCGGCAGCCACTTTGCGCGCAACGCCCTCCACCTCTTCCACATAGCCGACTGTCACCTGCGCATAGCCCGTGATCCCCGGCATAGCGCGATGGCGTTCGGCGTAGCCAGGTACGGATTCAAGATAAACCTGCGCATGTTCATAGAGATCGGGGCGCGGGCCAATGAGGCTCATCTCGCCCCTTAGGACGTTGATGATCTGCGGCAACTCATCAATCCGCATCTTGCGCAGAACGCGAGCAAAGCCGCTGATGCGCGCATCCTCCACCCGGTCAAAAGCACCGCGCGCGGGGCCTTCTGCGGCAGACATCGTGCGAAACTTATAGGCTGTAAAGGGCTGGCACCCCTGCCCCATGCGGGTCTGACGATAGACCAGCTTGCCGGGGTTCAGCAGGGGATTGAGGAGCAGAAGCACCAGCCCAACCAGAGTGAGCGGCAGCAAGAGCAGGATCGCGAGGACATCGTCAAAGATGATCTTTGAAAGCCGTCGTCGGGGCGTCGCATTGAAATGCCCCGTTGCGCTGGCCGCCTGAAGCGTCGAACCAGCATCCGAACTTTGAAAATCAAACATAGTAGGATGCGCCCCGAAATCTCACCGTCGACCCAGAACGGACCGACCCACCGTTAACCAGACTGAAAAGGGTGTGTTAACGAACCCCTAACAACCAAAGGGTGAGACACGGTTTGACTTCGCAGAATCCGCCGATTCCGCAAATATTTCTTAAGACTTCAAAACAAAGTGTGAACGTTTGTTCGGCAATGCGTCAGACCATCCGCGACAGCCGCCCTGACGGTGGGAACAGGCAGGCCTGCAGCGCATGGTAGATGTCAGGCTTCCCAGCAAAGATCGAGGACGTCGGCTTTCCTGCCTCGTCTATTGCTGGATACCAACCGCCACGGTCATGGTCGATGAAATACCGATCCGCAAAGTGCCACAAGGTGCGATACCACGCTTCGTCGTCCGCGCGCCCTTCGCAGGCGATCAATGCCCCCACAGCGCCAATCGCCTCTGTCACCGGCCACCAGAAACGGGAGCCATCTGCAACAGACCCGTCAAAATTCAGTGTATAGGCGAGACCACCTTCGGGCAGCCAGGCATCCGCCAGCGCCTGCATGATCAACTGGCGCGCCGCGACGGGGGCGTCTGAATCTGGCCTGCCGCTAAGGTCCCAGTGCTGCAGCGACAGTCGCGCCAGTTCGAACGAATGTCCGGGCGTCGTACCTGCGGGACGGAACATATGATCACCGGCATAGTCCCGGTCCACCTGCCAATCGCCGGTGTAGTGCTCGACCAGGCGCCAGCCCTCTGCCGGGGCGATCTGCCCGATGAAGAAGTCGAGGATCTGCCCGGCTTTCGCCAGAAACACGTCCCTGCCCGTTACCTCAAAGGCGGTCAAAAGCGCCTCAACCCCATGCATGTTGGCATTCATGCCGCGGTAGGTTGAAAACGGGGTCCAGTCGCGGTTCCATTCGTCGGCAAAACGGCCCGCGTCCGCTTCCCAGAAATGTTTGGTCAGCACGGCGTCGGCGTCGTCAAGCAAACGCTGCGCATCCGGATGCCCGACTGAGAGAGCGCTGCTCGCCGCGAGCAGGACAAACACGTGCCCGTAGGCCAGCTTGCGGCCATCCTGCACGCCACCGGCATCGCAGGCCCAGACGTAGCCACCGTGATCCGCGTCATGGTGGTTTTGGGCAAGATAGCGCATCCCGTGATCGACAATAACAAGCGCGCCGGGGTGACCGATCTTGTGGCCGAGCGCATAGGAATGGACCATGCGCGTGGTCGCGTGCAGTTCTTGCAACGTTGTGCCAAGCGGTGTTCCCGCATGATCCAATTGCGCGAAACCGGGTGTGTCGGGCCTATAGGCCGCATCAAAGAAATCCAGAAGCTGGCACGCCTGATCTTTCAGCCAAGCGCGATGAACGGGATCGTCGCACCAATGCGTATTCTCATTCTCAGTGCCGATCTTCGTGTTCTTGGGGGGCGTCATCATGTCCATGCCTTTGTTCCTTCGCATGTCATGATGAAGTGTTTCGAGAGGCCGCCGCAAGCAGGTTTCGCCCTTACATCTGCGGAATTCGCTGACCAGCGGCGCAGGCTGTCACGATCCGCGCGATCCGGGTGTCGCGGGTCTTGTCTGTCTTTGCCAGCTTCACCCAACGCAGCAGGTTACGGCGATAGGATGGCGCGGCGGCGTTATAATAGGCCTGTGCCGCAGGGTTGGCCTGCAAAGACTTTGCCAGATCGTCCGGGCAGATCAGCGCATCCACATCCGCCCAATAGTCCCACAGCCCTGCCGCCTTGGACGCGTCGATGCTGCGCTGACCCGCATCTGTCATCCGTCCTTCGGCGATTAAGCGCGCGGCGCGGTCCTTGTAGCTCTGGGCCCAGGCTTGGGTCGGCCGCGGACCGATCAGTTGCATCGTGCGGGTATCATCCAGCTTGCGCCGGATCCCATCGATCCAGCCATATGCGATCAGCGCATCCAGGATGGTATCGGTGGAAAGATATTTTTCCGGGACGGACTTTTTGTAGGTCACAAGCCAGACGCTCTCTGCCTGACCATGATTATCTGCCAGCCAGGACCAGAGCGCATCAGCGTTAGCGACATGCACCTGTTCGAAACGCTCTGTCTGGATGGCCAAGGGGCGCTCTCCTGTCTGCCTGTTCTTTGCAGATCAGATAAGGCGGCCTGTGACTTTGGCGAGACCTATGTGCGGGCGACCTTGGCCAGGAAACGCCCGCAATCAGTTTCCTGCGCTTTGTCGCCGGGACATGCGCGACATCGCTGGTCGTTTCTCGCAAGAAGACTTCGCAATTCTGACCATAGCTGCCGTCGGCTTCTGCCACAGTCAGAGAGAGTTCAAGGCGGGGGTCGACCATGTCAAACGCAGCAGCAGCGACAAGAACACGGACCGGGGGCCGGGCAGCACGGCGCACCTTGCGGACAACGCGTGACTTCAAGATGCTCCCCGGTCTGCGGCGCAACATCCCGCTTTGCGACGTCATGGATGGCGCGCAGGTTGAACAGATCGATGCGGCATCCATGGACATCCTTGAAAACGTCGGCGTCCAGTTTCGCGACGAAATCGCGCTTGCAGACTGGAAGAAGGCCGGCGCCAAAGTTGAGGGTGAAATGGTCTACCTTGATCGCGGATTGGTCCGCGATCTGATTGCTACGATCCCATCCGACTTTACCTATTCCGCCCGCAATCCGGCCAACAACGTCAGGTTGGGCGGGCCGCATTCGATCTTCGTTCCGATGACGGGCGCGCCCTATGTCCGTGGGTTGGACAATGAACGCCGAAACCCGACGCTTGATGATCTGGCCACATTCCACAAGCTCAGCCACATGATGCCCGCCCTGCACTCTTCCGCGCATCACATCGTGGAGCCTTATGATCATCCGATCAGCCAGCGGCATTTGCGGATCACGTATTCCTCGATGAAGTATTCCGACAAGACCTTCATGGGGATGACGACCTCGCCCAAGAACGCAGAGGACGTGATGGACATGTGCGCCGTTTTGTTTGGCGAAGATTTTATGGAGAAAAACCCCGTCACGACGGGCAATTGCAACGGGAATTCCCCACTGGTCTGGGACGAAACGATGCTGGGGGCGATGCGAGCGTTCTGCCGCAAGAACCAGCCGGTGCTCTGCTCGCCCTTCGTGCTGGGCGGGGCCAATACCCCCGCATCTGTGCCAGCAACCGTGGCCCAGTTGAATGCAGAGGCCCTTTCGGCACTGGCCTATACCCAGGTGATCCGGCGCGGATGCCCTGCGATCTACGGTCATTATCTTTCAACGGTGTCCATGAAATCGGGCGCGCCGATGGCGGGAACACCCGAGATCAGCCTGATGAACTTCATGATCGGCCAGATGGCGCGGCACTACGGCGTGCCGTGGCGCACCTCCAACACCCTTGGTGGTGCCAAGACTTTTGACGCGCAGGCTGGATACGAGAGTGCCACGACCCTTTCGGCCGTCATGCATGCCGGCGCCAACTACATCTGGCATTCCGCGGGCTGGAACGAAGCGGGGATGCATTGCTCGGTCGCGAAGTTTGTCGTGGATGCCGAACAATGCGCCATGGCCTATCGGATGGCCGAGGGCCCCAAATGGGATGATTTCGCAGATGCCTTGTCCGCCGTGCCTGATGTGGGCCCCGGCGGGCACTACCTTGGCCACCAGCACACGCAGGAGAACTTCCAGACGGCATTCTTCATGCCAGAGCTCTTTGACAACAATTCCATCGAACAATGGCAGGCCGACGGCGCCAAAGAGATCACCCAGCGCGCGCTGGAACACGCCCGCACACTCTTGTCCGAGTATCAAGAGCCGAAGCTGGACGCGGCCAAGGATGAAGAACTGCTGGACTACATCGCCCGACGCGAGCGAGAGATCCCGGCAGCCGATGCCTTGAACCAGGATCACTAGGTTCAACGCGCAACGCGTGCACCTGTCATTCGGTGCGCGCGTTCCATTCCTTCCAACGCAGGACGGCGTTCGCCCCGATCTGCAAAAACGGTTGCGGGGGTAGCATCGCCGGATCAGCGCTATTGCCAAAAGCCTCTGTGATCGGGCTTTCCACACCGCAGGCGAGCTCTGCCGCCCCGATCCCGGTCAGCGTGCCGCGGACTGTACCAAGACCGTTCTGCACACAGCCGCAGAACAGACCGGTGTCGAGTTGGCGCATCAGTGACACACCGTTGCGTGTCAGACAAAGATGACCGGCCCAGGCGTATTCCATGGACATGCCCTTCAGCTGTGGGAACCGGGCCTCGAACTTCTTCTGCATGACCCGTGCTGCCCGTGCGACCTGATCCTGCCCCACGCGCATCCCCGGCGCCAACGTCGCACAGGTGCGCGTCACAATCCGGTTCCCACCCTGTGCGCTGCTGATCTTGCGGATCGTGGTCCCCATCGGATCAGACGGGGTGATGCCCCATCTCTCCTGCCCACCGACCTTCGCCAGCGTTCCCGCGTCCAGTTCAGGTGTCATCACCGCGTAAAGGAAGAGCTGCATCAGCTGCCGCTTTGCAAAGCCAAAGCTCTCCAGATGTCCATTGACCGTCAGAATGACCTGCCCGGCAGAGATCGACCCGTTCGGCGTGGCGACATGCCAGGTGTCGCCCTCCCGGCGCAGCGTCGTGACAGGGCTATTTTCGTTGAGCGAAACGCCCTCGCGTCGCAGCCCCGCCGCCAACCCGCGCACATATCCGGCAGGCTGCAGCATCACCGTGCCCGGCGTGTAAAGTCCCGAACGGTAATAGGTTGAGCCGGTGAGTTCCGCCATGGCCTGCGCGTCGAGCGTCTCGGACGGCTCATCAAGCGTATCGAGATGCCGCGCATAGCTTGCGTTGTTCTTCTCGGCCGCGGCACTTGCCGCACCGTTCACCTTGCCGGACCTATCGAAGTAGTGCGCGTTGATCTGGTAATCGGCAACAGCCGCATCCGCAAAGGCGATGGCCCGCCGGTTCAGCGCAATCACTTGGCGGTCATCACCTGATCCGGCGTAGTCTTCCGAAGCAAGGTCATGCGGCAGATCGATCATAAAGCCAGAGTTTCGGCCCGCAGATCCTTCGGCGACCCGTGCGGCGTCCAGCAGGACAATCTTTGCATGCGGTGCTAGCTGCCGCAGGCGGCGGGCAGCGGACAGACCCGCAAACCCAGCGCCGACAATGACGAAATCCGCCGTGATCTTTTCTTCAAGTGTCGGTGCCTGTGGCGCGTCCCCAAGGATCGCGTTCCATGCGGCCGCCCCGGGCAAAGCGGGCAGTTTTGCCACCCGCTGATGGATCATTGCACAGCCTCTAGCCCGTCGTCTGAAAGATCAATCCAAATGGTTTTCAGCTGCGTGTATTGGTCATGCGCCTGAATACCATTGTCGCGCCCACCAAAGCCGCTCGCCTTGAAGCCACCGAATGGCGTTGCACTGTCGCCTTCGCCAAAGCAGTTGATCGTCACCGTGCCTGCGCGCAGGCTGCGCGCGCCACGGATGGCCTTGGTCACGTTTGCGGTAAAGATCGACGCCGCCAGACCGTATTCCGTGTCATTGGCGAGTGCGATGGCTTCCTCAAATCTGCCCACTTCCAACACTGACAGGATCGGGCCAAAGATCTCTTCGCGGCTTTGCGGCGCGTCCGGCGCAACCTCGATAATGGTTGGTTCAACAAAGCCGTCCTTCGCCGTGCCCCCTGTCAGCACCGTTGTCCCCTTGCCCAGATAAGCGCTGACCTTGTTGAAATGCGTCTCGGACACCAACGCACCAACCCGATTGACCGGGTCTAGCGGGTCACCCATCGGCCATTCGCGCAGATGCGCAGCCATGCGCTTGACCAGTTCATCCTTCACACCTTTCTGGACGATCAGGCGGGAAGAGGCCGAGCAGTTTTCACCCATATTCCAGAACGCACCATTGACGATATGGGAGGCGACCAAATCAAGGTTTTCGGCGTCGTCCAGAACCACAGCCGGGTTCTTGCCGCCCATTTCCAGCGTCACTTCCTTCAGGTTGGAATCTGCGGCATAGCGCAGGAAACGGCGCCCGGTTTCTGTTGAGCCGGTAAAGCTGACCGCGTCGACGTCCATGTGCCGCCCCAAAGGTTCACCCACGTCCGGCCCAGGTCCTGTGACCACATTGAACACACCCGCGGGCACGCCCGCCTCCATCGCAAGCTCTGCGACCCGCAAGGCGGTGAGCGATGTTTCTTCGGCCGGTTTCACGATGACAGAACATCCAGCGGCCAGCGCCGGCCCGATCTTCCACGCCAGCATCAGCAAGGGGAAGTTCCACGGCAGCACTAGCCCAACCACCCCAACAGGTTCGCGGACGATCATCGCAATATGATCGTCGGACGCGGGTGAAACCTGATCATAGATCTTGTCGATCAGTTCGGCATGCCATTTCAGGCAGTGGATCGTCTCGGGCACGTCGACCGTCTCGCAATCGTAGATCGTCTTGCCGGAATCGAGGCTTTCCATCACGGCCAGTTCGCGTGCATTGCGCTTGAGAAGCTTGGCAAGCTTGATCAGCACATCCTTGCGTTCGGAGGGATGCAAGCGCGACCAGCGGCCATCCTCAAACGCATCGCGGGCTTTCTGGACCGCGAAATCGACATCTGCTGCGGCACAGGCCGCCACCTTCGCCAACAACGTGCCCGTGGCCGGGTTGAAGGTATCAAATGTCTCTCCAGATTTTGCTGCACGAAAACTGCCATCAATGAATGACTGTGTCGGCAGAGAAAGGTTTGCAGCAATCGCTTTGTATTCCGCTGCGGTCAGTAGATCGCTCATTCGGCTGCCTCCGCCCAGGTTTCGGCTTCTATGTCAGATACGGTACGCTTCAGGACGTGCACGACCCGCTCTAGCTGGCGTTTGTCGTCCTTGTTCAACGGACGCAAAGGGGGCCGTGGCGGCCCGGCATGATTGCCGATAATCTCACAGCCGTATTTGATGCACTGGATAAACTTGCCGCCCTGCTCCAGCACGCGCATGAGCGGCATCATCGCAGACATGATGCGCCGCCCCTTGTCAAAATTTCCTTCGACCGCGCAGGCGCGCCACAGCGCCAGATGTTCCGCGGGCAGGAAATTCGACCCGCCACAGACCCAACTTCGCGCGCCCCAGGCAAAGAATTCCAGCGCCTGATCATCCATGCCACAGGACATCTGGATATGTGGGTAGTCGCGCGCCAGAAGGTGCACGCGATTGATATCGCCAGAGCTTTCCTTGATGGCGCGGAAATTTCGGCTCCGACCGACACGGTCCAGAAACTCTTCACCCATCTCGACTCCCATGCGGCCCGGATAGTTGTAGAGCATGATGGGAAGGTCCGCAGCGCGATCAATCGCCAATGCGTTGAGGGCATTTTCACGTTCAGTTGGCACGGCGTAAGGCGGGCTGCCGATCAGGATCGCATCCGCACCGATCTTGGCGGCATGCTCAGCCATCTCAATCGAGTCGCGCAGCTGGATAGCACCGGTTCCAACGATCAGCGCGGTGCGATCCCCGATAATCTCTTTGGACAAACTGGCCAGCTCACACCGCTCTGCGATGGATTGCGCGTAGTACTCGCCAGTGGAGCCCCCGCTGATGATGCCGTGCACGCCTCTGGACACAAGAAAGTTAAGCTGCGCCGCCAGCGCGCCCTGATCGACCGATCCATCCGCGTTATGCGGTGTAATGGCAGGCGTGTAGATGCCTTCAAAGTTCATTTACTGCGCTCCTTTGACTGCCGCAGGTGCCTCTCCCAACGGGAAGTTCATGCCTGTCGGCGCGACAAAACTCTCAATCTCGGCGCGCGACAGTTCCCAGTGATCAATCGCCAGCTGTCCACAGCCTTCATGATCACGCTGTTCAATCAGCGATATGAACTGATCGTGCTGATCGGCTGCTTCGCTGCGTTGTTCCCAGAGTGATTGGTTCCGCGGGTCGTAGAACGCCATCCCGATCCGCGTGTGATCAATCAGCAGGCGCCGGTAGCTTGGCGTCAGAAATTCATTGTCCGCCATGTCACCGATCACCGCGTGAAACCGCTGGTTCGCCAGCGCGCGATCAGCGGTCTTGCCATCTCGGATCGCCTTGCGAAAGAGAACCTGCGCATCCTTGAGGCGCATGATTTGCGCCTCGGTCGCATTCTGCGCCGCCAGCTGGGCCACGGCGGCGTAAAGCATCGGCGCTGCAAGGAAGAAGTTGCGCAAGGTCTTGTGGCTCATCGGGGCCACCTGCGCGCCACGGTTCTGGCGCAGGCCGACATATCCCTCACCGGCAAGCTGATTGAGGACCTCGCGCAGTGGCGGGCGCGAAATGCCGTAGCGCTCGGCCAGCTCCACCTCATCAAGTTGCAGCCCCGGGTCCAGATCCTGTGTCAGGATCCGGCGGCGCAAGTCTTCAAGACATGCGGCTTTTTTGGAAAGTCCATTGTTTGGCATGCAATGATCCCGGGGCGCTTTGGCACTTGAATTCTGGCATGACTAGTCACAATAATACATAATGTCTACAATTATTCTGTTGATCAACCGACCCAAAGCCCGAAGATGAGCGAAGAAGAGACCCAACACGTCGTCTTTGCCTTGGTCGAGGACTTTACACATATCGCGCTGGCCTGCGCGGTTGATCCCCTGCGGTTGGCGAACCTCATCTCGGGAAAGACGCTGTATTCCTGGTCCTATGCATCACTTGATGGCGAAACCGCACGCAGTTCGGATGGTACGGTCATCAAGGTCGACGATGATTTCATGCGTATTCCAAACTGCGATCTGATCTTCGTTCTGGCGGGATTGCACGTGCAAGAGCGTGATCATGCGGCATTGCTCAGCGCCCTGCGCAGGATTGACCGCCACACTAAGGCGCAAGTCGGTGCGCTCGATTCCGGTGCATGGATCCTT
The DNA here is from genome assembly GCA_039821425.1 of Pseudomonadota bacterium. Classification (GTDB taxonomy): domain Bacteria; phylum Pseudomonadota; class Alphaproteobacteria; order Rhodobacterales; family Rhodobacteraceae; genus Yoonia. Next base: position 25,977 of record JBCBOD010000011.1, read on the forward strand.
GCCAAGGGTGGCTTTCTCAATAGTCAGAACGCGGCATTACATTGGGAGTATCACGACAGTTTCGCCGAAGAGTTTCCTGAGGTGCATCTGCAACGCAGCGTCTTTGTGCCCGATGCAAAACATCCAACGGCCTCGGGCGGGACAGCGACGGCCGACCTGATGCTGCACCTCGTGGAAGGCACCCATGGTGAAGAGCTTTCGATCGCGATTGCCGACCAGCTTGTCTACAATGCCGTCCGCACCGAAACCGCCGAGCAAAAGGTCTCTCTCCAATCCCGGAACGGCGTGCGGAACCAGCACCTGTCACAGGCGGCCGCGATTATGAATGCCAACATGGATGAGCCGCTGCAGCCTTCAAAGATCGCGCAGCAACTTGGCATTTCAACGCGGCAGTTGGAGCGCATTTTTGGCAAGCACCTGAATACCTCGCCAAAGCGATACTACATGGAACTGAGGCTGGAGCGCGCGCGCAAGCTCTTGGTCCAGACGGAAATGTCTGCAACGGATATCGCGATCGCCTGTGGGTTCACCAGCTCAGGTCATTTTGCGCGGGTCTACCGCAGCGCCTTTGGTGTCACCCCCATGATGCAAAGGCGCAGGTTGGACTGAGTTTAGGCCAGTGTTTCGAAAGCAAGGCACCGTGATTGGCGACAAGCGCTGAAACAGGCACCGATCTTCGCACCGGTTCCGGCAATCAGCGCCAGTTCGGTTGTCACGTCGCCCGTTGAGACGATGGCGATTCCGGAAGGACTCGAACCCTCAACCTACTGATTAGAAGTCAGTTGCTCTATCCAGTTGAGCTACGGAACCGCTGATGTCGGTATGGCGCGCGGGCGCGGGGTTTGGCAAGCCCAATCAGTGGGTCCAGGCACCGCGTCGGTTGGTGGCAAAGTTTTCGCCATATCCGCCACGACGGATGTTGGCCTTGCGTGTCTTTGGCTCGCGCACGACGGCGTCAATCCCGTGCTCCTTGGCGTAGTCGAGCGCTGCTTCCTTGCTGTCGAAGCTCAGCCTGACCTGCGCCTGGGTGTCGCTGGACGAGGTCCAGCCCATCAGCGGATCAACTTCCCGCGCGGTCTCTGCCACATGTTCCAGCACCCAGTGTTTGGTCTTCGCAGTTCCCGAGGACATGGCCGTCTTGGCTGGTTTGTAAATCCGTGCGCGCATGGTGCAGTTCCCTGATTGGCTAGGGTTTTATATGCGCAAAAGCACTGCATCGCGCAAGAGGAAGACACATTGAAGGCAACGTGCAACCGGACACATTCTATAAGCTAACTTGCGAGCGATCACGCCTAAGCCCGAACTGCCAACCACTTGTCAAACGCGGGCAGGATTCTGTCACCCATCGAGACTTCATACTGCGGTGCGTGATGTTCGCCAACTGTTTCGGCAAAGGCCGCATCTGGAAGTTCCCATATGAGCGGGGATCCTTGGTCACGTGCCGCTTGCTGCTGGGCTTTGACCATAATGGCAGGAAATTCTTCGTCGCGCCTGAACGTCTTACTCGCCACATCGTCTTGCTGGAACCGGGCCACGATGAGGTCGAGCAGTTCGACAACCTGTGCGTCCATCCCTTCAAAAACGTCGCGGCTCGATCCTGACTCTCGCATCTTGGATTCGTAGAAATCTGGCGCTGCGAGATGATACATGTTCCAAAGTGTGGCGTGGTCACAAAGCGGATGGCCCGCGATGGCCAGAAACCAAGGCACCGTATCATCCCAGCGCAACTTGCATCCAATTTCATGCAATGTGTCGCTGTCGAGGTTTTGGACAAAACGCTCAGGGTTTCCACCCCAAACAGGCACGACGTCTGGTTCTGCAAACCAGTCTTCCACTTTCTCCGGATGCTTGCGCTTGAGTTCTTCAATAGGATGCAGGGCAGATGAAGATTGCGAGGCGGACGGACCGCCCAAACCAAGTACCCTGAGAATGCGCTTCCGGATTGACATCGATCCTAACCCGAGACTGCTTTCAAAAAGTGCTGTAGCCGGGTCACTCTGCCCATTCGCCGCCGCGCATCACCGGGACACGCTCACCCGTTTTGGTGATCCCGTCGATATCCACTGCGTCCGACCCCATCATCCAGTCCACGTGGATGATGCTCTGGTTGCCACCTTTCTGTTTCAACTCTTCGGGCGAAAGCTCTGACCCGCCTTCAATGGTATCGGCATAGCACTGGCCCAGCGCGATGTGGCAGGACGCGTTTTCGTCAAAGAGCGTGTTATAAAAGAGCGTCCCTGACTGGCTGATTGGGCTGGAATGCGGGACAAGTGCAACCTCGCCAATCCGGCTGGCCCCGTCATCGGTTTTCAGAAGAGTTTTCAGGATGTCCTCCCCTTTGCTGGCCGACGCCTCGACGATCCGCCCCGCCTCGAACCGCACTTGAATATCTTCGATTACATTGCCCTGATGGGCGAGCGGTTTGGTCGCGGCTACCGTTCCTTCGACCTTGTAGGCATGGGGGCAGGTAAAAACTTCTTCGGTGGGGATGTTCGGCTGGCAGACGACACCGTTCAGCGCGGGCGAGGCGCCACCCTTCCAGATGTGTCCATCGGCGAGACCCAGGTAAAGATCCGTACCCGGCCCGGTGTATTGCAGCGCCGCAAAGTCTTGCGCATTCAGCCAGTCCACCCGCTTGCGCAGATTGGCGGAATGTTCCGCCCAATTGGCCACAGGATCGTCGCCACCAAGGCGCGAGGCGTCATAGATGGCATCCATCAGCTTGCCTTGCGCCTCCTCCACCGGCAGGTCGGGATAGACTTGTGCCGCCCAGGCGGCGCCGGGGTAGGCCACGATGTTCCAGTTCACCTCAAACCCGACGATCGGGTTCATGGCGGGCTTGGCCGCGATTGACGCGGCTTTGGACAGCCGGGCGACCTTTGCCGGGTCCTGCTCTGCCAGCAGCATCGGATCATCGCCGGTGATCGCCATACGCGCAGCACCACCCTTGAAGGCGGCGGCCATCCCTTCGAAAAGCCAGTTTGGCGCCCGGTCAAAGCTTTCGTCCGGCGCATGTTGGTACCGCGCCAGCGTGATTTCATCGTCGTTGAAGAACGGCGTCACGATCCCGGCCCCGGCCTTATAGGCGTGCACCGTGATCCGCCGTACCAGATCAAGCGCGGCCATGGGTGCCGTGATCACCAGATCCTGCCCGGGCTGCAGGTTGACACCGGTGCGCACGGCCACCTCTGCCAGACGGTCGAGTTTTTCGGGGTCAATATGCGATGTCATGTTCAGGCCTTGCGCGATGATTTCGCGCCGACGTTAGGCCTCTGGCAGGTGCAGTCAACCGCAAGCCGTCGGTCAGAACACCCGCTGTTCACTGCGGCGCACAAAGAACCCGCCACCTTCGGCATTGGTGCAGGTCATGCCTGTCGGTTCAGACCGGCATGTGATCCCGCTGACCTCAAGTGTGCCACCATAAGGCAGAACAGGGTGTTCTTCCCCACCTGCAAGCCTGTTTGTCACGCAATTGAGAAACCCCGGACCCTGCGCCAGCACGCCAAAGGACGTGCCCCAGTCACCATCACAGGTGGCAGGGCGATCAGTATAGCTTTGTTCATCAACGCCAAGGTCACAGCGCACCACGTCACCGATCTGGTCGGACACCATGCAGCGGATGTTGCCTGACGGCGACTGGAAGTGTTGCACCTCAGCCGTCGCAGGCCCAGCCAATATGGCCATGATAAGAACAAGATACCTCAAACCCATGATCGTCCCGCGCACCTCCTCATCCTCGCGTTGCCAATATACTAGCGCGTGAGCTTCCCTGCGCAAATCACATCTGGCGAGGCCTCCGCCCCGCTTTGTCGCAGCCTGCTGACACATCCTGTCAGGAGCCGCCCTTGAAGCGCCCGGGAAAGACGACAATTATAAGCTGTTCCCGAGAGCGTGAGACCCATGGCCGACACCATCACTGACCCGCATTTCTATCTGTCCAATCCCGCCCCTGACGTCAAAACCCGCGAAAAGCTGGAAGGTGGCAAACAGTTCGTCATGCAGACAGAGTTTCAGGCGGCGGGCGACCAGCCGACCGCGATCAAGGAACTCAGCGAGGGCATCCTCAATGGTGAGCGGGATCAGGTGCTTTTGGGCGCCACCGGCACCGGCAAGACCTTCACCATGGCCAAGATGATCGAAGAGACGCAGCGGGCGGCGATCATCCTCGCCCCGAACAAGACCCTCGCCGCCCAGCTTTATGGTGAGTTCAAGGGCTTCTTTCCCGATAACGCTGTCGAGTATTTCGTCAGCTACTATGACTATTACCAGCCAGAGGCCTATGTCGCGCGGTCGGACACCTATATCGAGAAGGAGTCCCAGATCAACGAACAGATCGACCGCATGCGCCATTCAGCCACGCGGGCGCTTCTGGAACGGGATGACGTGATTATCGTGGCATCTGTCTCTTGTATCTATGGCATCGGCTCGGTCGAAACCTACGGAGCAATGACGCAGGATCTGCATGTCGGGCGGGACTATGACCAGCGCAAGATCATGGCCGACCTCATCGCGCAGCAATACCGGCGCAACGATCAGGCGTTCCAGCGCGGTACCTTCCGTGTGCGCGGCGACAGTTTGGAAGTTTGGCCCGCCCACCTGGATGACCGCGCCTGGAAACTGTCCTTCTTCGGTGAAGAACTGGAAAACATCACCGAGTTTGACCCGCTCACCGGGGACAAAACCGATACTTTTGAGAAGATCCGGATCTACGCCAACAGCCACTACGTGACGCCCCGCCCGACGATGCAGCAGGCCATACAAGGTATCAAAAAAGAGCTGCGCATCCGGCTGGACCAACTGGTGGCGGACGGCAAACTGCTGGAGGCGCAGCGGCTCGAACAGCGCACGAATTTCGATCTGGAAATGCTGGAGGCGACCGGCGTCTGCAACGGCATCGAGAACTATTCGCGCTACCTGACCGGCCGCGCACCGGGTGAACCGCCCCCCACCCTCTTCGAGTTCATCCCCGACAACGCCATCGTCTTCGCTGACGAAAGCCACGTGTCGGTGCCGCAGATCGGCGGTATGTATAAGGGCGACTACCGGCGCAAGTTTACGCTGGCCGAACATGGGTTCCGCCTGCCCTCATGCATGGACAACCGCCCCCTGAAGTTCGAGGAATGGGACGCGATGCGCCCGCAATCCGTCTTCGTCTCGGCCACGCCCGCGTCATGGGAACTGGAACAGGCAGGCGGTGTCTTCACCGAACAGATCATCCGACCCACGGGCCTTCTCGATCCCGAAATCGAAATCCGCCCCGTTGATATGCAGGTCGATGATTTGCTGGATGAGGTCCGCAAGGTGGCCGCCGATGGTTACCGCACGCTGGTCACGACCCTGACCAAACGCATGGCCGAGGACCTGACGGAATACATGCACGAACAGGGGATCAAGGTCCGCTACATGCACTCGGACATCGACACGATCGAGCGGATTGAAATCCTGCGCGATCTCCGCCTCGGCGCTTTCGACGTGCTGATTGGGATTAACCTTTTGCGCGAGGGGCTGGATATCCCCGAATGCGGGCTGGTGGCCATTCTGGATGCGGATAAGGAAGGGTTCCTGCGCTCCGAAACCTCACTGGTGCAAACCGTGGGCCGCGCGGCGCGAAACGCCGATGGCCGGGTCATCATGTATGCCGACAGCGTGACGGGCTCCATGGACCGCGCGATCAAGGAAACCAACCGGCGCCGGGCCAAACAGATCGCCTACAACGAAGAACACGGGATCACGCCCGCGACGGTGAAGAAGAACGTCGAGGATATCCTCGCCGGTCTTTACAAAGGCGACGTGGACATGAACCGCGTCACCGCCAAGGTCGACAAACCGCAGGCAGGCGCAAACCTGCAAGCGGTGCTCGACGGGCTGCGGGCGGATATGCGCAAGGCGGCAGAGAACCTAGAATTCGAAGAGGCCGCGCGGCTGCGGGATGAGGTCAAGCGGCTGGAAACCGTGGAACTCACCGTCGCCGACGACCCGCTCGCACGGCAACAGGCGGTCGATAAAGCCGTGGATGACGCGCAGAAAGCCGCGGGGCGGAGTACGGCAGGGCGGCCGGGGCAAAGGGGTGGGAATGTGAAGCGGAAGCGGCGTTAACTCTCGGCCTCTAGAGATCCAAAAAATGCCAGCCGCGTGCCAAGTCGAGAACTTCTTCGTCTAAGTTCTCACTATCGAACTCGACGCCATCCCATGTGATCAAAGGCATGATAACGAAAGCCGTCTCAAAATATCCTCCAGCGGCATCGTGTACTTCGTGGTAAGCACAAAGTGAGTAGGGGCCAGTCTCAAGTGCACCAAAGTCCAGCTCCTCGCGCCGGTTCGCTGAGCTTGCCGCTTCAAGCGCAACCGATTGGACGGCAAGACCAATTGCTTCCTGCAGACCAAATTGTCGTGTGTCTTCACATGCAGGTTGTGACTTACCGCGTCGGCTCGTCAACGCATACCGGCTTTCAGTGACTACTGCATACGTTCCGCCGCCATTTAGATATGTAACTTCAACTTTGAGGCTCGCGCCGTTTGTTTGCGAAACGCTCGTGTACAAGGCCTGAACATGAACGGTCTTAACGGCGAAACCAATCGCACTGATGACGAATGCAGCGACCGACAAGACAAACCCAATCCAGCCAAGAATCGGAAATTGCTTCTCCAAGCTCATTTTTGATCTCCAAAAAAGTCTATGTGAAATGCATCTTAGTTATCACAATTTGGCAGGCTTCTGAACGGTTGTGTGACTTGTCAGTTCTTACCATTCACCTATCTCCCCCCCATGCGCCTCGCCCTTCCCTTCCTCTTCCTCACCACTCCCGCCGCCGTGTGGGAGTTCACGCCGTCGCCCATCTGCACCCTCACGGAAACTACCGCCGACGGCACGCTGACCGTCACCTATGACGCGAGCCTGCCGGAGTATGCGATTGCCATCACCTTGGCAGAGGGCACCTGGCCGCGGAGCCTTGATTTCGGGATGGCCTTTGCGGGTGGCAACCCGGTCAGCATCGGCACGAACCGGCATCAGATCAGCAGTGATGGCCGCACGCTCACCGTCACGGACCGGGGTTTCGGCAACGTCCTGAACGGGTTGGAGTTCAACACCCGCGCCTATGCGATGGCAGATGAATTCACCGTGGGCTTCCCGCTGGAGGGCATCAAACCCGCGATCACCGCCTTCCGCGACTGCCCGGCGCTGAACCTGACCTGAGGCAATGGCCAAACGCGACCCCGTCAATCCGACCGATGATGATGCGCGCGCGCTGGCGAGGGGGCTTTTGGCCGACACACGCTTTGGCGCGCTTGCCGTGCATCACCCGGAGACCGGCGCGCCTTACGTCGCGCGTGTCGCGATGCTCTGGCACGGTGGCGCGCTGCTGACCCTGATCTCCACCCTGTCGTTCCACACAAAAGCGCTACAAGCGAACGCGGCCTGCTCTGCCCTCGTGGGTGAGCCCGCGGCAAAGGGTGACCCGCTGACGCATCCACGCATGACTTTGCTATGCACCGCACAGGTTACGGACAAGGCAACCCTAAAAGAGGCCTGGCTCACCTCGATCCCGAAAGCCAAGCATTACTATGATTTCACTGATTTCCAGATGTGGTCACTCAACGTGACCGAAGCCCACCTGAACGGGGGCTTCGGCAAGGCGTTTCAGTTGAAGGCTGCGGACTTGACCTAGCCCTTGCCCTTCCACGGCACCAGCCACTTTTCTGCCTGACGCATCAGCATGTCGATGCTGAACCCGATGATCCCGATCAGGATGATGCCCATGATTACGATGTCGGTGCTCTGGAATTTCGAGGCGACCATGATCATCATGCCAGCACCTTTTTCCGCCGCGACAAGTTCTGCCGCCACAACGGTGCCCCAGCAAACCCCCATCGCCACGCGGGCGCCGGTGAAGATTTCGGGCAAAGAGTTGGGGATGATCACATGGCGCATGACCTGCCACTTCGAGGCACCTAACGAGTAGGCCGCATGCACCTTTGAAATCCGCACACCCGACACACCCGACCTGGCCGCAATCGCCATGATCCAGAGTGCCGCAAGGAACAGAAGGATGATCTTGCCGACCTCACCGATGCCCGCCCAGATGATCACCAGCGGGATCAGGGCCAGCGGCGGTACCGGCCGCATGAATTCGACAATCGGGTCAAACCAGCCGCGGAACCAGTTCGACAGACCCATCGCATAGCCCAGCGGGATGCCCACCAGCGCACCAAGGATAAAGCCCACGATCACCCGGAAGAGAGAGTATCCAAGGTGTTCGGCCAGCGTTGAATTCCGGTAGCCCGCTGTTGTGATTTCGGTCAGACGCGCCCAGACGGCCTCGGGCGAGGGAAGCCAGATCGGCTCCATCTGCAGGCCTGTTGCCGGGATGATGTTCAGCGTTCCCTTCTCGGACATCGCGACCCGGCCAAAGGCCACATCGACCGAACCACCGGGGTTGATCGCCTGCCCGTCGACGGCAGTGACAAAGGTTTCTTCGTCACGCCCCAACTCATCGTTGCGATCAACGCGCAAAAGCTCGCTCCGGTACACGGGGATGGCGATGGCATCATCCTTGGCGATCCCGTCACCCAGCTCAACTTCGGGCGCGTCCACCTCTGTCCCGGTTGGGTAGACCACGACTGATACAGTCGCGTCATCGCTTTCCCCCGCAGGGGTCGTGATGGTGTAGCTGAAGGTGCCATCGCCCAAAAATGGCCCCGGCGCGTGCATGAACCCGGGCAAGAGTTTGGAGCCGGTAAAGGCACCCCACAGCACAAAGATCAAGACGACTGACACAACCGACGCAGCCGTGTTCGAGGTCACGGCGCTTTCATCACCGAAGGTCACGGTTTTGAGCGATCCGTAGTCACGCTTGGGTGTCAAAAGCCGTGCCACACCGCGCCAGATGATCATCATGGCAAGGATCAGCAGAACGTAGCCAATAATGTAGGGCGCTGCGGTCACGAGCGTTACGATCACGGCCACGAGTTCGGCCCAGAGATTGCCCAAAAGCTCCATCATGCGTCCTCCGCCCGGCCCATAATCTCTTCTTCCATGTCCCAGATCATGCCAAGGATTTCCTCGCGCACCTCACCGAACTTGGGGTGTTTCTTCACCTCGCGCAGGTCCTGACCCACGCCCATTTCCGCGAAGGGCAGGCGGTATTCCTGATGAATTCGGCCGGGGCGCGGGGCCATCACGATCAGACGCTCGCCCAGAAGCAGCGCCTCCTCGACCGAGTGGGTGATCAGGATGATGGTCTTGCCGGTCTCTTTCCACAGCTTCAGAACCAGACCTTGCATCTTTTCCCGCGTCAGCGCGTCCAGGGCGCCCAGCGGCTCGTCCATCAGGATCACGTCAGGCTCGTTGGCCAGGCAGCGGGCAAGTGCCACGCGTTGCTGCATCCCGCCGGACAGTTCGTAAACGGCCTTTTCCTTGAAGTCCTGCAGGCCCACGACATCCAGCAGGTGATCGACGATCTCGGCCTTCTGGGCCTTGGGCATGCCCTTCATCGAGGGGCCAAAGCCGACGTTTTCACGCACGCTCATCCATTCAAAGAGGGCGCCTTGCTGAAACACCATGCCCCGCTCAGCGGCTGGCCCTTCCACCTTGTGCCCGTTGAGCAGGATCTGCCCTTCGGTGGGTGCCAGAAACCCCGCGACGATATTCAGAAGCGTTGTTTTCCCGCAGCCCGAGGGCCCGAGCACCGACAAAAGCTCACCTGCCTTCAGATCGAGTGAGACATTCTTCAATGCCTGCACCGATGACCCGTTCGGCAGGTCAAAGCGCATCGACAATTCTTGTATCTGTAACCCTGACATGGCTGGTCCCGCTTTTTCCCCGGAGAACCCCTGCTTAGTTGCAGGGGTTGTCAGGGCAAACGGCAGGAGATCCGGCGCAGGCTGATCCCGCGCCGGATCGTTTGCCTCTTACATATCTTGCAGCGTCATTAGCGGCCCGGTGTTCACCGCACCCTCATAGCTATCGAGCGAGGATGGAATGGAGCCGGATTCGACGAACACATCCGCTACACCCTTCATAAAGGATGGGGCCGCACCACCGAGCCATGCTTCGGAGAGCTGTGTTTCCACGTCAGGGAACACAAACGTCGCCATTGTTTCGGCGGTCGCGTCTTCATCCATACCGGCGTCTTGCGCAATCACTGGCAGCATTTCTGCCACGCCGGACCCGTCGTTCCACGCCGCGTTTGCAGCGGCAGTGACTTCAAGGAACTTGGCAACCATGTCAGGATTTTCAGCCACAAAACCGGCAGGTGCCGATGTGACGTCGAACACCAGAATGCCCAGCTCTTCCTTCTCGGCGCCTGTCAACAGCACGTTGCCGTGCTCTTTCATGCGGCGCAGTGCACCGCCCCAGCCGCAGGACATATCGACAGAGCCTTGAGCGATTGCCGCCGCACCATCAGCAGGCGCCATGTCCACGATGTCGAGCGAGGCGAGGTCAACGCCAAAGTGGTCCATCTGACGCAGGAAACCATAGTGCGCAGCTGTGCCGAGAGGCACGGCAACTTTCTTGCCAGCAAGCTCGTCAGCGCTGTCCTTGTCGATTTCAAGTGCGGACGCCACGACGCAGTTGTCATTTTCGGCGTAGGACACGGCCACATCCAGGATTTGCAGATCCTGACCAGCAGATGCCGCAACCACGAAGGGTGGCACACCCTGGCTGACAGCGATCTGAACATCGCCCGATGCCATGGCGGCGGACATTGCCGTGCCGCTGTCAAAGCTGACCCAATTGATGCTGACACCCATTTCTTCTTCATAGGTGCCATTCACTTTGGCGTACTGGAACGGCATCGGCCATTCGAGGAAGTATGCCACCGTGATTTCTTCGTGCCCTGCGGCTGTTGCCTGCATGGCACCTGCCATGACGGCCACACTTGCGGCGGCACCCAAAAGTGCTGTTTTGATCTTCATCGTCGTTCTCCCATGTTGTGGCCCCGGTTTTGCGGTGACCTCGACGTCGCGGCAGTTGATCTGCCTATGTTTTGATGGGCTTTTGCCCGTTCTGTTGCCGGCACAGCAGCTGTACCAGACCGACCATCAGGTTTTTTGGCGCCCAAAAAACGAACAAGTCAGATCGAAGCGAAGGAAATTCATGCGCCCCCGTCAATCAGGGAAATGTGTCGCAAACCATGGCAGAGACATCGCCAAACTGGATATAGCCGCAGATTTTATCTTATAAAAGCAGTGACTTATGCGCGCATTCAGGCATCAAACCAACCCATTTTCCTCCATTTTGGATATATGCATGCAGGTAAACTGGCCCTATTGGAGGAACCGCGGCTGGATTCAGATTGTGCATCGTGTGAACGCACCGCCCATCAGATTCGCACACCTGACATTATCCAGAGGGAACCTGCGCCATGGACACGCTGAACTTTGCCAACGATCCCGAACATATCGTCGAGGCCGACCGCGCCCACGTCTGGCATCATCTGAGCCAGCATAAACCGTATGAGACGATCGACCCTCGCATCATCGTCGAAGGCAAGGGCCTGCGTTTGTGGGATATCAAGGGCAAAGAGCATGTCGATGCGGTGTCCGGCGGCGTCTGGACGGTGAATATCGGCTATGGTCGCGAGCGGATGGGCAAGGCGATTTCCGACGCCGTGACCAAGATGTGCTTCTTTGGCGGCTCGCTTGGTACCATTCCGGGTGCGCAGTTTGCCGAGATGCTAATCGACAAGATGCCGGGGCTGGACCGCGTGTACTACGCCAACTCCGGGTCCGAGGCGAACGAGAAAGCGTTCAAGATGGTCCGCCAGATCAGTCACAAGCACTATGGCGGCAAAAAGAGCAAGATCCTCTATCGTGAGCGGGACTATCACGGCTCCACCATTGCGACGATGTCCGCCGGTGGGCAAGACGAACGGAACGCGCAGTATGGCCCGTTCACGCCCGGTTTTGTGCGTGTGCCGCACTGCCTCGAATACCGGTCGCAGGACGGCTCAACAGGTGAAGAGTACGGCGCGAAGGCCGCACAGGCGATTGAAGATGTCATTCTCGCCGAAGGGCCTGACACCATCGGCGCGCTCTGCCTTGAACCGATCACTGCCGGTGGCGGGATCATCGTGCCCCCCAAAGGCTATTGGGAACGCGTGCAGGAGATCTGCAAGAAGTACGATATCCTGCTGCATATTGATGAGGTCGTCTGCGGGATCGGGCGTACTGGCACATGGTTCGGTTACCAGCAATTCGGCATCCAGCCTGACATCGTGACAATGGCGAAAGGCGTTGCCTCTGGCTATGCGGCAATTTCCTGCTGCGTGACGACAGACCGTGTGTTCGAGATGTTCAAGGATGACACCGACAAGCTCGGCTATTTCCGCGATATCTCTACCTTTGGCGGCTGCACTGCGGGGCCGGCCGCGGCCATCGAGAACATGAAGATCATCGAAGAAGAAGACCTGCGCGGGAACTCTGCCGCGATGGGTGAACACCTGCAGGGGAACCTGCACACGCTGATGGACAAGCACAAATGGATCGGTGACGTGCGGGGCATGGGCCTGTTTGCCGGTGCCGAACTGGTGCAGGACCGCGAGACAAAAGAACCCGTCGATGAAAAACACATCGGTGCCATTGTAGCCGACTGCATGGCGCAGGGCGTAATCATCGGCGCGACCAACCGGTCACTGCCCGGATACAACAACACGCTGCTCTTCGCGCCGTCACTGATCGCGACCAAGGACGATCTTGATCACGTCACGAGCGCAGTGGATGAAGCGATTACCCGGGTGCTTGGCTGACCGGCACCTCGCAGGCCGGATAAAGCGTTTCTGACGTCACCACCGTGCTGAGGCTCAACAGCCCCAGCACGGTGGCAAATGCAATGGGCAATAGTTTCATCGGTTCACCCCTCTTGTTGCAGGGTTGAACGCAGATGGCGGCAGTTTCCGTCGCAGTTGCCATTTCTTTGCGATAAGGCCAGTCTGGCGTAAACATCAGGCCAGACCATGTCCATCTCTGTCGAAACCTTCCTTCTTGATCCGTCCGCCGAAGGCACGCTGCAGGCGCGTATTCAGCAGATGGTGGCCGAAGGCATCCTGTCAGGCCGGTTTCGTCCCGGAGAACGCCTGCCGTCATCCCGCAAGATGGCGGCCCATCTGGGGGTCAGCCGGATCACTGTCACGCTCGCCTATACGGAGTTGGTCGCGGATGATTACCTGACCTCGCGCGGGCGGTCGGGTTATTTCGTCTCTGACAATGCACCCGAACCACCTGCCTTTCCCGCCCAACGCTTCAACGGTGGCACGGTGGACTGGACCCGCGCGATTGGGCAGCGGTTCACGCCTGGCCTCAGCCTCGACAAGCCCAGCGATTGGGCCAGCTACCGCTATCCCTTTATCTATGGGCAGGCCGACAAGACCCTGTTCGACAGCGCCAACTGGCGGCTCTGTGCCCTACGTGCATTGGGCATGCGCGATTTCGGGGCACTGACCTCGGACTATTTCGATGGCGACGACCCACAGCTCGTTGATTTTATCGGGCGGCAAACCCTGCCGCGCCGTGGGATCCTCGCCCATTCCGACGAAATTCTTGTGACAATGGGCGCACAGAATGCACTATGGCTTGCGGCACAGGTTCTGCTGAACCGGCGTAGGCGGGCCGCGATCGAGGATCCCTGCTATCCGGCGCTGCGCACGATCCTGACGCAGGCCAATTGCCAGTTGACCCCGATCTCTGTTGATCAGGACGGGCTGCCACCGGATGCGCTGCCCTCTGACACTGATGTCGTGTTCACCACGCCCAGCCACCAATGCCCGACAACCGCCACCATGCCGCTGGCGCGGCGCAAGGCGCTGCTGGAGCAGGCAGAGGCGGATGACTTCGTGATTGTCGAGGATGACTACGAATTTGAGATGTCTTTTCTGAAGTCACCCTCGCCCTCGCTGAAGTCGCTCGACCAGAATGGACGCGTGATCTACGTCGGTTCGTTTTCCAAGTCTTTGTTTCCGGGTCTGCGGCTTGGCTACCTTGTTGGGCCCGCACCCTTTATCCGCGAGGCCCGCGCCCTGCGCGCCACCGTTCTGCGGCATCCGCCGGGGCACATCCAGCGCACTGCAGCCTACTACCTGTCGCTGGGACATTACGACGCGCTGGTCCGCCGGATGAGCAAGGCCTTTCACGGACGGCGACAGGTCATGGATGCAACCTTGAACGCACATGGGCTGATCGTCGCTGGGAAGGGCGCCTATGGCGGATCCTCGGTATGGGTCGCTGCGCCTGAAGACATTGATACCACCGACCTTGCCCAACGCCTGCAGGCCAAATCGGTGCTGATCGAGCCCGGCGCACCGTTCTTCGGATCGGACACACCGCCGCGCCATTTCATGCGTCTGGCCTATTCGTCCATTCCCGCATCACAGATCAATGAAGGCGTGCGACTGGTGGCAGAGGAAATCCAAAATCAACATTATTGAGACTTTGCGTCTCAATTCAGTTTGCATTGGCCTTAAGTCCACATTACATCTGGCCCTAACGGGCGGTGCAGCCACGACTTAGGATCGCCGCGAAAACAGGATAGATTCGATCCGCCGCACGGATCGACGCATGGAGGGGATTTCACCATGAAAATGACAACCGAAGAAGCTTTCGTCAAAACACTGCAGGCCCACGGCATCCGCCACGCCTTTGGCATTATCGGTTCGGCCATGATGCCGATCTCGGACATTTTCCCTGCAGCTGGCATCACCTTCTGGGACTGCGCGCATGAAGGCAGTGCGGGCATGATGGCCGATGGCTACACCCGTGCCACTGGTGAGATGTCGATGATGATCGCCCAGAACGGCCCCGGCATTACGAACTTCGTGACAGCTGTCAAAACCGCCTATTGGAACCACACCCCTTGCCTACTGGTCACCCCGCAGGCCGCCAACAAGACCATTGGCCAGGGCGGTTTCCAGGAAATGGAACAGATGAACCTCTTTGCCGACTGTGTCGCCTATCAGGAAGAGGTCCGGGACCCGTCCCGCGTGTGCGAGGTTCTGGCCCGCGTCATCGCCAAGGCCAAGCGCCTTTCCGGCCCTGCGCAGATCAACATCCCCCGCGATTTCTGGACACAAGTGGTCGATATCGAAATCCCTGAGCCAATCGAGTTCGAAGCCAGCCCCGGCGGTGAAGGGTCCATTGCGAAAGCGGCCGAACTTCTGTCCACCGCCAAATTCCCGGTTATCCTGAACGGCGCTGGTGTCGTGCTGGCAGAAGGTGGCATCGAAGCATCCAAGGTGCTGGCCGAGACGCTCGACGCTCCGGTCTGTGTGGGCTACCAGCACAACGACGCGTTTCCTGGCAATCACCCGCTGTTCGCCGGCCCGCTTGGCTATAACGGCTCGAAGGCCGGGATGGAATTGATCAGCAAGGCAGACGTCGTGCTGGCCCTCGGCACCCGCCTCAACCCATTCTCTACCCTGCCCGGCTACGGGATCGACTACTGGCCGACTGATGCGAAGGTCATTCAGGTGGACATCAACCCGGACCGAATCGGGCTGACCAAGAAGGTCACCGTTGGCATCGTGGGTGACGCAGCCAAGGTCGCGAAAGGTATCACCGAAAAGCTCGAAGATACGGCAGGTGACGCAGGCCGCGACGAGCGCAAGGCAATGATTGCGCAGACGAAATCGGCATGGGCGCAGGAGCTTTCCTCGTTGGATCACGAACAGGATGATCCCGGCACCACGTGGAACGAGCGTGCGCGCCAGGCCCGCCCGGATTGGATGTCACCCCGTCAGGCATGGCGCGCGATTCAGGCGGCAATGCCGGAAAACGCGATCATCTCATCCGACATCGGCAACAACTGCGCCATCGGCAACGCCTATCCATCGTTCCCGACAGGGCGCAAGTATTTGGCCCCCGGCCTCTTTGGCCCCTGCGGTTATGGCCTGCCTTCCATCGTTGGTGCCAAGATCGGCCAGCCTGACGTGCCCGTGATCGGCTTTGCTGGCGACGGTGCTTTCGGGATTGCCGTGAACGAGCTGACCGCCATCGGCCGCGAAGAATGGCCAGCCATCACGCAGATCGTCTTCCGCAACTACCAGTGGGGCGCGGAAAAGCGGAACTCCACCCTGTGGTTTGACGACAATTTCGTCGGCACGGAACTGGACATGAAAGTGTCTTACGCCGGTATCGCACAGGCCTGCGGGTTGATCGGTGTACAGGCCAAGACCATGGAAGAACTGACCGCCGTCTTGAACCAGGCGATCAAGGATCAGATGGAAAACAACCGGACGACCCTGATCGAGGTGATCCTGAACCAGGAACTGGGTGAGCCATTCCGCCGTGACGCCATGAAGAAGCCTGTGCGCGTTGCCGGCATCAGCAAAGCTGACATGGCGGCAGAGTAATTCGCCAGTTGCGCGGCATACTGAACTTGCGGCGACCCGGGTGTTCTGCACGCCGGGTCATCGCTTTTGAGACGACTGCACCCGTGGTGGCGACGCAGTACGCTAAGAAGGATCTGAAATGACCTCTCCCTTTCTGTCCAAGCGCGAAGCCGTCGCCCCTCAAGACCTGATCGCACGCGCCCAAGGGTTCGGCGCCCCACGCGTTGCCATCGCCCGCGCCGGGGCGCCGCTGCCCATGGAAGCCGCCGAAGACGCGACAAAAGCGGGCATCATGACGCCGGTGTTCGTGGGTGAGGCGGATATGATCCGGGCCGAGGCGGAAAAGCTCGACTGGGATATCAGCGCCTACCCGCTCCATGACACAACTGGCGAGGAAGAAGCAGGAAAGACCGCCGCCGCCCTGTGCGGTGCAGGTGAAGCGGATGTGCTGATGAAAGGCCAGCTACACACGGACGTTTTCATGAAGTCCGCTGTCAGCCGCGACGCGGGCCTGCGAACCGGGCAGCGCTTTGTGCATATCTTCTGCGTGTCGCACCCTGACGGCGGGAAACCGATGCTGATCTCGGATGCGGCGGTCAACGTCGCCCCGGATATGACGACGCGACAGTCCTCGATCATGGAAGTCAAGAAACTGCTGAACAAGCTGGGCAATGACCTGCCCAAAATCGCCATCCTTTCGGCAACCGAGAGTGTGATCCCGGCAGTACCATCTTCTGTTGAGGCACGGGAACTGGCCGATTGGGCCAAGGCGAACGTCGACGGCATTGCCGTCTCCGGCCCTTTGGCGCTGGACCTCATCATGTCGCCCGAGGCCGTCGCGACAAAGAAGCTGACGGATGATCCCGTTGCTGGCGACGCAGACGCAATTATCGTCCCCGACATCGTGTCGGGCAATGCGCTTTTCAAAGCGTTTGTCTATCTGACAGGCGGCTGTGCCGCCGGGGTTGTCACGGGGGCAAAGGTGCCGATCCTGCTGACCTCGCGCGCGGACCCGCCAGCGGCCCGCATCGCCTCGGCCGCTCTCGCTGCAATCAGCTGTGGTTTGCCGAAATGATCCTTGTGCTCAACGCCGGGTCCTCATCTCTGAAGATCGAGGTGTTTGACGGGGCGTTGAACTCGCTGATGTCGGGCAGCGTGACGAACCTTGGCACGCAAGGGGCGCTGAAACTCGGCGATCAGGTGACGGAGGTCACCGCCAAGGATCACGCGCATGCGCTTGATCTGATGCTCGCCGCTTTGGCCGAGGCGGGCTATCCGCTGAGCCGTTTTGATGCTGCGGCACATCGCGTGGTGCACGGCGGAGCTGTGCTGACTGCCCCGGCCCGCGTGCGCCCACCGGTGATCGCGACGGTCGAAAGCGTCATCCCGCTGGCACCTTTGCACAACCCGAACAACCTCGCAGGGATTTACGCCTTGCAAGAACGCGCGCCGGACTTGCCGCAGTACTGCAGTTTCGGGACTGCCTTTCACGCCACAAACCCTGATGTTGCCACCCGATATGCCATCCCGCAGACACACCACGATGCGGGCATCCGTCGTTATGGTTTTCACGGGCTGTCATACGCGAACATGGTCGCCGATTTCGGAGATGATCTGCCCGAACATCTGCTCGCTTTCCACCTTGGTAACGGGGCCAGCCTTTGTGCCATCCACAACGGCAAATCCATTGCGACGTCGATGGGCTATTCGCCGCTTTCGGGCCTGACGATGGGGACGCGGTCGGGTGACATCGACGGCGCGGCAGTGCTGCGGATGTCGAAGTCTCTGGGCGAGGACGAAACCGACCGCATGCTCAACAAAAATAGCGGTTTGAAGGCGCTGGCGGGCGACAACAACATGAAGACCCTGCTCGAGCGGGACGATGATGCCGCCAAATTCGCAGTCGCGCATTTCTGCTACTGGGCCGCCCGGCACGCTGGCTCTGCCGTGATCGCGATGGGTGGGCTTGATGCGGTCGCTTTCACCGGGGGCATTGGCGAAAACGCGGCCCCGATCCGCGACCGAATCATGCTGATGCTCGCGCCCTTCGGCGATGTCCCCGTGCATGTCATCGCCGCAGACGAGGAAAAACAGATCGCGCGCGATGCGCTTGCCCTGATGGCAGAGGGGCGCTGAGGATGGACACGATCCTGACATGGGTGGGTTTAACGGGGACAGAGTTCTTCTGGCTGACCGTCATCGTCTTCCTTGCCGGGATCGTGCGGGGTTTTTCGGGCTTTGCGCTTTCTGCGCTCATCATGGCGACTGCTGTCATTTTCCTACCGCCAATCGCGCTGATCCCCATGCTCTGGTGGTTGGAGATGTCGGCGTCGATCCTGATGCTCAAGGGCGGCTGGGCCGATGCAGACCGTGGAACGGCAATCGGGCTGGTGATCGGCTCCACCGCGGGATGGCCCATCGGTCTCTGGCTGACACTTACGATGCCGGTGGACGCATCAAAGCTGGTCGCCCTGTCGATCATCATCGCGCTTGCTGTTTCGCAACTGGCGAAGATCAGGCTGGCCTTCCTGGCCACGCGACCCGGGCTATACGGGACCGGCATCCTGGCCGGCATTGTCAGCGGCCTTGCCCATGTCGGCGGGATGGTCGTGGCACTTTACGTGCTGGCCAGTGACGCGCCTGCGCGGCAGATGCGCGGGTCGCTGGTGCTGTTCCTCTTCCTTGGGTCCATCACCTCGATGATCACACTACTGATTTTCGGCGTCATGGACTTCTCCGGGATCACGCGCGGGCTTGTGTTCGCCGTACCGACCATGATCGGCGTCTTCATTGGACAACAGTTCTTTGTGGAACGCCTTGCGCGCCACTACCGCGCATTTTGTCTCAGCCTCTTGTGCGCCCTTGCCGGGGCCAGCATCATCCGGACGGTCGCCTCATGACCCAACACCAATTTGAAAGGTCTGCCCATGTCACTTGATCAGCCGCATGTCGACACATCGCCCAAGGTCTCGGACGAGGTGCGCAAAACGACCTGCTACATGTGTGCCTGCCGCTGCGGGATCAACGTGCATATGAAGGATGGCAAGGTCGCCTACATCGAGGGCAACAAGGATCACCCCGTGAACAAGGGGGTGCTCTGCGCCAAGGGCAGTGCCGGCATCATGCAGCACAACGCGCCGTCGCGGTTGCGCGCGCCGCTGAAACGCGTGGGTGAACGCGGGTCGGGTGAGTTTGAGGAAATTTCCTGGGACGAGGCGCTGACGATTGCCACCGACTGGCTGAAACCAATCCGACAGGAAGCGCCAGAAAAGCTCGCCTTCTTCACGGGCCGCGACCAGTCGCAAAGCTTCACCGGGTTCTGGGCGCAGGCCTATGGCACGCCCAACTTTGCCGCCCATGGGGGCTTCTGTTCCGTCAACATGGCCGCCGCAGGTATCTACACGATGGGCGGCGCGTTCTGGGAGTTTGGCCAGCCCGACTGGGAACGCACCAAGCTCTTCATGCTGTTCGGCGTCGCCGAAGACCACGACAGCAACCCGATCAAGATGGGTATCGGCAAGATCAAGGAACGCGGGGCGAAGATGATCGGGGTCAACCCGATCCGCACCGGCTACAACGCCGTCGCCGACGAATGGGTGGGGATCACACCCGGCACCGATGGCCTTTTCATCCTGTCGCTGATCCACTGCCTGATGAAAGCCGGGCGCGTCGATCTCGACTATCTTGCACGCTTCACCAACGCATCCGTCCTGATCAATGAGGATCCGAACTCAGACCAACGCGGCCTATTCCTGCGCGATGAGGACGGGCAGCCTCAGGTCATTGACCGGCGCACAGGCGAACTCGCCCCATGGAACGGTGAAGGGGTCGAACCCGATCTATCCGCCACCTACCGCGCTGCGGGTGTCACCCACCGCCCGGTCTTCCACCTGATGGCCGACCGATACCTGTCCGACGATTACACGCCAGAGGCCGTTGCCGACCGCTGCGGTATCAGCGCCGACCGCATCCGCGCCATCGCTGCTGACCTCGCGCGCGTAGCCTTTGATGAGGCGTTTGAGGTCGATCAGGCGTGGACCGATTTCCGCGGCAAGAAGCATGACAAGATGATCGGGCGCCCGGTGTCTTTCCACGCCATGCGCGGCATCTCGGCCCATTCCAACGGGTTCCAGACCTGCCGGGCGCTGCACGTGCTGCAGATCATCCTCGGCACGGTCGAAGTGCCCGGCGGCATGCGCTTCAAACCGCCTTACCCCAAGCCTGCGACAGCGCACCCCAAACCCCATGGCAAAGTCACACCGGGCGCCGCGCTCGACGGCCCCCACCTTGGCTATACCCACGGCCCCGAGGACCTGCTGATTGAGGAAGACGGCACGCCCAAACGCATCGACAAGGCCTATTCATGGGAAAACCCAATGTCCGCCCATGGGCTGATGCATATGGTGATCTCGAACGCGCATGCGGGCGTGCCTTACAAGATCGACACGCTGTTCATGTATATGGCGAACATGTCGTGGAATTCCTCCATGAACACGTCCGGCGTCATGAACATGCTGACGGACAAGGATGAAAACGGCGACTACGTGATCCCGCGGATCATCTATTCCGACGCCTATTCGTCCGAAATGGTGGCCTATGCCGACCTGATCCTGCCCGACACGACCTATCTGGAACGGCACGACTGCATCTCGCTGCTCGACCGCCCCATCTGTGAAGGCGACGCCGTGGCCGACGCCATCCGCTGGCCAGTGGTGGAACCTGACCGCGATGTGCGCGGCTTCCAATCCGTCCTGTGCGATCTTGGCGCGCGGCTCGGCATGCCCGGCTTCGTCAACGAGGATGGCAGCTCGAAATACAAAGACTACGCCGACTACATCACCAACCACATCCGCCGCCCCGGCGTCGGCCCACTGGCCGGTTTCCGTGGCAATGGCGATGATCATGGGCGGGGCGAGGTAAACCCCAACCAAATCGACCGCTACATCGCAAACGGCGGTTTCTGGATGGAACATGTCCCGGACGATGCCGCCTATTACAAACCCTTCAACGCTGCCTATCAGGACTGGGCGGTGAAGATGGGCTTTTACGACGCGGTCGCGCCTTATATCTTCCAACTCTACGTCGAACCCTTACGCAAGTTCCAAGCCGCCGCCGAAGGCATTGGTACACGCCAACCGCCAGACCACCTGCGCAACCGGATCAAAGGTACGATGGACCCCCTGCCGATCTGGTATGCACCGTTTGAGGATGGCTCCGTCGATACTGATGAATACCCCGTCCACGCCCTGACCCAGCGCCCCATGGCGATGTACCATTCATGGGGCACGCAAAACGCGTGGTTGCGGCAAATCCACGGGCATAACCCACTCTACGTCCCGACCAAGATTTGGGATGCGAACGGGTTCAAGGACGGTGACTGGGCCAAAGTCTCCTCCGCCCACGGCTCCATCGTTGTACCTGTCGCGCATCAGGCCGCTCTCAACGCCAACACCGTCTGGACATGGAACGCCATCGGCAAGCGCAAGGGGGCCTGGGCACTGGACGAAGACGCGCCCGAGGCGACCAAAGGCTTCCTGCTCAACCACCTGATCCACGAATTGCTGCCGCCCAAAGGCGACGGCCTTCGCTGGGCCAACTCCGACCCGGTCACAGGCCAAGCCGCATGGTTCGACCTGCGCGTGAAGATCGAGAAGTCGGACGTCCCGAACGAGGCGCAACCCGCCATCCCACCAATCAAATCACCGGTTGGCAAAGGGCCGAAAGAGCTCGACTGGAAGGTGGGCGAATGACCCCGCGCAAGTCCCTCCTTCTGATCCTCGCCTTCGTCGCACTAACCCTCGGCAGCTTCATCTGGTACATCGCCACGTGGGACGACCGCAAAGGCGGCGGACAACCCTCGCATGTCACTTTGCCAGAACTATCACTGCCGGAGGCTCCGGCATATCAACAAGGGGCCACCGTATGACCCAACTCCCCCCACCTTCCGCCAAGAAACTCGGCCTTGTGATCGACCTCGATACCTGTGTGGGCTGCCACGCCTGCGTCGTGTCCTGCAAAGGCTGGAACACGGAAAACTACGGTGCGCCGTTGTCGGATCAGGATGCCTATGGGGCCAACCCTTCGGGCACCTTCCTCAACCGCGTGCATTCATATGAGGTGCAGCCAGAGAACGGCCCCGCCCAGCTGATCCACTTCCCCAAATCCTGCCTGCATTGCGAAGACGCGCCTTGCGTCACCGTCTGCCCGACGGGGGCCAGTTACAAGCGGGCGGAGGACGGGATCGTGCTGGTCAATGAAAGTGACTGCATCGGTTGCGGGCTTTGCGCCTGGGCCTGCCCTTACGGCGCGCGCGAACTCGACGCCAAAGAAGGGGTGATGAAGAAGTGCACCCTTTGCGTGGACCGGATCTATAACGAAAACCTGCCGGAAGAGGACCGTCAGCCTGCCTGCGTGCGCACCTGCCCCGCCGGAGCGCGGCATTTTGGTGACCTTGGCGATCCCGACAGCGATGTCAGCCAGTTGGTGGCCGAACGCGGCGGGATGGACCTGATGCCAGAACAGGGAACCAAGCCCGTCAACAAATACCTGCCGCCCCGGCCCAAGGAT
Organism: Pseudomonadota bacterium; assembly: GCA_039821425.1. Classification (GTDB taxonomy): domain Bacteria; phylum Pseudomonadota; class Alphaproteobacteria; order Rhodobacterales; family Rhodobacteraceae; genus Yoonia. The sequence goes on from JBCBOD010000011.1 coordinate 48,866, forward strand.
GAAATGCCGGAGTTTGACGTGCTCGCCCCCTACCTCGAACCTGTTGCAACGGACGGGCAGGGTTTTGTCGGCTGGCTCGACAAGGCGCTGTCTGCTTTGCCCGGAGGGTCAAAGTAATGCATCCCGCACCAAGTGTTATCATCTTCAACACATTCTCCGGCCTCGGTTTTGGCCTGCTGTTCTGGCTTGGTATGGGCGCCATTGTTCCCACCGGGCTCAGCGCCTTCATATGGTTCGCCATTGCCTATCTCTTCGCTGTCGGCGGGCTGATCGCGTCGACCTTCCACCTTGGGCATCCGGAACGGGCCATCAAGGCGTTCAGCCAGTGGAAAACCAGCTGGCTATCCCGTGAGGGTGTCTGCGCCGTTTTCGCCCTGATCACGATGGCCATTTACGGGGCGGGCCTCGTTTTTGCTGGCACGCGGTTGGGGGCGATAGGGGTCATCGGTGGCATCGCCTCGCTTGGTGTCGTCTTCACGACCTCGATGATCTACACGCAGATGAAAACCGTCCCGCGCTGGCGGCATTGGACGACGCCGGCGATGTACCTGCTTCTGTCCGTCGGCGGCGGCGCACTGCTCGCCGGCCAGATCCGTATCGCGGCAGTTTTTCTGATCATCGGGGGCATCCTGCAGATCTATGCTTGGGCCAGCGGCGACACCCGGTTCAAGTCGTCAGGCTCCAACATGGCCACCGCAACGGGCCTTGGGAACATCGGCACCGTCCGCGCCTTTGAACCACCGCACACTGGTACCAACTACCTGATGCGTGAATTCATCCATCAGGTCGGGCGCAAACATGCGGAAAAGCTGCGGATCATCACGATTGGTCTGGCGTTTGTCCTACCAGTGATCCTGCTGCTTTTGCCGTTCAGCCACTGGCTCGCAGCGCTTGCCGTGCTGAGCCATATTGCCGGGGTTCTGACCCTGCGCTGGTTGTTCTTCGCAGAAGCCGAACATGTCGTAGGCCTCTACTACGGTAAACGCTGACAGGCTTCTCTTGGCCAAAAATATCCCTGGGGTGGGGCGCGCAGCGAAGAGGGGGCTTGCCCCCTCTGGAGGTTACGTGCGGATACGCTGCTCTGTCTCTGCGTCGAACAGATAGATCCGGGACGCATCAATGCTGACGCCGACTGTGTCACCTTCGCTGCTCCGCACGTCGCCGCGCTCTTCCACGATGATACGCTCGCCCGTGTCACTCATCAGATAGGCATATGACACGCCACCAAGGCTTTCTGTCATCTCAACCGTGTGCGTGTCGCCGGCGGGGTCTACGGTCAGGTGCTCTGGCCGCGCACCGACGCTCAGCGCCTTGCCTTCGTAGGCGCTGCTGACCAAACCGCCGAAGCTGGCACCCAGGCCTGCGGCATCCACGCGACCATCTTTGACGACACCATCCACAAAGTTCATCGCAGGTGATCCGATGAAACCCGCCACAAACTTGTTGTCAGGGTCGCGGTAGAGGTCCATCGGCGCACCGACCTGCTCGATATTGCCGAGACGCAGCACCACGATCTTGTCGGCCAGCGTCATCGCCTCGACCTGGTCGTGGGTGACGTAGATCATCGTTGCCCCGATTTCCTTGTGCAGGCGCGCGATTTCCACGCGCATCTCCACACGGAGTTCGGCATCAAGGTTCGAGAGCGGTTCATCGAAAAGGAACACCTCGGGCCCGCGCACAATCGCACGCCCGATCGACACGCGCTGGCGCTGACCGCCTGACAGGGCAGATGGCTTGCGTTCAAGATAGGGTTCCAGTTTCAGGATGCGGGTGGCTTCCGCCACCTTTTCATCAATCTCGGACTTGGGGTGGCCGTTCATCTTCAGGCCAAATCCCATGTTATCCTTCACGGTCATATGCGGATAGAGCGCATAGGTCTGGAACACCATCGCGACGCCACGCTGCGCGGGGTCCATCCGGGTCACGTCCCGCTCACCAATATGCATGCTGCCTTCGGTCGTTTCCTCAAGCCCTGCCACCATCCGCAACAGCGTAGACTTGCCGCAGCCCGACGGGCCGACAAAGACGCAGAACTCGCCATCCTCGATCTGCAGATCCACACCGTGGATCACCTGGACGTCGCCGTAGCGTTTGATGACTTTGTTCAGCGTAACACCTGACATGGCTTACATCCTTGTTGTTTCTTTTGCGTTGTAATCCGGGAAGCTCCAGTTTTGGGCATCCCGTGTGATGTTCTGGGCGGTTTTGCGCAGGATCGGCACGTAAGCTTCGAGCCCGGCAAGGTTCGTGCGGCTGGTCGTGCTGGTGACCGAAAGGGCACCCAGCACGCGCCCGGCATCTGTCAGGATCGGCATGGCGACACAGATGATGCCCGGTTCATGTTCTTCACGGTCAAAGCCGTAGCCATTCTGGCGAATATTCTGCAGCTCGGCGCGCAGCGCATCTGCATCAGCGATCGTGTGGTCGGTGAAAATGTGAAAGGACTGTTGGGCAATCACGTCTTCAGCCGTCTCTTCATCCTGAAAGGCCAGCATCACTTTGCCCACGCCGGTACAATAGGCCGGGCCAACCTTGCCGGCCTGGCTGTACATCTCGACCGGCTGACTGGCGTTGCGTTTGTCGATGTAGAGCACCTGCGCATGATCCATCTGCGCCAGGTGGACGGTCTCACCCACTTCTTGTGAAAGGGCATGAATATGCGGGCGGGCAATCGGGGCAAGCGTGGACTGTTCCCATGCCGCATGCGCCAAGCGCACCAGACGTACGCCGGGGCTGTAGGTCTGCCGCTCCGGATCAAACGCCAGCATTTGCTGGTTCGTCAGCGTTTGGACAAAACGATAGAGCGTGGGCTTCGGAAAGGCGGACTCGGCAAGAAGCTCGCTAAAGCGCACAGGCCGCCCAAAGGCTGCCACCTGATCGAGCACTTCAAGTGCTTTGCCGACTGTGCCGTCACCGGTCACACGCGCCATGTCTCCTCCCATCGTCGATTTGGCATTTGACACCCCGCTCCCCCGGGACGCAGCCTTCGACTGTTGACAAGGCTAGCCGAGTCGCGGTTTAGTATCAACATCCAAAACCAAGTTTCAAATAATGAAACACGGTTTGCCAACGGAAGCATACTGGGAGGAAACCATGCATTCCATTTTGAAAACGTCGTTCGCGGCGTTGGTTGCTGCTGGCGTGACTGCGTCTGCCGCATCCGCAGATGGCCACGCGCTGTCTGGCGAGCTCAACATCATCTCTGACATGTCGAACCCTGCACCCCGCGCCGTGATGGAAGGCATGGTCGAGGATTTCAGCGCGATGCACCCTGGTCTGGAAGTGAACCTGACCATCGTTGACCGCGAAGCGTGGAAGACACAAATCCGGAACGCACTGGGCGCAAACCCACCAGACGTGGTGAACTGGTATGCTGCAAACCGCATGCGTCCTTATGTTGACGCAGGTCTCTTCATGGACATCTCTGACCTCTGGGCAGAGCCAGAGTTCGAAGCACTGGCATCCACACGCGGCGCGATGACGCTCGACGGTGCCCAGTGGGGAGTGCCTTACACTTATTACCAGTGGGGCGTGTACTACCGCAAAGACATCTTCGAACAGTATGGCCTGGAAGAGCCAACAACCTGGGAAGAAGAGAAGGCAAACTGCCAGACACTGCTGGACAATGGCATCAAGTGCTACACCATCGGCACAAAGTTCCTGTGGACTGCTGGCGGCTGGTTTGACTACATCAACTCCCGCACCAACGGCTATGACTTCCACATTCAGCTGGCCAGCGGCGAAGTTGAGTGGACGGACCCACGCGTGCGTCAGACATTCGCCAACTGGCGTGAGCTGATCGACATGGGTGCCTTCATCGACGATCACCAGACCTACAGCTGGCAGGAAGCCCTGCCATTCATGGTCAACGGCGAAGCCGCTGCTTACCTGATGGGGAACTTCTCTGTTGCGGCGTTCCGCGATGGTGGTCTGACAGATGATCAGCTGGACTTCTACCAGTTCCCAGTGATCAACGCTGACGTCGACTTTGCTGAAGACGCACCAACCGACACATTCCACATCGCATCTGGCGCTCAGAACGTTGATGCAGCGAAGGAATTCCTGCGGTTCGTGACATCTGCCGAGGTGCAGACAGAAATCAACTCCGGTTCTGGCCTCGGCCAGCTGCCAGTGAACGCCAACGCGTCCATCGATGACGACAAGTTCCTGGCCGAAGGGTTCGAGATGCTGTCGAACAACGCGCAGGGCGGCATCATGCAGTTCTTTGACCGTGACTTTGACGCGGAAATGGCCTCTGTTGGCATGGAAGGCCTGCAGGAGTTCATGGTGTTCCCAGACAACCTGGATGACATCCTGGCCCGCCTCGAAGAGACACGTCAGCGGATCTACAACTAACTGACCAAACCGTAAGGTGGGTTGAAACCCACCTTACATCGCCCATCCGCCCCGCGCGGGTGGGCACACCTCACCCCCAGCCCATTCGTGAACCCCACGCGGTTTTCGCATGTGCTGTCTGCAGGGAGACACCGATCATGGCCTCAACCGATACCAATCGCGGCTGGTATAAACGCAACGAGATCGCGATAACCCCGTGGCTCTTCCTTGCGCCAGCGATGCTGTTCTTCGCTGTCTACGTGATCATTCCCATTGGCCAGTCTTTCTGGATTTCATTCCATGAATGGGACGGTCTGGGCGAAAAGACCTGGGTTGGGACAGCGAACTATGAACGCCTGCTGGGCTGGGGCGATGCCAACATCGACCGCAAGTTCGAGGTGTCGTTCTGGAACAACCTACGCTGGCTGGTGCTGTATCTATTGGCAATCCCGATGGGCCTCTTCATTGCGCTTTTCCTGAACCAGACCGTGCGCGGCATCCGATTCTACAAGTCGATGTTCTTCTTCCCCTTCGTGATCAGCCAGGTGGTTGTCGGGCTGGTGTTCAGCTGGTTCTACCTGCCGCGCGAGGGTCTGTTGAACGCCGTCCTAGGCATCTTTGGCGCAGGGCCGGTCAACATTCTGGGCGATCCGTCACTCGCCACTTACGGCATCATCGCCGCCGGCCTTTGGCCGCAGACGGCCTATTGCATGATCCTGTATCTGACCGGCCTCAACGCCGTTGACCCCGAACAGGTCGAGGCCGCGCGGCTGGACGGTGCCAAGGGCTGGAAAATGCTCTGGTACGTGATCCTGCCGCAGCTCAAGCCCGCGACCTTCATCGCCTTCGTCGTGACCATCATTGGCGCGCTACGGTCATTCGACCTGATCAGCGTGATGACAAACGGCGGGCCGTTCGGATCGACCCGGGTGCTGTCCTTTTACATGTTCGAAGAGTCGCTCTCCGAATTCGGCTTCCGCATGGGCTATGGCGCGGCCATCGCCGTCGTGCTCTTCTTCATCATGCTCGGCTTCATCGCCTACTTCCTCTACTCCATGTACCGCGACGAAAAGGGGGCACGCTGATGTTTCCGACACCGCTCGAAAAAACCTCTCGCAGCTGGCAGATCACCTATCAGACGTTCCTGCCGCTGGCGCTGATCATCTGGCTTTTGCCGCTGATCGCCGTCGCCAACTTCTCGATCAAGCCAGAGGCGGATTTCGTCAACGGCAATTACTGGGGCATCCCCTCGTCGTTCGAGGCGTTCTCGAACTATGGCAAGGTGTTCTTTGAATCGAACATGCCGCAGTACCTGTGGAATTCGATTCTGATCACGGTGCCGACGGTGATCGGGGCCGTCGCCCTGTCTTGCATGGCCGGGTTTGCGCTGGGGGTCTACAAATTCCGAAGCAACCTCTTGATCTTCTTCATCTTCATCGCAGGCAACTTTGTGCCATTCCAGATCCTGATGGTACCAGTGCGCGACTTGACGGTGAGCATGAACCTCTATGATACGAAGACAGGCCTCGTCCTCTTCCACATCGCGTTCCAGACTGGGTTCTGCACACTCTTCATGCGCAATTTCATCCGCGCCCTGCCCTTCCCTCTGATCGAGGCTGCACGAGTAGAAGGTGTCGCGGAATGGCGCATCTTCCTCTACGTTGTCCTGCCATTGATGAAGCCCGCGCTCGCCGCTCTTGCCGTGCTGATCTTTACCTTCATCTGGAATGACTACTTCTGGGCCGTCGTATTGACCCAGGGGCCAGATTCACAGCCTGTCACGGCAGGGATCACCGAGTTCAACTCGCAGTTCCGCGCAGCCTATCACCTGATGAGTGCAGGTTCGATCGTTGCCGCACTTCCACCTGTCGTGATGTTCTTTCTGATGCAAAAGCACTTCATCGCGGGCCTCACACTCGGGGCCGTCAAGTAACCATGAATCGGACGTATCGGATTGACGACGGCCGTCAGACACTTGTTCTGGCGGCCCGGCGAGACCGCCTGCCAGAGGTTGTCTATTGGGGTGCCCGCCTGCCCGAGGGCGAGAACCTCGACACTTTGCACGCCGCCCATGTGATCGACGTCACCGGTGGCATGCTGGACGAGAACCCGGACCTTTCTATCTGTCCCGAAGCGACGCGCAGCTTTCCGGGCCAGCCCGGCTTGATCCTGCGCGATACGGACGGCACACCGCTGCTGCCGAAGTTCTGTTTCGAAAGCGCCGAACAGAATGGCACGCTGGACCTCAAATATGCGGACCAGGAAAACGGGCTGACCCTTACCGTCAGTTTTGTCAGCGACCCCGACACACGTATCATCACCTGCCAAACGACGCTCGATGCGACGCGACCCGTGCACCTGCACTGGCTTGCCGCCCCCGTCATGCCCGGCCCACAGCAGTCTGATGAAATGATCGATGTGTCGGGGCGCTGGTGTGGTGAATTTCAACTGTCGCGCACCGCTTGGTCCCCCGGCATGCGCTATCGCGAGAACCGGACAGGTCGCACGGGGCACGAGCATTTCCCCGGTCTGATTGTTCCGTGCCGCGGTGCCACGAACACCGAAGGCGAAGCCTATGGTTTTCACTACGGCTGGTCTGGCGGACACAAGATGATCGCCGAAGAACTGCCCGATGGCCGCCGTCAGATCCAATGGGGCCACGCCGCCCGGATGGAGCCTGAAGCAGCAACGCAGTTCAAGACAGCGCCGCTCTATATCGTCTATTCTGACACTGGCCTGAATGGCTGCGCCGTTTCGTTTCAGCGCCATCTGCGCGACCGGATCGTGCAATGGCCCAAGCCCGATGAACCGCGCCCCGTGCACTACAACTGCTGGGAAGCCGTCTATTTCGACCACAAGATGCATGTGCTCGAAGACATCGCCAAACGCGCTGCTGATCTGGGGGCCGAACGGTTTGTCCTGGACGACGGTTGGTTCGGAAACCGCGATGACGATACGCGCAGCCTGTCGGACTGGACGGTCGACCCGCGCAAATACCCTGACGGGCTGACGCCGCTGATCGAACATGTCCACAGCCTCGGCATGACCTTCGGCATCTGGTTTGAGCCAGAGATGATTAACGAAGACAGTGACATCCACCGCGCCAATCCGCATTGGGTGTTGGGCAGCGAGGATCAGACCCTGGGTCGGCAGCAAAAGGCGCTGAACATGGCGCTGAAAGAGGTGCGCGATTACCTCTATGATCGGATGTCGGCCATCCTGCGCGATCACCAGATCGAGTACATCAAGTGGGACCACAACCGGGTTTTGCCGATGCCCGACGCCGCGCAGACCCGCGGCTCTTACCGGTTGATCGACCGACTGCGCGCCGATTTCCCGCATGTGGAGATCGAAAGCTGCGCCTCCGGCGGTGGCAGGATCGACTTCGGGATCATGGAGCGCACCCAGCGGGTCTGGCTGTCTGACAGCAATGACGCCCTCGAGCGGCTCCGCATCCAGCACGACGCGGCCCTGTTCCTGCCGCTCTCGGTCACGGGCAGCCATGTAGGCCCGCGCCAGTGCCATACCTCTGGCCGCACGCTCGACATCTCTTTCCGCGCCTGGGTCGCTGCCCAGCGCCATATGGGGTTCGA
>JBCBOD010000066.1:0-20738 GCA_039821425.1 Pseudomonadota bacterium
GACCACCGCACCAAAGAAGCCTGACCCGGCGACGCTCTATGCTGCGTTGGATTTGGGTACAAATAGCTGTCGCATGCTGATTGCCCAACCCAAGGGCAGCCAGTTTCATGTGGTCGACAGTTTTTCGAAATCCGTGCAGCTTGGCCATGGGCTTGAAAGCACCGGACGGTTGTCGCGTGCGTCGATGAACCGGACGATTTCGGCCATGCGGATCTGTCGGGAAAAGCTGCGGCGCCATGGTGTGAAACACATGCGTCTGGTCGCGACAGAGGCATGCCGCCGTGCGCTCAACGGTGACAACTTCGTCTCACAAGTCCGCCGCGATACGGGGCTGGAACTTGAGATCATCAAGCCCGAGGAAGAGGCGCGGCTCGCCGTGATCTCCTGCGCGCCGCTGGTTAGCGTGAATACCGAACAGTTGTTGGTTGTCGATATCGGGGGCGGTTCGACAGAGCTGGTCTGGATTGACCTGACTAATGTGCCCAAACGCGAACGCCCGCGCGCGATCATGCGGCTGCATTCCGGCTTTACCTCTGATCCCGGCCCCTTTGCTGCTGCAAAAGTGGTGGATTGGATTTCCGTGCCTTTGGGCGTGGCCACGCTGCGCGATCAGTTTTCGGATGTGGAGGATGACGCGGCACGTTTCGCGCTGATGAGCTGGTTCTTTGAGGAAAACCTGGAAGAGTTCTCGCCCTATGCGGCCGAGCAGGCGCGCGAGGGGTTCCAGATCATCGGCACCAGCGGCACCGTCACAACCGTGGCCGCCAGCCACCTTGGCCTGCGCCGCTATGATCGCACCAAGGTGGACGGGTTGCGCATGACCTCTGATCAGATTGATGCGGTCATCCGCGACTACCTTTCGCTTGGTCCCGCCGGGCGCCGCGCTGACCCGCGCATTGGCAAGGACCGGCAGGCGCTGATCATGTCAGGCTCTGCCATTCTGCAGGCGCTGATGCGGCTTTGGCCGACCGATCGCCTTTCCGTCGCGGATCGCGGCCTGCGTGAAGGGTTGCTATATGCCCAGATGTCTGCCGATGGCGTGCTAGAGGACGCACCGTATTAAGATGGGAAAGCGACCTGGAAAGAACACCTCTGGCCGCGGCCAGCGTGACCTGACGGTCAAGGTGAAGACCGCCCGCGGGCGCAAGCTGAGCTCGACCAAATGGCTGCAACGGCAGTTGAACGACCCTTACGTGAAGCGTGCGCAGGCCGAGGGGTATCGGGGCAGGGCGGCCTACAAGATATTGGAACTGGACGATAAATACCGTTTTCTGGTGCCCGGCGCGCGTGTCGTGGACCTTGGGTGTGCACCCGGTGGTTGGCTGCAGGTGGCGGTCAAGCGTGTGAATGCGCTGGGGGAGCGGACGAGCAAACGGCAGGGGTCGGTACTGGGCGTTGACCTGCAAGAGGTGGAGGCCGTGGCGGGTGCCGAGATCCATCAGCTGGACTTTCTGGAAGATGACGCCGATGAGAAGGTGAAAGAGTGGCTGGGCGGCAAGGCGGACGTCGTGATGTCCGACATGGCCGCCGCCTCTTCCGGGCACAAACAGACCGACCATCTGCGGATTATCGCGCTTTGCGAGGCCGCAGCCTATTTCGCCTTCGACGTGCTGGAAGAGGGTGGTACTTTCGTCGCCAAAGTCCTCGCCGGTGGGGCGGAAGGGGACTTGCAGAAGCTCTTGAAGCAGCGGTTTACGAAAGTGGCGAATGTGAAGCCGCCTGCATCGCGGTCGGATAGCTCGGAAAAGTTCGTGGTGGCGACGGGGTTTCGGGGAGGAGTTTGATTCGCTCAAGGGCAACCGGGTGAAACAGCAACCCTGAGAGGGAGCAATTTGACGGCCTTTTTGGTTCGCTATCAGTCGCTACACGATGCCGAGTTTTGGTCAGTCTCGTCTCCCGCAGAAGACGGCGAACTCTCAATCAAACTACGCAAACTATGTTTGATCGACGAAGGGACCGGTCGTTGGAGAGAGACTGATACCGGCGCCGTACTACGATTTCGGGCGATTTCTGCATGGGAGATAAAGGGCGATCTCATTGACTATTCGGTGTCTCGCTTTGAAAGCAGAGGCCATGACGCTTTCAGAATTGTATCCAACATGGGTGGCTTTGCTTCGGTAACCTGTCAGGATTTCTGGATTGAGGCGAGGTATGGGACAGAGGCTGTTTGATCTCTTCGGATCTGACCCTGCCGACACCCTAAATCACCCGCACCCGCGTCCCCCAATCCACACATCGGTTAATCAGCGCCTCTGACGGCACCCGGTCAGTTACGAAGTGATCGACTTGCGCCAGTGATGCGATCTTGACCGGGGCCTTGCGTGTGAATTTGCTGCTGTCTGCCACAAGGATCGTGGCGCGGGCGGCTTGGATGACCTGCTGGCTAACGCGTACTTCCTCTGGGTCGAAATCCAGCAGGTCGCCGGACAGGTCGATGGCTGAAGTGCCGATGACCGCAAAATCCACCTTGAACCGGTCAATCGCAAGCGCCGCGAGGTCCCCCACCAGCCCGCCGTCTGACCGGCGCAGGCTGCCGCCCGCGACGACCACTTCGCAGGTCGGGTTGCTGGCGAGAATGTTTGCGACGTTCAAGTTATTGGTAACCACCATGAGGTTCTGATGGCTGTGCAGCGCGGCCGCTACCGCCTCTGTCGTGGTGCCGATATTGAGGAAGAGAGAGGCATTGTCAGGTATCAATGCCGCCGCCGCGCGGGCGATGCGCAGCTTGACCTCACGGTTCAGCGCGCGCCGGTCGCCATAGCCGATGTTGCTGACGCCTGAGGGCAGCACGGCGCCACCGTGAATACGTTCCAGCACGCCTGCCGCGCACATCTGGCGCAGGTCGCGGCGGATCGTCTGGACGGCCACGGCGAGGTCTTCTGCAAGGGCGGTCGCAATCACCTTGCCCTCACTTTGGGCGCGGTTCCGAATGGTGGTCTGTCGGGTCTGGATATCCATGGGTTCGTTTTGCAACAAAGCGAACAGTATTGCGATCAAATTTGCTGAAATTGAACGCAAAAAAACGCTCGTATTGTGCTCGGTTGCTTTCATCCGAACATCACCACTGCAATTCCTTGCACCTCCCACTGCCTGCGATATGTGACTCGTCAACTGGATAAGAGGCACAAAATGACACCCGACTTCGACGTCTTTATCATTGGTGGCGGGATCAATGGCACGGGGATCGCGCGGGATGCGCAGGGGCGCGGGCTGAAGGTCGCGCTGGCCGAGATGAATGATCTGGCTTCTGCCACCTCGTCGGCGTCCACCAAACTCTTTCACGGCGGCCTGCGCTATCTTGAGTTCTTTGAGTTCAACCTTGTGAAGAAGGCACTGGTGGAGCGTGAGGTGCTCTTGCGCAATATGCCTCATATCTCTTGGCCGATGCGCTTTGTGCTGCCGTACCACAAGGACATGCGGTTTGAGACGGAAACGCCGACGTCGAAACTCTTGTCCACCGTGATGCCCTGGATGAAAGGCCGCAGACCTGCCTGGCTGATCCGGCTGGGGCTTTTCATGTATGACAACCTTGGTGGGCGGAAGATCTTGCCGGGGACGCATATGGTCGACCTGACAAAGCGGCCTGTGGGCGCCCCGCTGAAAAACAAATTTGAAACCGCCTATGAGTACTCGGATTGCTGGGTGGAGGATTCACGTCTTGTGGTTCTGAACGCCCGCGACGCGGAAGAGCGTGGGGCGAAGATCATGACCCGCACCAAGGTCGTGAGCGCAGCCCGGGTTGATGACCACTGGGAGGTGGTTACGGAAACCAATGGCACACAGGCAACCCATACCGCACGCGCACTGGTAAATGCGGGTGGCCCGTGGGTGGAGGATATCGTGCGTGGGGTCGCGCGGTTGAATACGTCAGAGGGCGTGCGCCTTGTTCGTGGCAGCCATATCGTCACCGAGAAGCTCTTTGATCACGACAAGAGCTATTTCTTCCAGGGTGAGGATGGGCGGATCATCTTTGCGATTCCGTATGAGACGGATTTCACCCTGATTGGCACAACTGATGCGGAACATGGCGATTTGGCCGAGAAGCCTGTCGCGACAGAGGAAGAGCAGAATTATCTCTGCGCCTTTGCCAGCCAGTATTTTGAAAAGCCCGTCACGCGGGACGATATCGTCTGGACCTATTCCGGCGTCCGTCCGCTTTATGATGATGGGGCGAAATCGGCAACGGCGGCGACGCGCGATTACGTGCTGTCACTGGATGAGAACGGCGCGCCGCTTCTGAACATCTTTGGGGGTAAGATCACGACCTACCGCAAGCTGGCCGAAAACGCGCTGAAAAAGCTGACGCCACTGATCGGGGGCACCCACCCCTGGACCCATGACGCGCCGCTGCCGGGCGGGGATTTTGCGGTGAATGACCGTGATGCGCTGGTGCAGGGCCTGATGGACGATTACCCGTTCCTGACCAAGCCATGGGCGCTGCGGCTGGTGAAAGCCTATGGGACCGAGGCGCAGGTCATCCTTGGCGATGCAAAGCAAGCGGGCGATCTGGGGGAAGATTTCGGCGCTACACTGACTGCTGCCGAGGTCAACTGGCTGATGCGCCGCGAGTATGCGCAGACGGCCGAGGATGTCGTTTGGCGCCGGTCCAAGCTGGGGCTGCGCCTCGACGCAGGCCAGATCGCAGCGATTGACGCATATATGACGGCTTGAGCCTGCGGGCGGGCAGGGTAGGCTATCGCCAAAACCGGGGAGGAACAGCATGACACATATCCTGGCTATTGATCAGGGGACCACATCCAGCCGCGCGATCATTTTCGACGTGCAGATGCAGGTCAAAGCCATCGCGCAAGAGGAATTCACCCAGCATTTCCCGCAATCGGGCTGGGTGGAACATGATCCCTCCGAGATTTGGGCCTCTGTCGCGGCGACCTGCCGTGGGGCGATGGAAAAGGCTGGGATCACGGCGGCGGATGTCGCGGCGATCGGCATCACCAACCAGCGCGAAACGACTGTTGTCTGGGACAAGACGACTGGTCAGGCGGTGCACAACGCGATTGTTTGGCAGGATCGCCGCACCGCGCCCTTCTGCGCGGAGCTGCGTGACGAAGGGTTTGAACCAACGATCACATCAAAGACCGGTCTGTTGGCTGACCCCTATTTCTCTGGCACCAAGGTGAAATACATCCTCGACAACGTCGAAGGCGCCCGGGCGAAGGCCGAGGCTGGTGATCTGCTCTTTGGCACTGTTGATAGCTACCTGATCTGGAAGCTGACGGGTGGTGCGCGCCATGTGACGGATGCAACGAATGCGGCACGCACGATGCTCTATGACATCCGCAAGGGGCAGTGGAGTACGACGATCTGCGACCGCTTCGGCATACCTGTGAAAATGCTCCCGGAAGTGCTTGATTGCGCTGCGGATTTCGGGATGACGCGGGCGGATCTCTTTGGGAAGGAACTGCCGATCCTTGGGGTCGCGGGCGACCAACAGGCCGCGACTCTGGGGCAGGCGTGTTTCGCGCCGGGCATGCTGAAATCGACCTATGGGACGGGGTGTTTTGCGCTTTTGAACACGGGTGACACGCTGGTGGAAAGCCAGAACCGCTTGCTTGGTACCATTGCCTATCAGTTCGACGGCAAACCGACCTACGCGCTGGAAGGATCCATTTTCATCGCTGGCGCCGTGGTGCAATGGCTGCGTGATGGGTTGAAGATCATCCGTGAGGCGGCGGAGACGCAGCCACTGGCCGAGAAAGCTGATCCAGGGCAGGAGCTCTATCTGGTGCCCGCTTTCACCGGCCTTGGCGCGCCGTATTGGGATGCCGATGCGCGCGGTGCAATCTACGGCCTGACCCGTAACTCCGGCCCCGCAGAGTTCGCCCGTGCTGCGCTGGAAAGCGTCGGCTACCAGACGCGGGATCTGCTGGAGGCGATGAAGAGCGACTGGGAAGCCGCTGACAATGCTGGGGTTTTGCGCGTTGATGGGGGCATGAGCGCCTCGGATTGGTCGATGCAATTCCTCTCGGACATCATCGGCGCACCGGTGGATAGGCCGACCGTGTTGGAGACGACAGCGCTGGGGGCCGCATGGCTCGCGGGGATGCGCGCTGGGGTCTATCCTGATCAGGAGGGGTTTGCTGCGAATTGGGCGCTCGACCGGCGGTTTGAGCCGCAGATGGATGAAGCGACGCGGGAGCGGCGATATGCCGGGTGGAAGGATGCGGTTGGGCGGACGTTAACGGCTTAACCCCGTCCCGGACTTGATCCGGGACCTCTGGTTCCGGTAAAGGCCCCGGATCAAGTCCGGGGCGGCTAACAAGGTGACCCCACCAGCAAAAAGTCACCGTAGGCCCAAATCAAAGTGCCCAAAACGGTCAATGCAAAGCCAAACGCTATGCTCACTTGCTTGAACCTCTGCAATTTTTGATTGAACTGATGAATATCGTCGCCGAAGTATTCGTTGTAAGGAAATCCGCTCATGAGACGTTCTGCTGCGACGCTCTCAATCAGTGCGAACGCCACGAGTACCGCGCCAGAGCGTTGGAACATACTTGTTCCACATAACAAATTATTGGCGTCCATTACCGCAGATACGGACACCCAGAGGATTGCGAGATAAAGAAAAACCCTTGCTCCTAAAGCGCAAAGCATTTGGTTAACAAATCTGGTTAGTCTTCCGCCTTCAACAACGGCGGTGTGCCAATGCAGTGGCAAAAAACCCGACAGACGAAGCAAAAGTATCTTTGTAGACTTGGTGTCTTCACTTTGATGATGTCTCACCGCCACCCCAACTCCCAAACCGCAAACTCTGCCGCCCGTTTCTCGCGCAGCCGCTCCTCCACCCCTGTCGACAATGCCAGATCCATCTTCGGCGACACGTTCTTCTGCTTCAACGTGACCTGCATCCCCAGACGCCCTTCCAGATACCCGATCACCTGATCCCATTGTTCGTATTGAAAGAGGTGCCGCACCCCCAGCTCCCCATCGTTGATCCGCAGAAAGCGATCCTGTGATCCGACATTGGCGAAAGGGGCGGGGTCGCCCTTGCAGTATTCCAGGACAAAATCGTCGAAACTGATCCCTCGGGTGGAGTTTTCGTGACCCGCCAGATCATCCCGTGTCCGGTACCGGTACCAGCTGCCCAGCCAGTCGACAGGGTTGCGGACCACGGCCATCAGTTCCGGGTCCTGCCCGCCGGCCTGTTTGAAAAACGGCTTGAGGAATCGCTTGTAGCGGTAGCAGGGCGCGTGTTTCAGGTGCGGTGGATCGCGCAGGACGAGCGACGCGCGGGGGGCCAGCGCACCCTCTAACGCCGTCGATCCCGTTTTTGGTACCGCCAACAGCACCAGATTTTCTTTCCAGAAAACAAGCATTTGCCCTCCACTTTTCAGCTTTCTTGTCAATGCCGCAGCATCGTAAACCAATCATTAACCAGTTTTCAGCGAGTGTCGTTAAGGAAAATTACTGTTGCAATGTTCTTCTTTTGATCTCATTAAGAGTGAGAACAAATAATGAACGAAAGCAGTGATTGCGGCAGATTTTGCGGCATGAAATAAGGACAGGACACATGGCAACGGCAGAACTTTTCACAATGGATAACAAGAAGACGGCAGAGAAGGAAAAGGCGCTGGAAAGCGCGCTCGCGCAGATTGAACGGCAGTTCGGCAAGGGCTCTATCATGAAGCTCGGCGGTGAGAACAAGATGGCCGATATTGAGGCGACATCGACAGGCTCTCTGGGCCTCGACATCGCGCTGGGGATCGGTGGGCTGCCGAAAGGCCGGATCATTGAGATTTACGGACCTGAATCGTCCGGTAAGACGACCCTGACCCTGCACGCGATTGCCGAAGAGCAGAAAAAGGGCGGCGTTTGCGCCTTTGTCGATGCTGAACACGCGCTTGATCCGCAATATGCCAAGAAGCTGGGCGTGAACCTGGATGAGTTGCTGATCTCGCAGCCTGACACCGGTGAACAGGCGTTGGAAATTGTAGATACGCTGGTGCGCTCCGGTGCCGTGAATATGGTAATCGTGGATTCGGTTGCGGCGCTGACACCAAAGTCAGAGCTTGAAGGCGACATGGGTGACAGCAGCGTGGGCGTGCACGCCCGCCTGATGTCACAGGCGATGCGCAAGCTGACGGGGTCGATCAACCGGTCCGGCTGCATGGTGATCTTCATCAACCAGATCCGCATGAAGATCGGCGTGATGTTCGGCTCACCCGAGACGACAACTGGTGGTAATGCGCTGAAGTTCTACGCCTCTGTCCGTCTTGATATCCGCCGGATCGGTGCGCTCAAGGACCGGGATGAGGTTGTCGGCAACGCGACCCGTGTGAAGGTCGTCAAGAACAAGGTGGCGCCGCCGTTCAAGCAGGTGGAATTCGACATCATGTATGGCGAAGGCATCTCGAAGATGGGTGAACTGCTCGATCTGGGTGTGAAAGCCGGTGTGGTCGAAAAATCCGGCGCGTGGTTCTCTTACGGTGATGAGCGGATCGGGCAGGGGCGTGAGAACTCCAAACTGTTCCTGAAAGAAAACCCGGATGTGGCGCATGAGATCGAGGACAAGATCCGCGCGGCGCACGGTCTTGATTTCGATATGCCCGGCGGCGGTAAGGACGAAGACGACGATCTTGTTGAGGCGTAATGCCTGATTGACGCAGACGGCGACTTTCCGAGGTGCCCGCATGATCCACGGATGGTGGTGAATACTCGGGAAAAGGGTGCTGCGACGGTGGCGCCCTTTTTCGTTTTTTCGCGTGGGCAGAAACGTCAGATGCCACCGGCAGACGTTTGATCGGACGCAGAAAGTGAGGGGGGTTCGGTTGGACCGCAACGCTCAATGGTTTGGTGGTATGTAAGTAGTCCTGTCTTGCGGCCGAAGTGATTTTCATTGCCTGTGGACACCCCGGGGGGGCGGAGCTATTTCTGCCTGTCAGTGAAAGCACCCCATGAAAGCGCGCCATGACCAGCCTTGCCGACATCCGATCGACCTTTCTGAGTTACTTTGAAAAGCAGGGGCACGAGGTCGTCGCCTCCAGCCCGTTGGTGCCGCGCAACGACCCGACGCTGATGTTCGCGAACTCGGGCATGGTGCAATTCAAGAATCTGTTTACCGGGGTCGAGACGCGCGATTACAGCCGTGCCACCACCAGCCAGAAATGTGTGCGCGCCGGTGGCAAGCACAATGACCTTGACAACGTGGGCTATACCGCGCGGCATCACACGTTCTTTGAGATGCTCGGCAACTTCAGCTTTGGTGACTATTTCAAGACCGAGGCGATACCCTTTGCATGGGAGTTGTTGACGCAGGACTTTGGCATCGACAAGTCGCGTCTGCTGACCACTGTTTACCACACCGATGATGAGGCGTTCGATCTGTGGAAGAAGATCGGCGTGCCCGAAGACCGGATCATCCGCATTCCGACGGATGACAATTTCTGGCGGATGGGGCCAACCGGGCCATGCGGACCATGTACCGAGATCTTCTATGACCATGGTGATCACATCTGGGGCGGACCGCCGGGATCACCCGAGGAGGATGGTGACCGATTCATCGAGATCTGGAATATCGTTTTCATGCAGAACGAGCAGTTCGAGGATGGCACGTTGAAGCCGCTCGAGATGCAATCCATCGACACCGGCATGGGGCTCGAACGGATTGGCGCGCTCTTGCAGGGCAAGCACGACAACTACGACACCGACCTGATGCGCGCGCTGATCGAGGCCTCGGCGGATGCCACCTCCTCTGATCCTGATGGTGAGGGCAACGTGCATCACCGGGTGATCGCGGACCACCTGCGCTCTACCTCTTTTCTGATTGCCGAAGGTGTGCTGCCCTCGAACGAGGGCCGTGGGTATGTGCTGCGCCGGATCATGCGTCGCGCGATGCGCCACGCGCATCTTTTGGGCGCGAAGGACCCGGTGATGCACCGCCTGGTCCCAGCTTTGGTGCAAAAGATGGGGGCAGCCTATCCAGAGCTTGGGCAGGGTCAGCGGCTGATCGCAGAGACGCTGCTGAACGAAGAAGTGCGGTTCAAACAGACCTTGGACCGCGGCTTGAAACTGCTTGATGATGAGTTGGCCGGGCTGCCCGAGGATGCCGCCCTGCCTGGCGCTGCGGCATTCAAGCTTTACGATACCTATGGCTTTCCACTCGACCTGACGCAGGACGCGCTGCGCGAAAAAGGGCGTGAGGTTGATACCGAGGGCTTCGATGCGGCCATGGCCGAGCAGAAGGCCAAGGCGCGCGCGGCCTGGTCCGGGACCGGTGAGGCTGCGGACGGTGCGATCTGGTTCGACATTGCCGACGCCAGCGGGACGACCGATTTTCTGGGCTATGACACGTTGACGGCTGAGGGGCAAATCGTTGGGCTGGTCGCTGGTGGCGCGCTGGCTGAAACGGCTGATGGCGAGGTGCAGATCGTCCTCAACCAGACCCCATTTTATGCCGAGGCCGGTGGCCAGGTCGGTGACGCTGGCATGCTGGTGACGGAGACGGGCAAGGCCCAGATTTCTGACACCAAGAAGGTGGCGGGCGTTTACATCCATTTTGCAAAGGTGACCGAGGGGACACTGTCAAAGGGGCAGGGGGCGGAGCTTTCTGTGGATCCGGCCCGCCGGAGCGCCATTCAGGCCAACCACTCTGCCACCCATCTGCTCAACGAGGCATTGCGCGAAACACTGGGCGATCACGTGGTACAGCGCGGCTCGCTCAACGCGCCCGATCGCCTGCGGTTCGATTTCAGCCACCAGAAGGCACTGAGCCTTGCGGAGCTGGAACAGGTGGAGCGGGATGTGAACGCGCTGATCCGTCAGAACGGCACTGTGGAAACCCGGATCATGACGCCGGATGATGCCCGTGCGATGGGCGCGCAGGCGCTTTTTGGCGAGAAGTACGGTGATGAGGTGCGTGTTGTTTCCATGGGGCAGCAAGCCGGATCGGGCAAGGGCGCGGATGGCAATACCTACTCGCTGGAGCTTTGCGGCGGAACACATGTGAAGCAACTGGGCGAGATTGGTGCGTTTGTGACGTTGGGCGACAGCGCCAGCAGCGCGGGCGTGCGCCGGATCGAGGCGCTGACAGGGCAGGCCGCATTGGACTATCTGCGCGCGCAGGATCACCGATTGGCCGAAGCCGCACTGGTGATGAAGGCCCCGGCCGCCGAGCTGGCGGACCGGATCAAGGCGCTGATGGACGAACGAAAGGCGCTCGCGAACGAGGTTGCCCAGCTGCGCCGAGAGGTCGCGATGGGTGGCGGTGCCAAGGAAAGCGCGCCCATCGAGACCGTGAACGGCGTGCCGTTCCAGGCGCAGGTCTTGCAGGGGGTCACCGGCAAGGACCTGCCCGCGCTGATTGATGAGATGAAGGCGCAGATGGGCAGTGGTGCTGTTCTGTTGATCGCGGATACGGGCGGCAAGGCAGCTCTGGCTGTCGGCGTGACGGATGACCTGACGGGCCGTGTGTCTGCCGTCGATATCTTGCGCGCAGCGACGCCAGAGCTGGGCGGCAAGGGCGGCGGCGGCCGCCCTGATATGGCACAGGGCGGTGGCGCTTCGGCGGAAAACGCCGCAGCCGCAATTGCCGCTGCGAAAGCTGTTTTGGCCGCGTGAAAGGCCATCTGGCCGAGATGATGGCACGACACGCCCGCGTCGGGCGACTGGACTGGATTGGGGTGCGCCGGGCACGCCGGGCGCCCTTGCAAGCGTTGCAAACGGCCGCGGTCACCCCGTCTGGCCTCGCGGGGGATCATGCACCAGAAGGCAAGAAATCGGTCACGTTGATCCAGGCCGAGCATCTGCCTGTGATTGCCGCGCTCTCAGGCTTGGATGCAATCAACCCAGCAGATTTGCGCAGAAATCTTGTCATTTCTGGCCTCAACCTTGCTGCGTTGCGCAAGGCGCAGATCCGGACAGGTGAGGTGATCTTGCAGATCGAAGGCCCGTGCCCGCCCTGTTCCCGCATGGAAGAGGTGCTTGGCCCCGGTGGCTACAACGCCATGCGCGGACACGGCGGGTGGTATGCCAGTGTGATGACGCCGGGGCGCTTAATGATTGGTGATGAGGTCGCCACTGTGGAAAGCCCACCCCGGACTTGATCCGGGGTCTCTGGTGGCAAGCGAGGTCCCGGATCAAGTCCGGGACGTGACTTAACTCGCGCGCGCCATCCGCTTACGCTCATGTGGGTCAAGGTAGCGCTTGCGCAGCCGTACGGCGTTTGGCGTGACCTCGACCAGCTCGTCATCGTCGATATAGGCGATGGCCTGTTCCAGCGACATTTGAACGGGCGGCGTCAGCCGGACGGCCTCATCGGTGCCAGAAGCGCGCACGTTGGTCAGCTTCTTGCCCTTCAGGGGGTTCACTTCCAGATCGTTGTCGCGGCTGTGCTCGCCGATGATCATGCCGGTGTAGACGTTCTCTTGCGCCCCAATGAACATCTTGCCCCGATCTTCGAGGTTCCACAGCGCGAAGGCGACCGAAGCGCCGTTCTCCATCGAGATCAGCACGCCCTGACGGCGGCCTTCGATCTTGCCCTTGTAGGGTGTCTGGCCGTGGAACAGGCGGTTGAGCACGCCGGACCCACGCGTGTCTGTCAGGAACTCGCCGTGATAGCCGATGAGCCCGCGTGAGGGGACATGCGCGATGATCCGAGTCTTGCCGGCGCCGGCGGGCTTCATTTCGACCAGCTCGCCTTTGCGCGGGCCGGTCAGCTTTTCGACCACTGTGCCGGTATATTCGTCATCCACGTCGATGGTGACTTCCTCAACCGGCTCCATGCGCTGCCCGTCTTCTTCGGTAAAGATCACCTGCGGGCGAGAGATTGACAGTTCGAACCCTTCACGGCGCATGTTTTCGATCAACACGCCCATCTGCAGTTCGCCGCGGCCCGAAACCTCAAACGCGTCGCCGCCGGGGGTGTCCTCGATGCGGATCGCGACGTTGACTTCGGCCTCTTTCAGCAGGCGCTCGCGGATGACGCGGGACTGCACCTTCTTGCCGTCACGGCCGGCCAGCGGGCTGTCGTTGATGCCAAATGTGACCGTGATGGTCGGCGGGTCGATGGGTTGGGCCGGGATCGGTGCCTCTATGGACGGATCGCAAAGCGTGTCGGCCACAGTGGCCTTGGCCATGCCTGCGATGGTCACGATGTCGCCTGCCTCTGCCAGGTCGATGGGCTGCTGCGCAAGGCCCCGGAAGGCGAGGATTTTCGACACCCGGAACTGTTCGATCTTCTCACCCGTGCGCGACAGGGCCTTGATCGTGTCACCGGCCTTCAGCGTGCCTGCCTCAACCCGGCCCGTCAGGATGCGTCCGATAAACGGGTCGGCGGACAGCGTGGTCGCCAGCATCTGGAACGGCTGATCCTTGTTTTCGATCTGCTTGGGCGTCGGCACATGATCCACAATCAGATCAAAGAGCGCGTCGAGATTTTCACGCGGCCCGTCAAGTTCTGCATCGCACCAGCCGGACCGTCCAGACGCGTACATGGCTGGAAAATCAAGCTGCTCGTCTGTCGCATCGAGGGCTGCGAAAAGGTCAAACACATCGTCGATTGCGCGATCAGGTTCGCCATCGGGTTTGTCCACCTTGTTGACCACGACGATCGGGCGCAGTCCCAGCGCCAGCGCCTTGGAGGTCACGAATTTCGTTTGCGGCATCGGCCCTTCGGCGGCATCGACCAGGAGCACGACACCGTCCACCATGGACAGGATTCGCTCCACCTCACCACCGAAGTCGGCGTGGCCGGGGGTATCGACGATATTGATGCGCGTGCCTTTCCATTCGACGGAGGTGCATTTCGCCAGGATCGTGATCCCGCGTTCACGCTCAATGTCGTTGCTGTCCATCGCGCGTTCGGTGATCGCCTCATTCTCGCGGTAGACACCGGACTGTTTGAGCAGCTCGTCAACAAGCGTTGTCTTGCCGTGGTCAACGTGCGCGATGATCGCGATATTGCGGATATCCATAGGTGCGGCCTTTCGGGGGAACTTGGGCGCGCGGATAACGTGGGTGAGGGGAAATGGCCAGTGGAAAGACACTGTGGACGCAAAGAAAAAAGGCGCCCATCAGGGGCGCCTTTTTCCTTGTTGGCCGTCACATCGCCTTGTTCAAGTTCTCGTCTATCTTCTCAAGGAAGCCCGTCGTGGTCAGCCAGCCCTGATCCGGGCCCACCAGCAGGGCGAGGTCCTTGGTCATGAACCCGCTTTCGACAGTGTCCACCACCACCTTTTCCAGCGTTTCTGCGAATTTCATCAGTTCCGCGTTCTCATCCAGCTTCGCCCGATGCTTTAGCCCGCCCGTCCACGCAAAGATCGACGCGATGGAGTTGGTGGAGGTCGCTTGCCCCGCCTGATGCTGCCGGTAGTGGCGGGTGACGGTGCCGTGGGCGGCCTCTGCCTCGACGATTTTGCCGTCGGGTGTCATCAGTTGCGAGGTCATCAGGCCGAGTGAGCCGAAGCCTTGCGCCACCGTATCCGACTGCACATCGCCGTCGTAGTTCTTGCAGGCCCAGACGAATTTGCCAGACCATTTCATGGCGGAGGCAACCATATCGTCGATCAGCCGGTGCTGGTATTCGATGCCGATCTCGTCGAATTTCTCTTTGAATTCTGTTTCATACACCTCTTCAAAGATGTCCTTGAAGCGCCCGTCATAGGCCTTGAGGATCGTGTTTTTGGTCGAGAGATACACCGGCCAGCCGAGGTTCAGCCCGTAGTTGAACGAAGCGCGTGCGAAATCGTAGATCGACGCATCAAGGTTATACATCCCCATCGCGACGCCGGCTGACGGTGCGTCAAAAACCTCTTTCTCGATCACTTCGCCGTCTTCGCCCACAAACTTCATGGTCAGCTTGCCGGGGCCGGGCATCAGGAAATCGGTGGCCTTGTACTGGTCCCCGAACGCATGCCGCCCGATGACAATCGGGTCGGTCCAGCCGGGGACAAGCCGCGGCACGTTGCGGCAGATGATGGGCGCGCGGAAGACGACGCCGCCGAGGATATTGCGGATCGTGCCATTGGGGCTGCGCCACATTTTCTTGAGGTTGAATTCTTCGACCCGCGCCTCATCCGGCGTGATGGTTGCGCACTTCACGCCAACGCCGACCTCCTTGATCTTCTCGGCGGCGTCGATGGTGATCTGGTCATTGGTTTCGTCCCGCACCTCCATCGCGAGGTCGTAGTAGAGCAGGTCAACATCCAGATAGGGCAGGATCAGCTTTTGCTTGATGAAATCCCACATGATGCGGGTCATTTCATCACCGTCGAGTTCGACGATGGGGTTTTCTACCTTGATCTTGGACATGGGCTTCTCCGGCTACGAGGATTCTGCGCCTGCATAGCGCACCGGAGCGCCTCCGCCTAGCCTGGTATGCAGTCGTATACAGCGTGGGGGCGATGGTAGGCCCGGCAGGACTTGAACCCGCAACCAAAGCGTTATGAGCGCTCTGCTCTAACCAATTGAGCTACAGGCCCACGCGTGAAACAGGCGTATCAGACAACGCAGGCCCGTCAAGCGGTGAAACGGTGGTTCCCTTTGCAGGGTTGATGGGCTAGGGGGTGGCAAACGACAGGGGGTGCCCCAGATGACCGGGAAAAATGGCCTGACCTATGCCGATGCAGGCGTGGATATCGATGCGGGCAATACGCTGGTAGAGCGGATCAAGCCTGCCGCCAAGCGCACGGCGCGCTCCGGGGTGATGGCAGGATTGGGTGGCTTTGGTGCGCTCTTTGATCTGAAGGCGGCCGGTTACGTTGACCCGGTGCTGGTGGCCGCAACTGACGGGGTTGGTACCAAGCTGCGCATCGCGATTGATACGGGCAATGTGGATACGATTGGCATCGATCTGGTGGCGATGTGCGTCAACGATCTGGTTTGCCTGGGTGCGGAGCCCTTGTTTTTCCTCGACTATTTCGCGACAGGCAAGCTGGAACTCGATCAGGCGACCCGCATCATCGAAGGCATCGCTGCGGGGTGTGAGGCATCTGGTTGCGCCCTGATAGGCGGTGAAACCGCTGAGATGCCGGGGATGTACCACGATGGCGATTTCGACCTTGCCGGATTTGCCGTGGGCGCGATGGAGCGCGGCGCGGATCTTCCGGCGGGTGTGCAGGCGGGTGATGTGCTTCTGGGTCTTGCGTCAAACGGGGTCCATTCCAATGGATATTCGCTGGTGCGCCGGATTGTGGATATGTCCGGCCTGGCTTGGGCAGATGACGCGCCTTTCGCAGATGAGACGCTGGGTGCAGCGCTGCTGGCCCCGACGCGCCTCTATGTCAAACAGGCGCTGGCTGCCGTCAGGGCAGGGGGTGTGCACGGCCTTGCCCATATCACCGGCGGCGGGTTGACGGAAAACCTGCCCCGCGTCTTGCCCGAGGGCTGTGGCGCAGAAATCAACCTGAACGCATGGGATCTGCCGCCCGTTTTCGGCTGGTTGGCGCAAACCGGCGGCATGGCCGAGGCAGAGATGCTGAAGACCTTCAACGGGGGTATCGGCATGGTGCTGGT
Source organism: Pseudomonadota bacterium (assembly GCA_039821425.1). Lineage (GTDB taxonomy): Bacteria > Pseudomonadota > Alphaproteobacteria > Rhodobacterales > Rhodobacteraceae > Yoonia. The sequence goes on from JBCBOD010000066.1 coordinate 16,468, forward strand.
CGTTGATCCTGGGCAGGCAGACGCGCTGACCGGCGTGCTGGCGGAGGCGGGTGAGACTGTGCACCGGATCGGCGCGGTCACCGACACCCCGACGATCAGCTATGAGGGCAAGCTTTGGTGACGCAACGCGTCGCGATCCTGCTCTCTGGCGGTGGCTCCAACATGGTGGCCCTGGCAGAGGATATGCGCGGCGACCATCCTGCGCGTCCGGTTCTGGTGCTGTCGAACGATCCGGAGGCGGGCGGCCTCGCCAAAGCGCGGGCGCGGCATATCCCGACACTTGCGATCGATCACAAACCCTTTGGCAAGGACCGCGCCGGGCTTGAGGCCGCGCTGGACCGTGCCTTGCAAACGGCCAAACCGGACATCATCTGCCTCGCTGGCTTCATGCGCATCCTGACGCCGGAGTTCACCGCGAAATGGCAAGGGCGTATGCTGAATATCCACCCCTCGCTTTTGCCAAAGTACAAGGGGCTGCATACGCACGCACGGGCGCTGGAGGCTGGGGACGCCGAGCATGGTTGCACCGTGCACGAGGTCACGGCGGAACTTGATGATGGCCCGATCCTGGGGCAGGCGCGGATCACCGTTGCGCCGGACGACACGCCGGAGACATTGGCCAGGCGCCTTCTTCCGCTGGAACATCAGCTTTATCCCGCCGTCCTGCGCCGTTTCGCGTCCGGTGACCGAACGCCGGTGATGTTGCCCTGAGACCTGCTTTTCAACCCAGCAGGGATGGCCTATCAGGGTCAGACGCGCGTTGAGCAGGGTTCCGAGATGAAAACAGTTACTACGACAGAGGTATTGGCCGCCTTTTGCACCGAGGCCGCGAAACGCGCCTATGTCACCGTCGATACCGAATTCCTGCGCGAGCGGACGTATTACTCAAAACTTTGCCTCGTGCAGCTCGCGTATCGGGATGACGCTGGAGAGGATGCGGTGCTGGTTGATCCGTTGGCCGATGGCCTGTCACTCGATCCGCTTTATGATCTGTTTCAGGATGCGGGGGTGGTGAAAGTGTTCCACGCCGCCCGGCAGGACCTGGAGATTTTCTACGTCGATGCGGGCATCATTCCTGATCCGCTTTTCGACACGCAGGTCGCCGCGATGGTTTGCGGGTTTGGTGAACAGGTTGGGTATGAGACGCTGGTGCGCAAGATCGCGAAAGCAGAGCTCGACAAATCCTCGCGCTTTACCGACTGGTCCCGCCGCCCGCTGAGTGATGCGCAAGCAAACTATGCCATCGGTGATGTGACACACCTGCGCGACATCTATGAAGATCTGTCAGCGCGGCTGGCCAAGTCCGGCCGCACCAAATGGGTGGCCGAGGAAATGGCCGTTCTGAAAGACCCCGCCACATATCAGACTGATCCGGAAGAGGCCTGGCGCCGCGTGAAAACCCGCACGACGTCGGGCAAGTTCCTGTCGGTGGTGCGCGAACTGGCACGGTTCCGCGAAAGCCATGCGCAGACCCGCAACATCCCCCGCAACCGGGTGTTCAAGGATGATGCGCTGGTCGAGCTTGCCTCGACCAAGCCGCAGTCAGAGAAAGATCTCGGGCGGTCCCGCCTTCTGCTGCGCGAGGCGCGCAAGGGCGATATCGCCGATGGTATTTTGGCGGCGATCAAGGCGGGTCTGGCCGTGAAGCCAGAGGATATGCCGCGCGTCGATAACGCGCGCGCGAAGCTGCAGGTGAACCCCGCGTTGGCAGATATGCTGCGTGTGCTTCTGAAGGCCAAGACCGATGACGTAGGCGTCGCGGCCAAACTGATCGCAAGTGCGGCAGACCTCGATATGCTGGCGGCTGGGCAGCGGGATGTGCCCGCGCTCAAAGGCTGGCGGAAAGAGGTTTTCGGGGCTGAGGCGCTGAAGCTTTGCGAAGGCCAGGTTGGCCTTGCCGTGAAAGGCCAGAAGGTTGTGACCGTCGCCCTTTGATCTATATCTGAGGCAACACAAGCAAAAGACTGATCATGGCCAACGAAACCTTTGAAGACCTCGTCGAAACCTTTGAATTCCTCGATGATTGGGAGGATCGCTATCGCCATGTGATCGACATGGGCAAGGCGATGGACCCGCTAGAGGACGCATTGCGCGTCCCTGCGACCAAGGTGGATGGCTGCGCGAGCCAGGTCTGGCTTGTGCCCAAGATTGAGGACGGCAGTTTTACTTTCCGCGGCGATAGTGATGCGATGATTGTGCGCGGTCTGATCGCCGTGCTGCGCGCGCTCTATGATGGCGAAACGGTGGAGCAGGTCGGCAAGATTGATGCTGGCGCGGAATTGGGCCGTCTGGGCCTAAACGATCATCTGTCGGCGCAACGCTCCAACGGGCTGCGCGCGATGGTGGAGCGGATCAGGGAAACGGCAGCGGCGGCCTAGAGCATGACGCAGTCCCGGACAAGATCCGGGACCTCCTGTGTCGCGCTTAAGGCCCCGGATCCGGTCCGGGGCTGCGTATCAGAGCGCCGTGAGTGCCGGGGTTAGATCACCATACCCCGTAAACCGTCGCTCGAACGCCAGCCCGAGCCTTTCTGCACAGACCTTCGCCTTTTCCGTCAGCGCCGGGTCATCGGTCTGTGCCTGATAGACCAGCGTTTCGTAGTGGCCGAAATACATATCCCGCAGGTCAGGGTGACGGCCGAGGCCCAGCGGTTCCCAGACGAAGGCGTCAAACTGGCGAACAAGGAAGTCTGTCAGGTAGAAGGCTGTCATTTCTTCATGGGCGGCAAACGTCTCATTCCCTTCGAAGAAAGAATAGCAATGCGGGCCTGCGACCATGCCGACGCCAAGCTCTGCGCAGGCTGCTTCGAGCAATCCGCCGGTGCCGCAGTCGGCATAAACGACAAAGATTGTTTGATACTGCGCACGGTACTTCTCGACCGCTTCTCTCATGGCCGGAACGATCCGTTCGGGGTGGTTGTGGTAGATGGCGGGCAAGCATTGCAGGTCCAGATGGTCGAGGCCATTGGCCTCTTTCACTGCCAAAATCTCGCGCGCCAAGGCCCCGCAGGCGATCAATAGGACACGGCCCTTGCCGCTGGCCGCCAGCCCTTCGGTCGTGAGGGCCGCGTCGCTGATCATCGCAGCCGCACCGCAGTGCCGTAGGCAACGATCTCGGAAGATCCCGCCATGATCGCAGATGTTTCCATCCGGCAACCGATGACGGCATTGGCCCCCAAGGCGCGGGCGTCTTCGACCATCCGGTCAATCGCCTGTTCCCGTGCGCCTGCCATTAGTGACGAGTACCCCGTCATCTCGCCCCCGACGAGGTTCTTCAGGCTGGCCACGATATCCGTGCCCACATGCTTGGCGCGTACGGTGGAACCGCGCACCAAACCCATGACCTGACCCACCTCGCGCCCCGGCACCGTGTCGGTCGTGACGATCAGGAAATCAGTTTTCAAACCGGTCATAGTGGTCATCATCCTTATTGCCGATCCGCTCCGCAATGACACGCCAGGCGATGTAGGCGCAAAGCGCGATAGCGCTCAGAATGGACAGCCCCATGATAGGGGGCATCTGGACGCTCGCCAGCAAAAGCAAGCCAACATAGACGCTCACCGCTGCAGCGGTGAGCACGCAAACAATGATGAGAACCAAGCGATCAAGTGGCATCCTATCCTCCGCTACCTGACAGATAGGATGCGTTTGATGTGATTTGAAGGTCAGCCAGCCGCAAGCTGGTTGTGTTTGCGCGCCATGAAGGTTTTGGCCGTTTCCACGGCGACGGCGGCATCACGGCAATAGGCATCTGCCCCGATCGCCTTGCCAAATTCCTCGTTCAAGGGTGCACCACCAACCAGCACGACATAGTCATCGCGCAAGCCCTTCTCGACCATCGTGTCAATCACCACCTTCATGTAAGGCATTGTCGTGGTCAGCAGGGCGGACATGCCCAGGATATCAGGCTGTTCGGCTTCGAGCGCTTCCAGATAAGCCTCCACCGCGTTGTTGATGCCCAGATCAACCACTTCAAACCCGGCACCTTCCATCATCATCGAGACAAGGTTCTTGCCGATGTCGTGGATGTCGCCCTTGACCGTGCCGATCACCATCTTGCCTACGCGGGGCGCGCCGGTTTCGGCCAGAAGCGGCTTGAGGATCGCCATGCCGCCCTTCATCGCGTTGGCGGCGAGCAGCACCTCCGGCACGAACAGGATCCCGTCGCGGAAGTCATGCCCCACGATGGTCATGCCGCCGCCAACGCGATGAAGGGCGGCATGGCGATCCTCAAGCCGCTTCTGGCCGAAACCGGCGCGCCCCGCGTAGGCA
>JBCBOD010000005.1:0-71959 GCA_039821425.1 Pseudomonadota bacterium
ATGCTGCACGGCGAGACGCGGAACTTCTCCGACCCTTGGCACTGGGCCCAGACCGCCATTGTCGCTGCTTGCCGGACGCATGGGGTGTTGCCGGTTGATGGCCCCTTTGGCGATTTCAGCGATGATGAAGGCTACCGCGCGCAAGCGCGCCGGTCCGCGACGCTAGGGATGGTGGGCAAATGGGCGATCCACCCCAAACAGATCGCGCTGGCCAATGAGGTGTTCACCCCATCGGAAGAGGCCGTGGCAGAGGCCCGCGAAATCCTCGCCGCGATGGAAGACGCCAAAGCACGCGGCGAGGGGGCGACGGTTTACAAAGGCCGTCTCGTCGATATCGCCTCGATCAAACAGGCCGAGGTGATCGTCCGTCAGGCGGAAATGATCGCGGGCTGATCACTCTCCCGCAAGGGTCAGAAGACCGGCCGTATAGGCGTTCCGACAGTCACTGGCGTCATGCAGGATGTCATCAGCCAGAAGCGGCGTTGTCGTCATGCCGGGGCCCTCAAAGCGCATATCGTCGCATTCCCCGTCGTTGGCCCAATCGCTGGTGTCGTCGCCAAAGTTGATGTGGCCGCCTTTACCGATCCCGACCAAGCGCAGATCACCTGCGAGGAATGCGGTGCTGCAGTCGGTGGCATCGCGCATCAGGTCATCGTGCAACAGCGGGGTCGTGGTCATACCAGCCCCTTCAAACCGCGGATCGTCGCATTCGCCATCGTTTGACCATTGGCCAAGGTCATTGCCAAAGTTCACACCGTTAATGACCAGATCTGCAGGGCCTTCACCCCTCAAGACCAGCAACCCTGCCTCGAATGCTGTGCGGCAATCGGTGGCATCGCTCAGGATGTCTTCGTCCAACAGCGGTGTCGCCGTCATGCCGGGGCCCTCAAAGCGGGGATCGTCGCATTCACCGTCGTTCGACCACTGGCTGCTGTCATCGCCAAAATCGACGGATTGCGCCAGGACCGGCCCTGCCGAAACCACTGAAATCAACCCCAAGAGACCAAGAATGCGCATGACTGTTCCTTTCGCATAAGCACGTTCGGTTGACTGAATGTCGCACCTGATCGGGCAAGGCAAATGGCAATTTCATGACAGTTTCGCGCCGTTGCACTTCAATGGGGCATGCGCCATATAACGATGAGTGCTGGCAAAAGGTGCGCGTGAATGACCCAATACCTCGACTTCGAAAAACCCCTGGCCGAGATCGAAGGCAAGGCGGAAGAGCTGCGCGCGATGGCCCGGGAAAACCCGGAGATGGATGTCGAGAAAGAGGCGACCGCGCTGGACAAAAAGGCGCGCGATCTGCTGACATCACTCTACGCGGACCTCACACCTTGGCGCAAATGCCAGGTCGCCCGCCACCCCGAACGCCCACATTGCCGCGACTATCTCGAAGCGCTCTTTACCGAATACACGCCGCTCGCCGGTGACCGGAACTTTGCCGATGACCATGCGGTGATGGGTGGTCTGGCTCGGCTGGATGGCGTGCCTGTGATGGTGATCGGCCATGAAAAGGGCAATGACACCAAGTCCCGGATCGAGCGGAATTTCGGCATGGCCCGGCCCGAAGGTTATCGCAAGGCAATCCGCCTGATGGAACTGGCCAATCGCTTTGGCCTGCCGGTGATCACGCTTGTCGACACCCCCGGCGCGTACCCGGGCAAAGGGGCAGAAGAGCGCGGCCAGTCCGAGGCAATCGCGCGGTCTACCGAGAAATGCCTGGAGCTTAGCGTGCCCCTGATCAGCGTCGTGATCGGTGAAGGTGGATCGGGTGGCGCGGTGGCCTTTGCGACGGCAAACCGTGTCGCGATGCTGGATCATTCGATCTATTCCGTGATCAGCCCGGAAGGCTGCGCTTCGATCCTGTGGAAGGACGCCGAAAAGATGCGTGAGGCCGCAGAAGCCCTGCGCCTGACAGCGCAGAACTTGATGGAGCTTGGCGTCTGCGACCGGGTGATCCCCGAACCGATGGGTGGCGCGCACCGCGACCGGAAGGCGGCGATCGAGGCGGTGGGTGAGGTGCTCAAGCAGTTGCTGAACGAATTGCGTGACCTGTCGCCCGAGAAACTGCGCAACGACAGGCGCAGCAAATACCTCGCACTCGGGTCCAAGGGGCTGGCCGCCTAAGCGTGGCCATCCTGCGCGGGCATTGGCAGCTTTTCCTGCTGACCGCAGTGGTCTTTGCGCTGTGGAATACGCCTGCGGTTGCACCACTCAAGATCCTCGTCGTTTTCTTGCATGAGGCGGCCCACGCGATCATGGTCATTCTGACGGGCGGCGAGGTCGTCAGCCTCACGGTGCATTCCAATCAAGGGGGGTCCGTCTGGGCGCGCGGCGGCAGCCGGTTCTGGACGCTGACAGCGGGCTATCTTGGCTCGCTTCTGATCGGGGTGGTCCTGCTCATTGCCGCGACAAGAACCAAGGCGGATCGCTATGTCATGGGTTTCTGCGGCGTGCTGATGCTGCTGATCGCCGCGCTCTACATCCGGTCGGGTTTTGCGCTGAGCTTTACGATTGCCGTTCTGGTCGGGATGCTTGTCATGGCGCGCTATTTCGGCCACGCGGTCAACGATCTGGCACTCCGCATCATCGGCCTCTCCAGCATCATCTACGTGCCCTATGACATCTTCAGCGACACGATTGCGCGGTCGCATCTGCGGTCGGACGCGCGCATGCTGGCGGAAGAGTTTGGCGGGACCACCGTGATGTGGGGCGGGCTCTGGCTGGTCATCAGCCTTGTGGTCATCGTTGGCTGTCTCTGGCGGGGGCTTGGGCCGAACAGCAACCTTAGCCTGCGCTGACTACCAGAGCGTTTCCTTCGCCCGCGCCAGCCAGCCTGCATCATAGGCAGCGCCATCAAAGGTCGCCTTCTGTTCTTTCAGCAGGTCACCGATGGTCGGCAAACCTTCGGATTCATCACCTGCCTCCCACACACGCGACCGCAGAAGCGCGCGGGCACATTGGCTGTAAACCTCACCCACCGTGATCACCACGACGCTGCGCGGCAGTTTGCCATGATCATCAAAACGGTTGATTAGATCAGGGTCGAGCGAGACGACACCAGTCCCATTCACCCGCATCACGTTGTTGGATCCCGGCACCATGAACATCAGGCTCAACCGTCCGTCCGCCACGATGTTGCGCAGCGTATCCATCCGGTTGTTGCCGCGCCAGTCCGGCATCAAGAGCGTCTTCGGATCCAGTATCTGCACCACAGGGCCATCATCGCCACGCGGGCTGCCATCGGTCCCGTCGGTTCCGACGGTCGAAACCATGCAAAGACGCGAGGCCATGATCCATTTGGCATAAAGCGGCGTCAGGTGATCGGCGACCTTGATCTGTGAGGCTTCTGCTGGGACGCCGTAGATCCGTTCCAGCTCGGCGATGTCTTTGACCACATGATCAGCCATCAAATCCTGCCTCCTTGTTCAGCCGGTCAGAGGCGGTTTCAATCGCCTCTTCCAGCTGCGCCATGAATTCTTCGACCGGCAGGCCCGGCGTGATGGGTGGCAGAAACTCGAACACTGCCGTCCCCGGTTTGCGCATGACGCCACGCTTGGGCCAAAAGACACCGATGTTGGTTGCTACCGGATAGACCGGCTGACCCAGCTTTTTATAGAGCGCGCCTGTCCCGATCTTATAACCTGCTTTGACGCCCGGCGCGATCCGCGTACCTTGCGGATAGATGATCAGCTGACCGGCATGCGCCTTGCCGGCTTTCACATCCGCCACCATCTTGCGGATCGCCTGCCCGCGCTTGCCCCGATCCACAGGTATGCAGCCAATGCGCAGGCCAAACTGGCCGATGATGGGCGCATACTTCAGGATCGACTTCATGATGAACTTGCCGCGCGGCACGGCAGCATAGATCGCCAGCACGTCCATGAAAGACTGATGCTTTGGCGCGACCATGCATTCTTCGGTTGGTGGTGTTCCCCTGACTTCCGTCTTCAAGCCAATCATCCAAGAGGCTGTCCAAAGGACCCAGCGGGCGTAAGCTTTGCACCCCATAACGGCGCCATTTGCGGACCAGATCGCGGCAGGCAGAAAGATGATCCCGCAGACCAGCATCGCGACATACATCTGCGCATTGAAGATGAGCGACCGCAGCCACTGAATTGCGCTACTCATGTCATGGACCTCAATGTGCGTAGGGCGGCAGCCCTCGTGGCGAAGAAGGCCACGATGGCCGAGAGAGGCGGGATCAGAACGGGCCAGAGCCATTCCGCCCCTTCGAAGCCGACGCCCAGCAGAATGCTCGTTTGTCCGTCTCCCTCTGGCATCAGAATGACGGCAATCACGCCAAGGATCGCCCCTGCCGCTGCCCCGACACCGGCCCGGATCGTATGCCGGCGCACGAAGGCGCGCGCGATGTAAACGTCCCGCGCACCGACCAGCCGCAGTACGCGGATCACCTGTGCGTTCGCCGCAAGTGAGGCCTGCGCCGCCAATGTGATCATCGCCGCCACCGTCGCCCCGATCAGCAGGATCGTGGACCAGCCGATCAGGCGCACGCGCGAGGCCGCCTGCAAGAGTGGCGCGCGCCAAGCCGTGTGATCGTCAAGGACTGCACCCGGCACCTGTGCGGAAAGCCTGGCGCGCAGGCCTTCGGCCTCATAGCCATCCTCGGTTACGATTTCGACGAGTTGCGGGATCGGCAGGGCGTCTACCGGCAGGTCAGGGCCGAACCACGGTTCGAGGAGTGCTTGTTGTTCGTCAGGCGAAAGCACCCGCGCGCTCGCGACCCCAGGGGTGGTCTGCAGCACGTCCACCGCGGCCTCCAACAGCGCATCGGCCGTCTCGGCGTTTGCAGGCAACCGCAACGTCGCAGATTGCGCCAATTCATCCGCCCAGATCGCGGCGAGCCGCCCGGTGGTCAATGAGACGGAGAGCGCGATGACAGCCAGAAACGCCATCACGACCGCCACGAAAACCGTCAGACGCGCGGTCTGGCCGGTGGGCGGCACGGCCCGATCCGCCTGCGGGTCCCCGACGATCAGTTCCAGAAGCGCCTTCACAGATCCGCCCCCGCTTGCTGCAATTGGCCGTCCTTCAGGCGCAGCACCCGGGCGCTGACCTCGGACTTCATGGATCGGATCATGGCAAGGTCATGGGTCGCGATCAGGATCGTCTTGCCCATCTTGTTGAGCTCGATCAGCAGGTGCAGCAGACGCTGCGACATTTCCCAATCGACGTTGCCCGTGGGCTCATCCGCGATGATGATCTCCGGTGAGATGATGACGGCACGGGCCAATGCCGCGCGTTGCCGCTCACCCCCTGACAATTCCGGCGGCAGTTGTCCCGCCTGCGGCGCAAGACCCACCCAGTTGAGCAGTTCCTGCAGGTTCGCGCCTGCCTCTGCCACCCTGTCAGAGACCGTCAGCGGCAGCGCGATGTTCTCAGCCATGGTCAGATGATCGAGAAACTGACAGTCCTGATGGACAACCCCGATCCGTCGTCGGGCCAAGGCGACCGCGTCCCGGTCCAGAGCGGCGGCATCTTGCCCAAAGAGACGCACTTTCCCGGCCGTCGCGCGCAGGTCGGCATAGCACAATCGCAGAAGCGTCGTCTTCCCTGCGCCGGAGGGACCCGTCAAAAAACGGAACGATCCGGGCGCAAGTGTCAGAGATAATTGGGAAAACAGGTTCGCCCCGTTGTACCCGTATGACACTTTATCAAGCTCTATCACGTCTTTTCCCCTGCCCGTGGTGCCGTTCTGCCCAAATCTGCAACAGGTTTCAATCGTCGCCGCGCCGCCTGCGCAAATCCTTTGCGTTTAGCGCAACCATTGCTAGATTGCAGGCGGCTAGAAAAAGACTGTCATTACAAATGGCCGGGCAGAAGGATAAAGAGTATGCGGCTGATTTGCCCGAACTGTAAGTCGGAATATGAAGTTGGCGACGACGCGATCCCGCCAGGCGGTCGTGAAGTGCAATGCTCAAACTGCGCGCAGACATGGTACCAGACTGACAAGCCAGTCGCGGCGCCTGCACCGGCGGAAGAAGCCGCCGCAGGAACAGAAGCTGACACCGAAGATGCCGCCAGCGACGAGATCCCGCCAGCGGCACCGGTGCGCAAGCCGCTTGATGCAGCCGTAGCTGAGATCCTCCGCGAAGAAGCAGCGCGCGGTGACAATCTGCCTCGTGGCGGCAATGCCGTCCCGCCACCGACGCAGCCGGCGCCAAAACCTGCCGAGGTGATTGACGCTGGCAAGACCCGCGAACGCATCGCACAGATGACAATTGACGAGGGCGGCGTGACCTCTGCTCAGGCGGCCACCGGGGGCGGCGCAGCAGCAGCCGCTGCCGGGGCCAACCTGCGCACCATTCCCGATATTCAGGAAATCAACGCCGCTCTGCGTGCCCGGGCGCAGGCCAGCGATACCTCTGGCCTGACCGAGGAAGAGAAAGAGCAAGCCGCAGAGCGTCGCGGTTTCCGTGGCGGCTTCTTTGGCGTGCTGATCCTGCTTGCACTGGCGATCGCACCCTACTTCCTTGCCGATCAGATTACCGAGAACCTGCCGCAAACCGCAGACATGATGGCAACCTATATGGAAACCGTTGATGGGCTGCGTGACTGGCTGACTGCGCAGGTTGAAACCGTGCGCGGGATGATCGGCGGCAATGAGGTTGGCAACGGCTGAACGCCGGGAACCCTAGAACTGGTCCAGCAAGCGCCGCAGGTAGTCGCGTTCCACTTCCGGACGGTCCTGTTCGGCTGACCGGCGACGAATTTCGCCCAGCAGTTCCTCGGCCCGGCGGTTGATGTCTTCACCGTTCAAAAGGCTCCGGTCTGTGCCCAGCTGGCCCATGTTACCCATCTCACGCCCCAGCGGGTCGCGCTGACCGGGGGTTGGGCGGCCTGCGGCCTGTCCCTGCTCGGACCCCTGACCGGGTTCAGCGGTCTGGTTTTCGGCCAGCGCTTGCCCCAGTTGCCGCATCCCGTTGCGCAGCGCATCCATCGCCTCTGCCTGGCGATCAATCGCTTCTGCCAGATCGCCTTCGCGCAGGGCCTCTTCGGCGCCTTCCATGGCACCTTCCGCCCGTTCAAGAGACTGGCGTGCGATCTCACCGGCTTCACCGGGCAGGTTGGGCAGGCCATTGCGCTGACGCTCCAGCTCCTGCCGCAGGGCCTGCTGACGATCGGCGAGGCTTTGCGGATTGCCTTCGCCGCCTGCGCCCTGCCCGCTTTGCTGGCCATCACGGGCTTCGTTGCCCACGCCCTGGCCTTCACCTTGCTGGCCGCCTTGGCCAGGCTGTTGGCCGCCCTCACCCTGCTGACCGTTTTGTCCGGGTTGCTGACCCTGCTCGCCTTGTTGCCCTTGCTGGCCGGGTTGTTGCTGACCCTGCTGTCCAGGTTGTTGGTCTGGCTGTTGCTGGTTCGGATTGAACTGGTCCTGCAGCTCGCTGAAGCTGTCGTCTGACAGGTCTTCCTGATCGCGCAGCGTGTCCGCCAGATCCTGCATGGATTGCTGGCCGGGGGTTTGCGGGCCGCCTTCGCCGCCCTCCCCTTGTGTGACGCGCAGGTTTTCCATCATCTGGTTGAGCTGTTCCATCAGCTCTTGCGCCTCGGCCATGCGGCCTTCCTGCATCAGCTCTTCAATGCGGTCCATCAGCGCCTGCAGCTCATCCATGCCCATCTGCTGGCCTTGCTGCTGGCCGTTGTCGGCCATGTCGGTGCCATCACCCGGTTCGGCTTCCTCGGCAAGCATGCGCAGGTAGTCATCCGTCGCCTCGCGCAATTCCTGCATCAGTTCGGCAATTTCCTCATCCGAGGCGCCGTTGCGCATCGCCTCAGCCAGACGTTCCTGCGCACGGCGCAGGCGTTCGCGTGCATCGGCCAGACGGCCATCTTCGAGCTGGATTGCCAGCTCCCACATCGCCTCGACAATCTCGGCCTGCGTCTCGTCCGTCATGCCGACGGTGGCAAAGTTATCCAAGCGACGGATGATCGTACGCAGCCGCAGATAGGTCGTCTCGTTTGAAAAGAGCCCTTCTGGCCGGTGCGACATCGCCTTGAGGATTTGGCTGATCCGCTGCGCATTGGCCTTCGACCACATCAGATCACGCCGCTGTTCGATCACCGCGCGTGCGAAGGGTTGGAAGAAGTTGCGGCCCGGCAGGATCATCGCCTCTGGGTCGGTCTGGCCCACTTGTCCGGCGGCATCTGTCACTTCCAACTGCATCGTCACGGGCAGATTGGCCAGCGGATGCTCGCTGAGGTTTTCGATCAGGAGTTCCTCAAAGTTATCGCGGTTGCCGGTAAAGGGCATCGGCAGGTCAAGCACGAGTGGATCGCGCGGGTCGGGGTCAATCGTCAGGCCATAGACCCGGTCGACCGCTGCGAGGTCGAGGGTGATCGTCGCTGTCCCGAACTCCACCCCGTAGTCGTCAAACCCGCCGAAAGGCTGCGACAGTTCACCCAAAGCGTCCGCTTCGATCGGACCCGTCAGTTCAACCTCTGGCAGGGCGTCGGGCACAGCGGTGATGGCCCATGTCACCTCTCCGGGGCCAAGGATTTGCAAATCCCCGGACTGGGCCACGACGAATTCCTGCTGTGGGTCGGATGCGGCACCCACCTCACCCGTCCGGCCAGAGACAGTTTCAGCGACCGTCAACGCGCCAACTTCGCCGTATAGGCGCAGGGTAATCTCACTCCCCACAGGCACGCGCAAAGGCCCCGCTGGCACGTCGTTGAGGTAGATGGACGGCTTGCCGGTGTAAGCGGGCGGATCCACCCACCCTTCCCAAACGGGGCCAGCAACCAGCGTCGGTTCAGGCCCGCTGGCCACCTCCGCCACGGTACCAACACGCAGGAACGATCCAAATATCAGCGCAGTGACAAAGAACAAAAGCGCGATAAAGCGAAAACCGTAAGGGTCACGGTCCGAAACCCGCAGGTCAGGTTCGACAGCGCGCGCTTCTTGGGTGCGGGCCTGCATACGGGCGACGTGGGCCTGCCAAACAGCCTCTGACGCGGCATCACCGCTGCCGATGGCTTGCGTATCCGCGACCGCTGCGATGGGGCGGCCGGGCAGCGCGGCATCGACACGCTCCAGCGCTTCGGCCCGCGATGGCATCGTAAATTTGCGCGCGCCCCAGACAAGGGTGCCGATCAGACCAATCGCCCCGACAACGATCCCGCCCCAGAAAACCTCGAGCGGTGCGATTTCGTGCCAGCCCATCATCAGCGGGGCGAGGATCAGGAAAGCAACCGTCCAGAAAGGCCAGAACGCCCGCACGACCTGCTCTGCCACCATGCCCGCATGGGTCAGGGCTACGGGCAACCGCAAGTGGCGCATCTGGTCAGGGGTCTGGGTCAGTGGCTCTCTCCCATCTGCGGCGGGGTTTTGATCCCATGCGGGGTCAGAGTCACTCTAACCACGAAGGGATCGTATCGCGCGCGATCATTTCTTCATAGGTAGGGCGTGCGCGGATAACTGCAAATTGATCACCATCAACCAGCACCTCTGGGATCAGGGGGCGCGAGTTGTATTCCGACGACATCACGGCACCATATGCCCCGGCAGAGCGGAACGCGACCAAATCAGCGGCTTTGACGGCAGGCATGCTGCGGGATTTGGCAAAAGTATCACCGCTTTCACAGACGGGGCCGACAATATCATATTGCGCAGGTTCTGCCCCTGGTGCGGGTTCGATCACTGGAACAATGTCGTGCCAGGCTTCGTACATCGCCGGGCGGATCAGATCGTTCATCGCAGCATCGAGAATCAGAAAGTCACGGTCCTCACCCGATTTGACGTAGATGACGCCAGCAACCAGCAGTCCGGCATTGCCGGAGATCAGCCGCCCAGGCTCAATCTCGATCTCGCACCCCAGATGGCCAACCGAGCGCTGGATCAGCGCGCCATAGTCCGTCGGTAGCGGCGGTGCTTCGTTGGAACGGGTATAAGGGATGCCGAGACCGCCACCCAGATCAAGGCGCGAAATCTCGTGCCCGTCCGCGCGCAAAGTCTCTGTCAGCTCGGCCACCTTGCGATAGGCGGCCTCAAACGGCTCCAGTTCTGTCAATTGCGAGCCGATGTGCACGTCGATGCCGATCACCTTGAGCCCCGGCAGTTTCGCCGCCATCGCGTACACCTCGCGCGCGCGGCTGATCGGGATGCCGAACTTGTTCTCTGATTTGCCGGTGGCGATCTTGGCGTGAGTCTTGGCATCGACATCCGGGTTCACGCGCACGGTGATCGGGGCCACGACACCAAGGGACTGCGCCACCCGATCAAGCACCACCATTTCAGGCTCGCTCTCGACGTTGAACTGGCGAATACCGCCCTCCAGCGCCACGCGCATTTCTTCTGCCGTCTTACCCACTCCGGAAAAGACGATCCTGTCGCCGGGCACACCGGCCGCCTTGGCGCGCAGGTACTCCCCGACCGAGACGACATCCATCCCGGCCCCCGCCTGTGCCAACAGCCGGATGATCGCCTGGTTCGAGAGCGATTTCATGGCAAAGCACACAAGGTGATCCGTCCACGACAGCGCTTCGTCAAACAGTTTGAAATGACGGGTCAGCGTGGCTGTGGAATAGACATAAAACGGCGTGCCGACGGCTGCCGCAATATCGGCCACCGGCACATCCTCGGCATAAAGCGCGCCGTCACGGTAGAGAAAGTGGTCCAAGCCTGCAGTCCTTGTGCAACATCAGACTTGGACATAGCAGATCATGCGATGGGTCCAACCCCGAAGGTCAGACCGCGATCTTCCGCCGGTCCTTGGTGTAGACAATCCGGTCCCGCAGCGCGAGGTAGAGCGGCAGGCCACAGCTGACACCGATGCAAAAGGTGGCGGGGATCGCGATCAGGCTCAGGTAGTTCTTGCTGCGCAGACCTTCGTAAAGCGCCCAGATGGTTAGCGTCACCGCTGCAATGGTCAGATCCCACACAAGGCCGCTGGTTGCCAGGTTGGCATGCCAGGCATCGACCATCGCTATGATGCTCCACCCCTCGGCCAGAAACCACGAGATGAAGTAATACATCGGGTGGATCGCACCCCAGATCGCAAGCAAAAAGAAGACGGTCCGCATCAGAGGTTCAGCCCGAATGAGAATGTGCCGTTGGAGGCACCCACACTGGCCCCGGTGCTCACCCCGTTGGTGCCCACGCTGACACCGACATTGGCCTGCGGCTCCATCGGTGGGCTATCGGCCCCGCAAGCGGCCAGAGTGGCAAGAGCGGCGATCACAACAAAACGCTTCATTTCAAAACCTCTTTCCAATGCGCGACCTGGGCGCGGACTTGGGCAGGTGCCGTCCCGCCAAAACTGGTGCGCGAGGCGACAGAGTTCTCAACTCCTAATACGTCGAAAACATCCGCCCGGATGCCACTATGTACCGATGTCATGGCATCCAGTGTCAAGTCTGGCAGATCACACCCTTGTTCCTCGGCCATCGCCACCAGCGTGCCGGTCACATGGTGCGCTTCGCGGAATGGCAGGTTCAATTCGCGCACCAGCCAGTCGGCCAGATCCGTGGCCGTGGAGAAACCAGAGGATGCCGCGGCGCGTAGATTGTCTTTCTGCGCACTCATGTCCGCCACCATCCCCGTCATCGCGGCAAGTGCCAGCATCAGGTTATCGGCGGCGTCGAAGGTCTGTTCCTTGTCTTCCTGCATGTCCTTGGAATAGGTCAGCGGCAGCCCCTTCATCACCGTCATCAGTGCCACATTGGCCCCGAAGATCCGCCCGATCTTGGCGCGGATCAGTTCGGCAGCATCCGGGTTGCGCTTCTGCGGCATGATGGAGGACCCGGTTGACCACTTGTCCGACATCTTCACAAAGCGGAACTGGGCCGAGGACCAAATCACCAGCTCTTCCGCCAATCGCGACAGATGCATCGCACAGATGCTAGCCGCAGCCAGAAACTCGAGCGCAAAGTCGCGGTCGGCTACAGCATCAAGCGAATTGGCCATTGGCGTGTCAAAGCCCAGCGCCTCTGCCGTCATCTGCCGGTCAATCGGGAAAGACGTGCCCGCAAGCGCCGCCGCCCCCAAGGGCGATTTATTCATACGCGCCCGCGCATCGGCAAAGCGCGAACGATCACGGGCGAACATCTCCACATAGGCCAGCATGTGATGGCCCCATGTGACGGGCTGGGCGGTTTGCAGATGGGTAAAGCCGGGCATCACCCAATCCGCCCCCGCCTCTGCCTGACCCAGCAGCGCCTTTTGCAAGGCGGCGAGTGCCGCATCCGCCTGATCGCACTGGTCCCGCACCCAAAGCCGGAAATCGACCGCCACCTGATCGTTGCGCGATCGTGCGGTGTGCAGTCGCCCTGCCGGTTCGCCGATCAGGTCTTTCAGCCGTGCCTCCACATTCATGTGGATGTCTTCCAGCGCTGCCGAAAACGGAAAATCCCCGGTTTCAATCTCTGACAAAACAGTGAGCAGACCTTCCCGGATCGCCGCCGCATCGTTATCGCTAATGATGCCTGTGGCAGCCAACATGGCGGCATGGGCACGCGAGCCTGCGATGTCCTGAGGTGCAAGGCGCTGGTCATAGCCGATTGAGGCATTAATTGCCTCCATGATGGCGTCCGGTCCAGCGGCGAAACGCCCGCCCCACATCGTGTTTGCGGATTTGGTCATGAAGGATATCGCCCATGCGTCTGTTACTGTCGGCCTTGCTTTATACGGCCCTTTTCAGCGTTGCAAATCCGGGTGCGGCCGACATTGCCGCCGCCGATGCCGCGCGCGAAGGCGAGATGCGCAAGCTGATCTTTCATAGCGACCCTATCGCAGCGAGCGACGCGGCCTTCACCCATGCCGATGGTGGCGAGATGACGCTGGCCGATCTGGAAGGGCGCTACGTGGTGCTGAACTTCTGGGCGACATGGTGTGCGCCTTGCCGCAAGGAAATGCCGATGCTGTCGGACATGCAGACAGCGCTGGGGGGTGAGAACTTCGAAGTGGTCACCGTGGCCACAGGCCGGAACCCACGCCCGGCGATGGAGCGGTTCTTTGAAGAGATCGGCGTTGATAACCTGCCGCTACACACCGACCCGCGTCAGCAATTGGCGCGTGGTATGGGTGTTCTCGGCCTGCCGGTGACCGTCATCCTGAACCCTGAGGGGGAAGAGATCGCACGCATGCAAGGTGATGCGGATTGGTCGAGCGATAGCGCCTACGCGATCATCCGTGCGCTGATTGAGCCTGCGGGATAGGACTTTTGTGCCTCCAGCGGCGGTATTTGTTAAGAAAAGAAGCTGATTGGTGCCGTATTTTGTTTCCGGCTTCTGTCCGGAGTGTAGCCAGCCCAGCCCCTCTCAGGTGTCAGGCGTGCCCAGCCGTGGCTGAGAGTAACAAAGGGTCGATTCCCATCAGCTTGAGCGCCCCAGCCCATTTGCCATCATTGTCACCGCCAAAGATGATCTGGTCGTCGGGTGCGCAGGTCAGCCAGCCGTTCTGGCTGATCTCATACTCCAACTGGCCTGGCCCCCACCCGGCATAACCAAGGGCCAACATCGAGGTGGCAGGCCCGTGACCGCGGGCCAGGTCCTCCAGCACCTGCACAGTCGCCGTCATGCGGTAGGTTTGGTCGACCATCAACGTCCCGCTGTCCGACGCATAATCGTTCGAATGCAGGACAAAGCCGCGCTGTTGTTCAACCGGGCCGCCAAAATGCACCTCGATATCGCGTGCGCCGGGGCTGCGTGGGATGTCCATCTGGCTCAGCAGCGCATCAAAGGTGACCCCTTGCTGCGGTTTGTTGACGATCAGGCCCATCCCGCCATCTTCGGAATGGGCACACATGTAGATCACTGTCTTGGCAAACCGCGGGTCTGACATGTCAGGCATTGCGATCAGCAGGCTGCCCGTCAATTGCGAATCCGAACTCTTCATGTCCCTAACATGTGTGCGGCTCGGGAAGGACGCAAGCGCAGCATCGGCGGGTTCTGGCGCAAACGTGACTTTCCATTGCAGTCCTCTTGGCGCAGAGAGGGGCCATGCGAAATGCGCTTCTCATACCGTTCCTGGCTGCCCTGGCGCTGCCTGCGCCTGGCCTTGCACAATCGGTCGACGACCTCGTGCAGGTGCAGGTGCTGCCTGGATGGCGTGAGGCAAATGGCGTTCACATCGCGGGGGTCGAGATTTCACTCGCCCCCGGTTGGATCACCTATTGGCGTGCGCCGGGTGACGGGGGCATTCCACCGCAGTTTTCATTTGCAAACGACGATGCTGTCTCGGCCATTACACCCCATTGGCCGACGCCGGAAGTGTTTTACAGCAACGGCATGCATTCCATCGGTTACGATGGCGGCGTGGTGTTTCCCTTGACCGTCGCGGCACAGGACGCTGGGCCTCTGTCCTTGTCAGGTGAGCTCTTCATCGGGATCTGCGAAGAAATCTGCATTCCCGTCACGGTCGGGTTTGACGCGACACTGCCCGCCGCCGGGGCATTTGATGAAAGGATAGGGGACGCCTTGCAAATGGCTGCAATACCCGCCGATGCCGCACAGGTCGGGACTGTCACGTGCCGGGTCAGCCCGCTGGCAGATGGTATCGAACTGACAGCGATCATCCCCATCCCGCAAACGGCCCCGAGCGAATTCGTCGTCGTCGAAGCCGGCGACACGAGTATCTGGGTGTCAGAGGCCGAGGTCAGCCGCGATGGCGCCAGCCTGCAAGCAGTGGTCGAAATGGTGCATCCTTCCGGCGCGCCGTTCGCTCTTGATCGTTCTGCCTTGCGCCTGACGGTGATAGGGGGGCCACGCGCCGTGGATATCCGGGGATGCAACGGCGGTTAGCGGCGCAACCGCATTCCGATCCCTGTTCCCGCATAGACCAGCAAGAGTGCCACCAGCAAACCACCCATGAAGAGGGCAAAGGCGGGCGCAGTCCCACCGGCCAGTGCCGGGAAAGCCCCTTGCATGAATGGCAGCGCCGCACCGGTGAACAGCACCGGACCAAGCGTAAGTGCGAAGAGGCCCGCCGCCACAGTGGCACCAACTGCCGCCGGCAAAACCATCGCAAGGTGCCGCCCGCGCAGCGCGCGTTTGGCCGCCTGCACCTGGCGCGCAAAATCCTGCTGCATCGCCATCACGGATGGCACGACTAACAGAACAAGCACCATCCCAAACCCGAGGCCGAAGACCAACGTCACCACCGTGGGTTTCAGAAACTCTGCCTGATTTGACCCTTCATAAAGCAGCGGCATCAGGCCCAGCACCGTTGTCAGCGTCGTCAGCATCACCGGGCGCAGCCGGTCTGCCGCCCCGTCGATGATCGCAGGCACCAGTCCACGGTCCTGCGCGTACTCATCCACCGTGGTCACAAGCACAATGCTGTCGTTGATGATGATCCCCACCATCCCGATCAGGCCAACGACCGTGAACATGCTCAGCGGAATGTCCCACACGTAGTGCCCGTAGATCGTCCCCACGAGCGCAAACGGAATGATCGACATCACCACAACGGGCCGTGTCCAACTGCTGAAAATCCACGACAGCGTCAGGTAGATCCCTAACAAGACGAGGATCAGCCCGGTGCGTGCATCGTCGAGGAATTGACGTTCTTGCTCACTCTGCCCCGAAAGCTGCGTTTCAATCGCAAATCTGCTTTCAATATCCGGCAGGATGTCTTCATTGATGATCTGCTGGATCTCCGTGGCCCGCGCCGCGTCCTCATCATCCAGATCCCCGATGACAGAAATAAGCTGGATCCCATTCTCGCGCCGCACGGTGGAAAAGCCCGTGCGGCTTTGCACGGTCACCACATCCGCAAGGGGAACATAAACGCCTTCTGGTGTGCGGATCTGCGTGCGGTCGATGAAATCTGCGGAAAGTTCGCCCTCCGGCAGTTCGACGCGGATCGTGGCGGACCGCGCGCCATCGGGAAAACTCGCCGCCTCAATCCCGCCGAGCCGGTTGCGCAGTACGCGTCCCAAGGCATCGATGGAAAGACCCAGTGCATCGCCCTGCGGCGTCAGTTCAAGGATCAACTCCTCCTTGTCATAAGCCAGCGTGTCTTCCAGCCCCGAGATTTCTGGATATTGGGCAAGCGCGGTTTTCAACGCCTCCGCTGCGGCTTTCAGTGTCTCGCTGTCCGCGCCGAACATCTGGATATCAAGGCTATCACCCCCCGGCCCGGACCCCCAACTGCGGAAGCTGACGGTCTCGGCCATCGGGTGCTGCACGATGGCGTCCTGTAGCGCGCTGACAAAAGCGAAGCTGGTGTAGGGGCGGCTGTCCGCGTCGATCAATTCGATCGTGATGGCGCCCAGTTGGTCAGCATCCTTGGTCTCGGACCCTGCAATTGACCGGCCAGAGTTACCACCAACCTCGGCGACCACAAACTTTAGCGGGTTCGCCCCATGTTGGGCCTCGAATTCTGCTCCCACAGCCTCTGCCGCGCGTTGCATCTCTTGCATCATCTCGATGGTGTCGGAACGGGTGGCGCCCGGCAGCATGGCGAAATTACCGGTGACTTGCGATTGCTCTGGCGCGTTGAAGAAACGCCAGTTCACATCACCACGGATGAACATCGCAACCTGGCTTGCCAGCAGCAAAACGGCCATGGCCACCACCGGGTAGCGCGCCTTGATCACCAACCCCATGAACGGGCGGAAGAGCCTGTCGCGCACGTAATCGAAACCCTGGTTCACTTTGCGCGATGGCCAGTCATACCAGTGTTCCTTGGCCGAATGCGCCATCGCATGGGCCAGGTGGTTGGGCAGGATGATAAAGCATTCCACGAGGCTCGCCGTCAGAACGACGATGACCGTGAATGGAATGTCGGAAATCAGGTCGCCAAACCGCCCGCCAATCACGACAAGGCCAAAAAAGGCGATGATGGTTGTGATCGTGGCGGAAAACACCGGGCTGAACATGCGTTTTGCCGCGCGCTCGGCCGCCACGGTCGGGTCCTCACCCAGTTGCCTGACGCGATAGTCCGCATGCTCGCCCACCACAATCGCATCATCCACCACGATCCCCAACGTGATGATCAGCGCGAAGAGAGAGATCATGTTGATCGTGATCCCCACCGCATACATCAGCGCGATGGCTGCAAGCATGGCCGCCGGGATACCAAAGGCAACCCAGAAGGCCGTGCGGACGTTCAGGAAGAGGAACAGCAGGATCAGCACCAGCGTCAGCCCCGTCAGCCCGTTGTCGAGCAGGATGTTCAGGCGACCCGAGATGAACTCTGCCCGCGCATTCGTCAGGTCGATCTGCACGCCTTCCGGCAGTTCCGCCACCAGTTGCGCTGCAACCTCTTCCACCGTTTCCTGCATCCCGATGGCGTCGCCAGAGGCGGAGCGTGTGACCCGCACCTTGATCGCCGGGTCCTCACCCACGAAATAGGCGCGTTCGCGGTCGGTGCCTTCCACCGTCACAGTCGCCACATCGCCAATGGTCAGTTGCGACCCGTCAGGGTTGGAACGCAGGACGATGGCGGCGATGTCCTCGGCACTGCGTTTGGCGACACCGGTGCGGACGCGCGCTGTGCCTGCCACATCACCCGCAGGGTCGGCATCCGCCTCCTCCCCGATCCGGGCAGCGATGTCTGAAAGCCCGATGTCGTATTGGATAAGCGAGATCGACGGCACCTCGACAATCGTTGAAGGCGCCGCGACGCCCTGTACAAAGACCTGCGTGACCCCTTCAACAAAGAGGCGTGTTGAGAATTCATCGGCGAACCGCGCCAACTGGTCCACGGCGACAGGGCCAGAGATCACCACATCCGTCACCCTGTCTGACCAGCCGCCGCGTCGGATGGTCGGGTCTGCGGCATCGATAGGCAGGCCGGTGATACTGTCAACGGCGATCTGCACATCTTCTGCCGCCCGGTCGATGTCGTAACCCGGTTCAAACTCGATCCGGATTGACGCCCGCCCCTCGCGGGATGTGGAAGAGGAGGAGGTGACCCCCTCAACCGCCAGAAGTGCCGGTTCCACGACTTGTACGATGGCCTCATCTACGTCCTCGGCACCGGCGCCGTCCCATGTGACGCTCACCGTCAGGTCATCGACAACGACATCGGGAAAGAACTGCGCGCGCATGTTCGGAAAGGCGAAGAGCCCCGCCGTCAGCATCAGCACCAGCAGCAGGTTTGCCGCCGTCCGATGCCGTGTGAAGTAGGAGAGGATCCCCCCTGCCCCCGCGCCCAACCTTTGCCCGCCGGTTGCCATCAGCTGCCCATCCGGCTTTCGAGCCGCGCGACGGTCTCTGACGGCACTTCATCCTGTTCCAGCTGGCCGATGATACGGGCCTTTACATCGTCTGGCATACGGCCTTCGCTGACGAATGCAATCAGGCGGGCGCGGCGATCTGCATCAAGCGTGATCATCGCAGGTGCAGTCTCGGCCACCTCGCCTGCGGGTGCGATTGGGCGCACTTTTATGCCAGAGCCAAGGAGCGGGGAGCGTGCCGCAACAATCGTTTCCCCTGCGGCATCGCCAGGGGCAATGATCACGTTATCGCGCTGACGACGCAGGATCGTGACCGGGATGGCCCGCAGCCGTTCTTCGGCGTCAAGCGCCAGCACTGCGCCATCGCTGCCGACGGCGGTGGCAGGCACGAGCGCCACATTGGTGAGAGCAGGTTCCGCGATGCTGACGGTCACGAAATCACCGGAGCGAAACCCGGGCGCCGCATCAAGCTGTGCAAAAAGAAGGCGACCCGTCTGGCCTGCGGCAACAGTCGCGCCTTCCCGGGTGATGCGCCCGATAGCCTGCAGGTTCACGCCTACCACGTCCAGCGCAATCGTCACATCCGCCCGTGTCAGCGCGCCCGCATCATCCAAGAGCCGCGCATATTGCGCCGTGGAGACGCGAAACGACACTTCCAGCGCCGACGGATCAACCAATTCGGCAAAGCGCTCGTTGGCAGTGACGCGCCCACCGGGTGCGATGGTGACTTCGGAAAGTGTGCCGTCGAAGGCGGCGAAGACCTCTGTCTGGGACAGAACGCGGGCGGCCTCTGTCAGGCTGATCTCGGCCCGCGTGAGGCGGGTTGCGGCCTGATCCACGCGCGCCTCCGCCGTGGCAAGCGCCTGGCGGCGGGTCAGAACCGTTGCCTCGGCGGAGGAGGCGGATAGCTCGGCCGTTTCCACTGCCGCCGCCGTGCCCACGCCGCGCGCCTGGAGGTCTTGCGCCCGGGTCAGCGCCTGATCGCGCAGGCTGGCCTGATCGCGGGCAGCCGTCAGCTCATCCTCTGCCAACACCAATGCGCGTTCGGCGTCACGCAGCTCGGCTTCGGCGTCCTGAAGGTCTGCCTCTGCCCGGCTGAGTGCGGCTTGCGCCTCGGCAGGGTCAATTTGCAACAGGCGCTCCCCCTCGCGGACAGCGCCACCTTCAACCAGCGCGTCGCTGACAGACAGCACATTGCCACCGGTCGCGCTACGCAGATCAAGCGTCCGGGTGCTGCGCAATTCGCCAAAGACCGTCAGTTCGGGCGTGATCTGCTGCGGCACCACCTCCAACACATTCACCGCCAACACGCGCTCGCGCTGGGGAAAACTGCGGGGTTCGGCGCTCAGGCGTTCCTGTACCGCACCCTGAACCATCACACCGGCCCAAAGGATGAGCGTCAGCGTCACCGACAAGAGGAATACCCCCGTCAAACTGCGCCGCAAAAACCGCATGTTCCGTCTCCAATCCGCTGCCCTGATATCTAGGGATTGCCTGCCTGCTTTCCAGTTGAACGCACGAAACCGCGATTTCCGTCGCGAACCTCGTTACTTTCTGCGCAGATGTTCGTCCAAGCGCGGCATGATCTCGACAAAGTTGCAGGGGCGGTGGCGGTAATCAAGCTGACGGACGAGGATCTCGTCCCAGGCGTCCTTGCAGGCGCCAGTAGAGCCGGGCAGCGCGAAAAGGTAGGTGCCGTTTGCAACCCCAGCCGTCGCCCGGCTTTGCACCGCACTGGTGCCGATTTTCTGCATGCTGACGATGGTGAAGATCGTGCCAAAGGCATCGATCTCTTTCTCGTAGACATCGCGGTGCGCTTCCACCGTCACATCGCGCCCTGTCAAACCAGTGCCACCGGTAGAAATTACGACATCCACTCCATCATCCGCACACCATGCGCGCAGATGATCGGCAATCTCGGCCCGTTCATCGCGGATGATCTTGCGGTCGGCCACGCTGTGCCCCGCCTTCTCAATCCGATCCACCAGCGTCTGGCCGGACTTATCCTCTTTCAGGCTGCGCGTATCGCTCACCGTCAGTACGGCGATGCGCACGGGCATGAAATCGAGGGTTTCGTCAATCCGGCTCATCGGCGCCTCACAAACAGGGGTTTTCGACCGGCAGACGCGGCAGGGACAGGATGTTTGTCACCTGTGCCTCCCCCGCGGGGGTGAAGAGGCGGTCCGCCAGGTTGGTGATCAGGTCGATGTTACTGCAAAGGGGTAACGCCCCTTCAACCTGCGACTGGACGTAGTCAGCATAACGCGCGGTCACGGTCGTCATATCTGCCGCTGGGCTGCTGTTCTCGGCATAGAACTGCAGCGCTCTTTCGGTGAAGTCCTGTTGGAACGGTAGCTGTTCAGCTGGCAGCGCCACCTCGCAGGCCAAAAGGGCAGAGTCGATGGACGCAAGCACGCTGACCAGGCACCCTGCCGCCCCGCGCCCGCTTTCGTCGATGCCGGTGTAAGGGCGCATCTCTGTCGGATCGTGGATCAGGGTGATGTCTCCCAATCGCAAGATCTTGCGCGTCTCTGACACCTCTTCGACGGCATCCGCATTCTGGGCAAAAATGCCGGGGTAGTCGATCAAATCGAGCGGGTCTGCGACCGCAGGTACCGCCAGACAGATTGTAAGTGTAGCTGCCCGGATCATCAATGAAGCCTCGCTTTGAGTGACAGCAGATCGGCCCAAGCCTCTCGCTTCGCTATGGGATTGCGCAGAAGGTATGCAGGATGGAACATCGGCAGCGTGGGCTTGCCCAAGACCTCCACCCAGTCCCCGCGCATCCGGGTGATGCCAGTTTTGCCCAGTAGCGCCTGACACGGCGTGTTGCCCATCAGTACCAGCACATCCGGGTTCGCCAGCGCGATATGCCGTTCGAGGAACGGCAGCATCATCGCAATCTCTTCCTTTTCCGGCGTCCGGTTGGACGGTGGACGCCATGGCAGGACGTTGGTGATATAGACGGCATTCTCGGCCGCTTCATTCGCGCGGCCCAGATCAATCGCGGCGAGCATGCGGTCCAGAAGTTGGCCCGCGCGGCCCACAAACGGCTTGCCAGCCCGGTCCTCTTCCCGGCCCGGGGCCTCGCCGACGATCATCACGCGGGCGGCGGCCACGCCGTCACAGAAGACAAAATTGCGCGCGCCTTTCTTCAACTCGCAATGGTCAAAGGCTTCCATCGCCGTTGCAAGGGCGGCGAGATCCGGTGCCGCGGCAGCTGCGCGTTTGGCGTCCGCCACGGGATCAGCGTCAGCAGTGGCTTGGGCTACAGGCGCGGGTGCCTCTGCGACGGGAGCCGCCGCCTTCGCTGGCTTCACAGCCTCCAACGCATAGCGGTCGACAGGCGCATCCAGAATGGCCTCTGTCGCGCCAAGCTCCACCTGCCATTCCAGTGCGGCGCGGTCGGCCCAATATGTCCCGTTCGAATCCATCGCGGGCAGCCTACGCCGGATGATCACGGATGTGCAGTGCCTGCGGCATTGCCCGCTGCGGCGCAGCCTCTTATATGACCGGTAAGGTTACGTGCGAGGGCCCTTATGACATTCCGCCACCGGCATCTTCTGGGCATCGAGCCTCTGCACCCCACCGAAATCACCACGCTTCTCGATCTGGCTGACAGCTATGCCGAGCATAACCGCAAGGGCATTGCCCATCGCGACGTTCTGGCGGGGCTGACGCAGATCAATATGTTTTTCGAAAACTCCACCCGCACGCAGGCCAGTTTTGAACTCGCTGGCAAGCGGCTCGGCGCGGATGTGATGAACATGGGAATGCAGGCGTCATCGATCAAAAAGGGTGAAACGCTGATCGACACGGCCCTGACGCTGAATGCGATGCGGCCCGATCTTCTGGTCGTACGGCACCCGCAATCCGGCGCGGTGGACCTGCTGGCGCAGAAAGTGAACTGTGCTGTGCTGAATGCGGGCGACGGGCGGCATGAACACCCGACACAGGCGCTTCTTGATGCGCTGACGATCCGGCGGGCCAAGGGGCGGCTGCATCGCCTTTCTATCGCGATCTGCGGGGATATCGCACATAGCCGTGTGGCACGGTCGAACATCATGCTCTTGGGCAAGATGGAAAACCGGCTTCGGCTCATCGGTCCACCGACCTTGATGCCCTCCGGCATTGCCGATTTCGGGGTGGAGGTGTTTGAGGACATGACCGAAGGCCTGAAAGACGTCGATGTCGTGATGATGCTGCGGCTTCAGAAAGAGCGGATGGATGGCGGGTTCATCCCGTCAGAGCGCGAATATTTCCACCGCTACGGGCTGGATGCCGAAAAGCTCGCCCATGCCAAGCCCGACGCCATTGTCATGCACCCCGGCCCGATGAACCGCGGGGTGGAGATTGACGGCACCATTGCCGATGACATCAACCGCTCTGTGATTCAGGAACAGGTGGAAATGGGTGTCGCCGTGCGCATGGCCGCGATGGACCTTCTGGCGCAGAACTTGCGCGCCCCGCGGGGGCCGCAAGAGGTGATGGTGTGATCGGTAACAGCGAAGGTAAGCGATGGCACTGACAATCCCCGCCAATGACTTCGGTCAAATTCGCGTCTTCGCGACCGAAGGGACGATGACGCCCGATATGCTCGCGAAGACGCCCGAAGGCTTGCAAGCGCTTTTGGGTGCGGCGCTGAACCCTGATTTTGTGGATATCGTCAAAATATCGGATCTGGGTGAGATGCGGCTGAGCGACTACATCGCCGAAGGCTATGACATGACGCCGGATCCGGTGGATAAGGCGGCAGTTGATGCCATTGCGGGTACTGCCGTGCTGATCCTTTCGCGCGCTACCGGCGGGCAGGAGGTGACCTTGAGCCTTGCCGATGGCCTCACGCATGTGACCACCTATGCGCCCTTCGCCAAGATCAGCCCGCCAGAGCAACTGACCAGTGAAAGCGCCACGGGCACGGCGGAAACACCTGTCGCAAAACCACGCAAGTCCGACGCGCGGATGAGCGGGATGGTCGCCACCTATGCCTTGCTTGCGCTTTTTGCGTTGGTCGGGCTGATGGTCTGGGTCGCTGGCTGATGCTTGCCCCCGGCCCTGTTTCCGGCCAAAACCCCAGGCGAGCCATTTGTCAGGACCATCCCGCATGACCGCCATCTTCTTTGCCAACGCCCGTGTGATCGACCCGGTGGCGCTGACCGATGCCCCTGGGGCAGTCCTGGTAGAGGGCGGGAATATCAAAGAGGTGCTGGAGGCTGATGCGGCCCCACCCACCAATGCTAACGTCGTCGATTGCGGCGGCCTGTGCCTTGCACCCGGGTTGATCGACATTGGTGTCAAAGTCTCTGAACCCGGTGAGCGGCACAAAGAAAGCTTTCGGTCGGCAGGGCGCGCCGCTGCTGCTGGCGGTGTGACAACGATCGTGACCCGCCCCGATACCAACCCCGCTATCGACACGCCCGAAACACTGGAATTCGTCGAGCGCCGCGCGCAGGCGGATGCGCCGGTGCATGTCCTGCCCATGGCCGCGTTGACCAAAGGGCGCGCCGGGCGCGAAATGACCGAGATCGGGCTTCTGCGTGATGCGGGCGCCGTCGCCTTCACCGATTGCGACAGCGTCGTCAGCGACACCAAGGTCTTAAGCCGCGCGCTGTCTTATGCCCGTTCCCTTGATGCACTGGTGATCGGACATGTGCAGGAGCCGGGGCTATCGGCGGGGGCGGCGGCGACTTCTGGCAAGTTTGCCTCTCTGCGCGGTCTGCCTGCCGTCAGCCCGATGGCCGAACGCATGGGGCTTGACCGAGATATTGGCCTGCTAGAAATGACCGGCGCGCGCTATCACGTTGACCAGATCACGACCGCCCGTGCCTTGCCCGCCCTCGAACGCGCCAAACGCAACGGGCTGCAGATCACCGCAGGTGTTGGCGTGCATCACCTGACGCTGAACGAGCTGGATGTGGCCGACTATCGGACATTCTTCAAACTGAAGCCGCCCTTGCGGAGCGAAGAAGACCGCATCGCCGTCGTCCGCGCGTTGGCGGACGGGCTGATCGATGTGATCTCCTCGATGCACACGCCGCAGGACGAAGAAAGCAAACGCTTGCCTTTTGCCGAAGCCGCCAGCGGGGCCGTAGGGCTGGAGACCCTGTTGCCCGCAGCATTACGCCTCTATCATGCCGAGATGATCGACCTGCCCCGCCTGATCCGCGCGATGACGGTGAACCCGGCGCGCGTATTGGGCCTGCCAGCCGGGCGGCTCACGCCCGATGCGCCCGCCGACCTGATCCTTTTTGACCCTGACGCGCCGTTCCAGCTCGATCGGACGACGCTACAGTCAAAATCCAAGAACACGCCGTTCGATGGCGCCCGCCTGCAGGGCAAGGTGCTGGGCACCTGGGTGAACGGCAACCGGATATGGGAGGCAACCTGATGCCCGAAGCCGTCAGCACAACGCAGATCCTGATCCTCTGGGGTGTGATTGGATATCTGGCCGGGTCCATCCCGTCTGGCATGATCCTCGCACGGGTTATGAAGCTTGGGAACTTGCGCGAGATCGGGTCAGGCAACATCGGGGCCACAAATGTCCTGCGGACCGGAAACAAGAAAGCAGCGGCACTCACGCTTTTGTTCGATGCGCTGAAAGGGCTGATTGTGATTTTCGTAGCTCGGCAGCTCGCCGCAGAGGATGCCGCGCAGCTTGCTGGCCTGATGGCCTTTCTCGGGCATTGCTTTCCTCTGTGGCTGATGTTCCGGGGTGGCAAAGGCGTTGCGACATATTTCGGTGTGATCTTCGCGCTGTCATGGCAGATGGGCATCGCCGCAGCCTTGATCTGGCTGTCGGTGGCCGCGGTCTCTCGCTACTCGTCACTCGCTGCGCTGATGACGGCGGGCTGGCTGCCCGTTGTCGTCGGTTTCACCGGCAACGGGAAGATGTTCGTGCTCTCAGCCGTGCTCTGCATCCTTGTCTACGCCCGCCACATCGGCAACATCCAACGGCTGCGCAAAGGAACCGAGACGAAGATCGGGGCGAAGAAGGACCAAGCGGCTAGTAGCTGAATTCGCCGTAAATCCGCTTCAGGTCACCGCCCCAATCACCGCGATACTGTTCAAGCAGTTCGTCTGCAGGGGTCTTGCCGCTTTCTATGGATTCCTTGAGCGCATTCAAAAAATGCGTCTCATCCGGGATCAGGCCACCGGCCCCGGGCTTGGCCCGGGCGCGCAGGCCTGCTTCGGCGATGCCCACGACCTCGCGCGCCAGATCATGCATGTTGATGCCATCCACCTGCGCCTGCAGCCCATCGACAGAGGCAGCGACCCGCAACGCCTCTCGCTGTTCCGCCGTCCAGCCCTTGCAAAGGTCCCACGCGGCGTCGAGCGCGCCTTGGTCATACATCAGCCCCACCCAGAAGGCGGGCAGCGCGCAAAGCCTGCGCCACGGCCCGCCATCGGCCCCGCGCATCTCGATGAACTGTTTTACCCGCGCTTCGGGGAAGACGGTGGTCAGGTGATCCGCCCAGTCTGAGAGGAGCGGCTTTTCACCCGGCAGGGCAGGCAACTCCCCTTTCAGGAAATCGCGGAACGACATGCCGAGCGCGTCGATGTATTTGCCGTCGCGGTAGACGAAATACATCGGCACATCGAGCACCCATTCGACCCAGGCCTCGAACCCGAAACCCTCTTCGAACACAAACGGCAGCATGCCAGTACGGGCATCATCCAGCGATCGCCAGATGCGGCTGCGCCAGGATTTGTGGCCGTTGATCTGGCCTTCAAAGAACGGCGAGTTGGCGAACAGAGCGACCGCGACGGGCTGCAAGGCCAGCGCCACGCGCATCTTTTGCACCATGTCCGCCTCTGACCCGAAATCGAGGTTCACCTGCACGGTACAGGTCCGCCGCATCATGGCGGTGCCCATGGTGCCGACCTTTTCCATGTAGTTGTTCATCAGCTTGTAGCGGCCCTTGGGCATCAGGGGCATCTGCTCATGCGTCCATTCAGGGGCCGCGCCAAGGCCAATGAAGCCTGCACCAATCTCATCTGAGACGGCTTTGACCTCGGCGAGATGGGTGTTCACTTCATCACAGGTCTGGTGGATCGTCTCCAAGGGCGCGCCTGAAAGCTCCAGCGCGCCGCCGGGTTCAAGGCTGACATTGGCGCCCTCTTTGACAAGGCCGATGATCTTGCCGTCTTCCTCTACCCGCGCCCAGCCGAAACGGCTTTCCAGCCCTTCCAGCACCGCCTTGATCGACCGCTCGCCGTCATAAGGCAGCGGCAGCAGGCTCTCCTTGCAATAGCCGAATTTCTCGTGCTCGGTGCCGATGCGCCAGGCGTCTTTCGGCTTGCAGCCTTTTTCCAGAAGCTGGGCCAGCTGGGCATAGTCTTCGATAGGCGCACCGCCGGACTGGGGGATGGACATGGCACGTGCTCCGTACTTGATCAGGCCTAAGGGGTGACGTGCCGCGCAAGCAGTGTCAATGCAAGAGAGGTTTACTGCGCCGCCACACCACCACCCGCGCATCCGGTGTGCGCTCAAGCACGGTCAGCATCGCTTGGGTCTCCATCCCCGGCAGCGCGGCGAAAGCATCAAAGAGCCCTTCGGCCCCGGCGGCATTGACAGGGATGGCGAGTTCCTGCCCGTCACTGTCGACCAGTGTCCAGCTTGGCCCGGGATGGCTGTCAGGTTCAAAGGCGACCTCGGTCAGGGCCGACACATCCATCACACCGCCATTGAGCGGGCCAAAGTAAGCAAGGCGCCGCTCGCGGATCTGCACAACACCCGGCCCCTCACCATCCTGGGCAAAGCGCGCCCGCTGAATCGCGGCGACACCCCAGCCGACACCAACCACACAAAGGATCACGCCAAGCCAAAGATTGATCCCGACGCCTGTGAAAACCCACCAAAAGCCAAGCGCGATCACGCCAGTTGCGGCGATCACTTCTTGCCAGCGGCGGGCAAAGGCACGGACTTCGGGGCGAAAGAAATCAGACATGGACAAGTTGCGGTTCAGGGTAGACGCAGATTGTGTAGCTGCCGATGCGGGTAAAGCCAATCGCCTCGTAAGCTTTACTGGCCTGCGGGCTGGCGGCGAAGAGGATGGCGGTCTCAACGCCCCTATCCCGCGCCTCTGCCAGATGCAGCGCAACAGCGCGGCGCGCGAGGCCCCGTGACCGCAGCGCAGGTGGTGTGTAGACGCCCCCGATCTGCGCCGCCTCTGGCAGCGTTGCGTTGAATCCGGTCATGGCAACCGGAGTATCACCCTGCAACAGCACCCGGTGGCTGTCCCGTTCCAGATAGCCCGCGATATCTCGCGCCGCTTGCTCTGCCGGGTCCTCCCCCGGTATCGGAAACACTTGTGCCAGATAGGCCACGCGCCATTGGATAATCAGGTCAAGCGGGGCTGCTGACAACGGGCGGAGCGTGAAGCCCGAGCAGTCAAGCATCGCAAGATCGCCGAGCGGAAGTTTATAGAGCGGTTCTTCCTCATCAATCCCGGGTGTCCCGATCAGGTCCAAGGCGCCGCGTAGGGCGGCAACCTGTGCGCCCTCGCCCAGGATGCCCTTCACCCCCATCCCGGCCAGCACCGCGCGCACGTCACCCCACGGACCGGTGGGGCATTGCGGAAAGACCATCCCCTCCTCAGAAACCGGCAGAAGATCCGTGATCTCACCCGCCTGCCAGCGCGCCCAAAAGCGCATCGCCCGCGGATGCCCACCCGCCATGCCATGCTGGCGGAGGTTGGAAAGGGGGAACATGGAGGTGGCGATGTGTTTGCGTAGGAACGCCTCAATCGCGGGGCGGTCAGTTTCGGTGGGCGGGGTCATCGGTCATTTGCCGTCCAGAGGATGGGTTGGTCCAGGTTAAGGGATCCCCACGGTTTTCACGGTTTAAGAGATCAAAGAGGGCTTCTAGCTGGGGCACAACCTTCCTGTCCCCCAGCACATGCGCTTGCTGAAATGGGGCACGTTGACCACCGCTGAAGCCCAACACATCTTCAAACGTGGGTACTGGGAATAATCCTTGGGGAAATGGCATGTGATAATCCTTTGAAGAAAAGTCCGAGCTATGCTTCTTTCAGGGGCCCGCTCAATTTAAGTCCTGTAAGGTTCGCCTGTTTGAGTCGCTCGCCGATCGCATTCGACATCAACGTCCCACCAAGAAACTTGTCGACGTAGATATGGTGATCGCCAATTGCAGCGGTAGCGAATACTCGCGCAAAAGGTTTCCCTTTGACGGGGCGTAAGAACCCTCGATCATCACGCGGAAAGGTTAGTTCTGGGTGGAGCGTGTCGAGGCGCGTGCAGATGTTGAACAAATAGTAGTCTGCAATCTTGTCACCGGACTCGAAGATTTCCATTGGAAAAAACTGATGAACACCCGGCTCAAACTCTTCTACGATGTCCTTAAATTCTTTGCACACCAAAAAGCAGCTGGGGAAGCGCTCCACATCAAGCATAGGTGTCCTGGGGCTGTTCGGATCCACCCGCTTTATCTTCGTTGGCATGAAATCGGGCTTCATCCGACGACCTGAGTTGAATCTCGTGACGACGGTTCCACCGTCTTGGCTGGCGTCATAGATGTCGATTTTTTTCCAGTCTCCATCGAGCCACTCAAAATAGGAACTGTATTCAGCGTCCTCATCCTGGGGTCGAATACCTGACAATGCGCTATAGGCCATCTACTGCTCCTCGTTCTTCGATGTTGCTTTAGACATCTGAGATGCCCCCATCTTCTCCAGCGTTTCCGCGTCCACCAGTTTTGTCACGATCACGCGGTTTGATCTTTGTCGCATCCGGCTTTCACGCACGTCGCCCAATCCCCCAGCGCCTGTTGCCAGACGGTCAGTGCGGCCACCGTCGCCGTATCGGCCCGCAAGATCCGTGGACCGAGGCTGATGGGATGGGTGAAGGGCAGGCTGCGCAGATGCTCTCGTTCCGCCGATGAAAACCCGCCCTCTGGTCCGATCAGGATTGCCCAAGGTCCGGGTGTGTCGGGCAGGCCGACCGGGTCGCCGATCAGCGCCTCGTCGCAGAACATCAGCTGCCGTGCGGTGGGCCAGTCGCGCAGTACTGTCGTAAGTTTCGCCAGATCGTCCACTGGCGGGACAAACGTTCCACCACATTGTTCTGCCGCCTCGACCGCGTGGGCTTGCAGCTTGTCCTGCCGGACCCGGTTCGCGCTTTGTGTGAAGTCGGTCTGCACCGGCATGACGCGGGCCGCCCCCATCTCCACTGCCTTTTCGACAATGAAGGCGGTACGTTCCTTGCGGATTGGCGCGAAGAGGAACCAGAGGTCAGGTGGCAATTGCAAGGGCGCAGTCTGGGCCAAGCAGCGGAGCACGCCGCCTTTCTTACCTGCTTCAACCACTTCGGCGTCCCACTCGCCATTCACCCCATTGATCAGCGACAGCACCGTACCTTTCGCCAACCGCATCACGCCAAAGAGATAATGCGCCTGCTCCCGCGACAGTGGAACCGATTGCCCTGCCCCCAGCGGGTGATCTACATAAAGCCGAACCTTGGATGCCATAGGCCGGACCATATGACCGAGAACGCCCCGACGCCAGAGCCTGACGGCACCGTCGCTGATGCTGTGGACGGGAACTGGGTGGACCAGTTTGCGCCGGTGATCACCAGACCGTTCCTGCGGCTCAGCCGTGCGGATCGGCCCATCGGCACGTGGCTTTTGTTTGTGCCGTGCCTGTGGGGGCTGGCGTTGGCGGTGCTGGCCACGGACAGTTATGGCAATCACGACCTTTGGACCATTGGCGGCTGTGCCATTGGCGCGTTCCTGATGCGCGGTGCCGGTTGCACCTGGAATGACATCACCGACCGGAACATCGACGGATCCGTTGCGCGCACCCGGTCACGCCCGATCCCCTCAGGTCAGGTGACCGTGCGCGGCGCGGTGATCTGGATGGTCGTGCAGGCGCTGCTGGCCTTCCTGATTTTGCTGACCTTCTACCCCACGGCCATCGCGCTGGGTGTGCTCGCACTGCTGCCCGTGGCAATCTACCCCTTTGCCAAGCGGTTCACATGGTGGCCGCAGATCTTCCTCGGGCTTGCCTTCAACTGGGGCGCGTTGCTGGCATGGGCCGCGCATACCAACAGCATCGGGCCAGTGCCCATCGTGCTCTATTGCGCAGGCATTGCCTGGACACTGTTTTACGACACGATCTACGCCCATCAGGATGTGGAGGATGACGCGCTGATCGGGGTGAAATCCACGGCGCGGCTTTTCGGAGAGGACTCGCGGCGCTGGCTGCGCCTGTTCTCGACCGTGACGATCATCCTCTTTGGTTTGGCCGTCTTGCTGGCGGTCAGTGAGCGGTCTGTCCTGTCACTGGTAATCGCCATTGGTGGGCCGTGGGCGATGGGCTGGCATCTGGCCTGGCAACTTGGGCGGTTTGACCCGGATGATGGTGCCAGCCTGCTGCGGATATTTCGCTCCAACAGAAACGCGGGCCTGATCCCACTGCCATTTTTTGCCGTTGCCTTGCTGGTGTGATTGAACCCCGCGCGCTGCGGGCCTATGCAATGCGCACGTCACGAATTGGAGCCCTATGCGCCTCTCCGCTATCTTTGCCCGGTTTATCGCCTTTGCCCTGGCTGCTGTCAGTGCAGCTTTTGCCGCGCAATGGTCAGTGTCAGAGGTCGAAAACCGTTCTGTCATTGCCGTGCAGGAAACCCTTGTGGATCAAGGCTATGAATGGGCCACGGTGCTTGGGGATGGGCTACAGGTTATCCTTGAAGGGGACGCACCTACTGAAGCGGTACGCTTTCGCGCGATTTCGGCGGCTGGGGGCGTGGTGGATGCCAGCCGGGTCATCGACAACCTGAGTGTTGTCGATTCGGCAGAGATTGCACCGCCCGCGTTTGCCATAGAGATTCTGCGCAACAATGCAGGTGTTTCCCTGATCGGTCTGATCCCATCGTCAACAGATCGTGAGGCGCTGGCCAGCAGGATCACGCGCATCGCTGACGGCCAGCCCGTCACGGACCTCCTGGAGGTGGCCGACTATCCAGAACCGGACACATGGCGCGACGCCGTCGACTACGCCCTACGCGCGCTGGACCTGCTGAGCAAATCCAAGATCTCGGTCAATGCGGATAGGGTCAACGTCAGCGCCATCTCCGACAGTCCCGAAGAAAAGCGACGTCTGGAGACGGCACTGGCCAGGAATACGCCCGAGGGCGTTCGCCTTGCCGTCAGTATCAGCGCACCGCGCCCTGTCATCGCGCCTTTCACGACACGGTTTCTATTGGACGAAGAGGGCGCCCGGTTTGACGCCTGCGCTGCGGACACCGAAGAAGCGCGAGACGCCATTCTAACGGCGGCATCCACGGCAGGGTTTCAAGAGCGGGCCAATTGCACCTTGGCCCTTGGCGCCCCATCGCGCGCCTGGGGGGAGGCTGTGGCAAAGGCCATCACCGCACTTGATACGCTGGGCTATGGCACTGTCACCGTCTCCGATACCGATGTGACCCTTGTCGCGGCGCTGGGCACCGACGAAGCCACATTCAACCGCGTGGTCGGTCGCCTGCAAAATGACCTGCCAGACGCGTTTGCGCTGACATCTGAACTGCCGCAACCTGTCGAAGAAGCCGCCGAAGATGCGCCACGCTTTACCGCGACGCTCAGCCCCGAAGGCGAGGTACAGCTGCGTGGCGGTGTGCCGGACGCGCTGACCAATACCGTCGTCGAAAACTTCGCCGTCGCCCAATTCGCTGGCCGCAACATCACGATGGGCACACGCCTCGCCGAGGGGATGCCTGACGGTTGGTCGGTGCGGGTCTTGGCCGGGATCGAGGCGCTGTCGCAACTGTCAAACGGCGCGGCCGTGGTCGAGGAAACCACGCTCAGCATCCGTGGCGATACAGGCAACGCAAATGCCAATGCCGCCATCACCCGGTTACTGATCGAGAAACTGGGCCAGACCGCGGATTTCGATATCGCGGTGACCTATGTGGAAGAGCTTGACCCGGTCGCCAGCCTGCCAACGCCAGAGGAATGCATCGCGCGCATCATCGCGACAACCGAAGGCCGCAAGATCACCTTTGACCCGGGCTCTGCCGACCTCACACTCGAAACCCAGCCGGTTGTCGACGATATTGCAGAAATCCTGCGCGAATGCGGTGACCTGCCGATCCGCGTGTCGGGCTTTACCGACAGCCAGGGGCGCGAGGTGATGAATCAGCAGCTGTCACAGGACCGGGCGGATGCCGTGCTGACCGCCTTGCGCGCCCGCCGCGTGCCGGTCGGCACGTTTGAGGCGATTGGCTTCGGCGAAGAAAACCCGATTGCCGACAATGACACCGAAGAAGGGCGCGAATTGAACCGCCGCATCGAATTCAGCCTGATCGTGCCGGAAGCGACGGTGGATGAGGAAAGCCTGCTCGACTCGCTGGCCGAGGAAATCGAAGAGAGCCTGGAGACGGAAGAAGCGCCCGTTGACAATGATGATGCAGCCGCGCCCGAAAGCGAGTAAAGACAGCCCATGAACCGCACCGAATTCATCATTGCCACTGCCGTCATCCTTTTCGTGGCGTTCATGCTGGGCTGGTTTGCAAGCTGGCTGGTGAATCGCTTCACCCGGGTGACAAAGGCCGAGATCGGTGAACTGGACAAGATGGCGCAGGCCCTGCACGAGGCCGAAGAAACCCGCGACCAGGCGATCACCTATCTGCAGCAACGCGAGGCAGAGATGACAAACCAGCTCAGCCAGACCGAGGCGGAGCTGCGCGCCGCCATGGACGGGCTGCGTGAAGCACGCCGCGAGGCCGAAGAACTGCGCGCCTATATCGAACGCGAAAACGCGGGCTGATCAGCAGTTCGACCAGTCACCGACGTAGTAGCAGCCGCCACCATCCGCGCCGAAACTGACACCCGTGTTAGAGTTGTAGTAGCTGGACGATCCATCCGGGTAGACCGATCCCGATCCACCTACAACAGAGCCCGACCCCAGCACGATCCGCTCGCCGTCAGAGACCTGAACAGGGTCACCATTCAGGAGCGCCTCAATCGCTGCAGGCGACTGCTGATTGCCCAGAAACCCGCCTGACAGGAACTGATCCGAGGACATATTGAGATCAGAGTCGCGCTCTAGCGCAAAGGTTCCGGCTACCTGGCGGGCGTCCGAGCCGTAGAAGCTTGCCTGCAGTTCGCCAACAACTGTGATCCCTGCAAGCCCACCAACCTGCAGATTCGATGTTGAGAACCCGGTTGCATGAATTGGAGCATCTTCAAAATCGACATTGAAACCCGTGCCATTCAGATCCTGCAAAGCAATCCGCCCGTCAACAAGCGCTGCATCAAAGTCGGTCTCAAAGACAAAGCCTCCACTGCCAGCGGAGCCACCTACGCCTGTGATGGTCGCGACATAGGCGGCAGGCCCGATATAATATGAAGTACCGCTAAGCGGTGCCGTGCTGCTGATCGTATTGCCGAAGTCATGGAAAGAACCGAAGTAGGCGGAGCTGTCTTCGGTCACCAGCAACATGAGGCTCGCCTCATCCGAAACCGCCAGCTCAACCGCAAGATTGAGGGCGGGTGTCGTTGCAAGATAGGTGCCGGTGTTCGGATCTTGTGCAAGCCGGTAGTCGGTACCGGCAATTCTCAGGATCAGATCCGCCGAGCCATCTGTTGCCATTTCTGAAGTGAAGTCACGGATCAGGATCGCTGCCAAAGGAACCGTCGTGCCAATGCCAACTGCCGGTCCCGAGTGCGCAGTGACGGCTGGTCCGGACGCGGCTGCGATACTGTTGCTGAACTGCGGTACAGTAGCTTGCGGAACGTCAGATCCACCTCCGCCGCCGCCACAAGCAGTCAGACCAACGGTAGCAATCAAAGCAATATGAGTGGCTGAATGCTGAATCATTTATCTGTCCCCCTAAGAATGCAGAAACAGTAACCGTCTTGCGTTACGCGCAAAGTCTAGAATGCCTGACCTGCAACAGTGGCAAAGGCGTGCCGATTGCGCCGTTTACAACGACCCGTCAGGCTTGCTTTGACCGCTGTAGCCCAAGGATGGCACGCGCGGTCGCTGGATCCGCAACTGGGCGGTCGTATTGCGCGCAAATCTCGGCGGCCCGCGCGACCAGTGCGGCGTTGGATGGCGCCAATGTATGTCGGTCCAGCCTGACATTGTCCTCTAACCCCGTCCGGACGTGCCCTCCGGCAGCGATGGCCCATTCGTTCAGAACGATCTGGTCGGGGCCGATCCCTGCGGCACACCAAGGTGCGCCGGGCAACAGCCGCTGCACCGTTTCGACGTAGAAATCAAAGACCCGCCGGTCCGCAGGCATTGCGTTGCGAATACCCATCACGAATTGGATGTAAGGCAAATCCTTAATCTCGCCCCGCGCGTGCATCTCTACTGCCTGAAAGATGTGCGAGAGGTCAAAGGCCTCAATCTCGGGCTTGATGTCGTATTTGATCATCTCGGCAGCAAGCCAGGCCACCAGATCGGGCGGGTTTTCATAGACCCGCGTGGGAAAGTTGTTTGACCCGACGGAAAGGGAGGCCATGTCGGGCCGTAGTGCGAGCATACCGCCCCGCTCACGCCCGGCGCCAGAGCGTCCGCCAGTGGAAAACTGCACGATCATGCCGGGGCAGTATTTGCGAATCCCCTCTTGCAGGGCCGCGAACTTGTCGGGGTCGCTGCTCGGGCTTTCATCATCATTGCGCACATGGGCGTGGCAGATGCTCGCCCCCGCCTCGAACGCCGCATGGGTGCTTTCGATTTGCTCCGTCACCGTAATCGGGACCGCGGGGTTGTCCGATTTGCGCGGCAGAGAGCCGGTGATCGCCACGCAGATGATGCAGGGGGTACTCATGCCTGCCCTGCATCCCGCGGTGCGGCGGCGCGGCGCAAACGGTCATTGATCGCCTGCCCCAGCCCGTGATCGGGAATGGGCGATACGGCAATCGCGGTGGCCCCCATCGCATCGAGCGCATGCAGATGGGCGAATAGGTTCGCCGCTGCCTCTGTCAGGTCGCCGGCGGGTGAAAGGTTCAGTGTCGCATCGACCGGGCCAAAACCAAGCAGAACCTCACCTTCCCGGGCGGAGGGTGCGTCAAGACGCACCTTACCTTTCGGCGCATAGTGCGAGGCAAGCTGTCCCGGCGCGTTCGGCGTCTCCGTGTTTGCGGCCTGGGCCAGGGGGCGGCCCAGACAAGCCTCCAACGCTTCTGCAGGGATACCGCCTGCGCGCAGAAGCGTCGGTGCACCCACACACCCCACGATCGTAGATTCGACCCCGACAGCACAGGCCCCGCCATCGACCACCGCGTCGATCTTGCCTTCGAGCCCGGCCAGAACATGCGGAGCGGTTGTGGGGCTCACACGCCCTGAGGGGTTGGCGGACGGGGCCGCAACAGGGCCACCGAAAGCCGCTAGCAGGCCTTGCGCCACAGGGTGATCCGGCACGCGCACCGCCAGCGTATCAAGCCCTGCTGTAACCAGTTTCGAGACACCCCCCCCAGGTCGGAGCGGCAACACAAGCGTCAGCGCACCGGGCCAGAAAGCACCGGCGAGCACCTCTGCGTCATGATTGAAGATGCAATAGCGCTCTGCTGCGGCCATATCGGGCAGATGCACGATCAGCGGGTTGAACGCAGGCCGTCCCTTGGCCGCATAGATGGCCGCAACCGCCCCGTCGTTTCGCGCATCCGCTCCCAACCCATACACGGTCTCGGTTGGAAAAGACACAAGGCGCCCTTGCCCCAGCAGTTGGGCCGCCCGTGCCAGCCCGGCAGGATCAGCGGTCAACGTCTGGGTGCGGTGTGAAGTCATGACGTGGCGTTTTGATTGATGGGGCGCAGGGCTCGGGTAGATTGCGGCATAGGGGCGCTGGATAGCCCCATGGGCGGTCTTTGCCAAGCTGCCACAAGAATGACCGGAGAGATGCCATGCCATACCGCGCACCTGTGAGCGACTTTCAGTTCCTGCTCGATCATGTTGTCGGATTCCCCGAGGTGGCGGCGACAGAGCGTTTTGCCGAGGCGACACCGGATATGACGACAGCGATCCTGACAGAGGCGGCAAAGATGTGCGAAGAGGTGATTGCACCTTTGAACCGCGCCGGTGATCTGCACCCCGCCCATCTGGAAAACGGTGTCGTGCGCACCTCGCCCGGATTTGGTGATGGCTATGCCGCGATTGCCGAAGGTGGCTGGATTGGCATGTCGGCTTCGCCCGAGGTTGGCGGGATGGGCCTGCCGATGGCGCTGACGACCTGCGTGAACGACATGCTCGCCAGTGCCTGCCTGTCGCTGCAGTTGAACCCCCTGATGACCCAGGGCCAGATCGAGGCGCTGGAGCATCACGCCTCCGACACGATCAAGGACATCTACCTGCCAAACCTGATTTCTGGGGCCTGGAGCGGGACGATGAACCTGACTGAACCACAAGCGGGGTCTGACGTGGGCGCGCTGCGCACGAAGGCGGAACCCAACGGCGACGGCACCTACAGCATCACGGGCCAGAAGATCTACATCAGCTGGGCCGACAATGATTTCACCGAGAACGTGTGTCACCTCGTACTGGCACGCCTGCCGGATGGGGTGCCGGGGACGAAAGGCATCAGCCTTTTTATGGTGCCGAAACTGATCCCCGACGCTGATGGTAAGCCGGGGCAGAAAAACGATCTGCGTGTCGTCAGCCTGGAACACAAGATGGGGCTGCATGGCTCTCCCACCGCAGTCATGGAATACGCAGGCGCCAAGGGCTGGCTCGTGGGCCGCGAACACGGCGGAATGGCTGCGATGTTCACCATGATGAACAATGCGCGACTTGGCGTGGCGGTGCAGGGCGTCGGCGTGGCCGAAGCCGCGTTGCAGCACGCGCTTGCTTATGCGCAAGACCGCAAACAGGGCCGCGCTGGTGGATCCGGCACGATCATCGAACACGCCGATGTGCGCCGCATGCTGACCACGATGAAGGCAGAGACCTATGCCGCCCGCGCGATCAGCCTGATGAATGCTGTGGCGATTGACATGGCGACAGCGACAGACGACGCCGGATGGGACGCGCGTGCCGCCTTCCTGACACCGATCAGCAAGGCCTTTTGCACCGACATCGGTTGCGAAGTGTCAGCCACTGGCATTCAGGTCCATGGCGGCATGGGCTTTATCGAGGAAACAGGGGCCGCCCAATACGCCCGCGACGTGCGCGTCGCCACGATCTACGAAGGCACCAATGGCATTCAGGCGATGGACCTCGTGGCCCGCAAGCTGATGGACGGGGGGGAGGCCGCTTTCCGCCTGCTCGAAGAGATCGAACAGGGGGCCGAGGCGGCCAAGGCCACACATCCGGAATTGGCCGAAGCTGTCTGGCAATCCGCAGAGAGCCTGCGCGAAGCGACAGAATGGCTGGTCGCCCGCGATGACCTGAACGACCGCTTTGCCGGTGCCGTGCCCTACTTGCGGGCCTTTGCCCGCGTGCTGGGTGGCCATGTGCATCTGGCCAGCGCCGTGGCCGGTGATGCCGCCCGCTTGCGTCTTGCCACCTTCTACATCAAACGCCTCTTGCCAGAGCATGCGGGGCTGCTGGCCCATGCACGCGAAGGGGCGGATGATCTGATGGCCATCTCGGCAGACGATCTGGCCGCCTGAGCCATTGCATCCCACGCCCTGCTTCCGTAACGCGGGGCGAAAGGACCACACATGATCAACTACCCATGGGAAACACCCCCGGCCGAGGGGGAGGCCACGCCGCTGGCTGACGGCGTCTATTGGATGCGCCTGCCCCTGCCGATGGCGCTGGATCATGTGAATGTCTATGCTCTGGATGATGGCGATAGCTGGACGATCATCGACACCGGTTTTGCCAGCAAACGGGGCCGCGCGATCTGGCAAAAACTGCTGGATGGCCCACTTGCAGGCAAGCCCGTGGGCCGCGTTGTCGTCACCCACCATCATCCGGATCACGTTGGCTTGGCCGGATGGTTCATTGCACAAGGTGCGGTACTTGCCATGCCGCGCACCGGCTGGCTGATGGCGCGGATGCTGACACTAGATGTGCAGGAGGTGCCGGATGCGCGGGCGCTGGACTTCTATCGCCGGGCTGGGATGGATCCGGCAGAGTTTGACCGTCGCAAGACCGAACGCCCCTTTAACTTCGCGGACTGCGTTGTTCCCCTGCCACTGGGTTACACACGGCTGATCGATGGTGGAACGATCACGATGGCCGGGCGCACGTGGGACATTCGCATGGGCCACGGCCACGCGCCGGAACATGCAACGCTCTGGAGCCGGGATGACAATCTGGTCATCGGTGGCGATCAACTTTTGCCCTCC
Organism: Pseudomonadota bacterium; assembly: GCA_039821425.1. Taxonomy (GTDB): domain Bacteria; phylum Pseudomonadota; class Alphaproteobacteria; order Rhodobacterales; family Rhodobacteraceae; genus Yoonia. The sequence goes on from JBCBOD010000005.1 coordinate 38,401, forward strand.
ATCAGCCCCAACCTCGGCGTTTACCCGACAGAGCCAGAGGCAGACCCTGTGGGGGACTGGCTGTTGTCCTGCGCGGGGTTTCAGGGAATCGCCCGAGATGATCACCTCGTCCTGCCGGGGCATAAGCTGCCTTTCACCGGACTGCCCACACGCCTGCGCCAGAAGATCGAGAACCACCACGGCGCACTGAACCGCCTTCTGGAGCATTTGAAAGAGCCGCGTAGCGCGGGCGAATCCTTCCTGCCGCTCTTCAAACGGCAGATCGGCCCGGGCGGTGAGTATGGGCTGGCCCTAGTCGAGGCCGTGGCGCACATGAACCACCTCTATCAGACTGGCAAGGTCACGCGGACGCTGCGCGATGACGGGGCTTGGGCCTATCAGGCGATCTAGGCCGCGGCTGTTTCTCGGAAGCTCTCCAACGTGAACCCCTCCGCCGTCACGCGGCAGAGCGTGTCTTGCGGGATTTCCTGCCAACGCGATGCCACACCGCACAGCGGTTCTGACGCGACAGCACGCCCGCCATTGTCGAGGATGCCTGAGACATAGAGGGTTGGCGCCGCGCCCGTTGAAGCATACCGGAACGCATAGAGCGTTTCCCCTTCGGAGAATACGCAGGTCAGTTTGACCGGGGCCGCCAAAGCCGGGCCAATCTGGTCGAGCGTCGCCCGGATCGCCGCAGCCGGGTCCTCTGCCAGACCGTTAGCGAGAAGCGTCAGAAAAATCACTTCACTGTCGGTCGATCCGCCGAGAACTTCAAACAGATCATCCGGCAACGCCGCCAGCATCTGCCGCCGCACAGCACGGAAATGCGGGATCTGCCCATTGTGGCAGAAGGACCAACGCCCGTGTCGGAACGGATGGCAGTTCGCCCTACTCGTCTCACCCACTGTGGACGCTCGCACATGCGCGATAAAATGGCCGGAGCGCACCATGCGGCAAAGATCGACCAGATTGTCATCGGCCCAAGCAGGCAGCACACCCGGTAAAGGCCAAGGCTGCCTGCCGTGTCATACCACGCGATGCCAAAGCCATCGCCATTCACTGCCAGCTTCGCCTCGGTCGCGTGTTTGCTTTGGTCCAGCAGGGAGTGCTTTGGCCGGATGATGATGTTTTCGAGTGGAATGTCAGGGCCAGCGTAGGCGGCGATGCGACACATCAGTGACGCGCCTGCATACGCTCTGTCAGGCGGCGCAGGATGCGGCTGGCGGTAGTTTCGCAAAGTGCGGGGATAATCGCATGGATCAGTGCTGCACCTGCGGCAACGGCCAGCCAGAACGCAAAGCCAAAGGCAAAGCGCATATGACCGAAGTAGCTTTCATTCACCGTCGCCGGATGGGCCAGAAACAGGCGGTTGATGATGCCGCTAGTGTGACCTGTGTGGGTGCTGTCAGACATGAAATCCCTCTCTTGTGCTGTTTGGTGAGAGAATAACCACTCCAATCATCACATTTGTCCCATTCCTGATTGCAAGTAACATTTACTTTGGGACACAGTCTCAAAGATGGATAAGAATTTCGATCATATAGACCGCGCGATCCTGAACCTGCTGCAACGTGACGCGAGCCTATCGGTGGATGAGGTCAGCGCAGCGGTCCACCTCTCACGCAATGCCTGCTGGCGGCGGATCAAGCAACTTGAGCAGTCGGGCGTCATCACCGGGCGGGTGGCGCTGGTGGATGCGGGCAAGGCAGGTGTGCCGTTGACCGTGATGGTCCTGATCCGGACACAGAATCACGACGGCAAATGGCTGCAGGAATTTCAGGCGGCGCTGCAGAGTTTCCCCGAGGTTGTCGGCGCCTACCGGATGACCGGTGATCTCGACTATGTGCTGCGCGTCCGTGTGGCCGACGTGCCAGCCTATGACGCCTTCTATAAGCGCCTGACCTCACGCATTTCTGTCTCGGACATCTCGGCCAGTTTCGTTATGGAGGAGATCAAGGAAACGACGGCGGTGCCCCTATGACAGACGACAAGATGCAGATCGACACCTCGGCAGAGCTGATGGAAAACGACATCCTGCCGAAAACTCGCGAGGTGCACACGGACCCGGACGCGCCCTGCCTGTCGACGCGCGACCTGCCCAGCGCCCTTTCGGAACCGACACAACGCAAAAGCCCGGCGCAATGGGCCTATGAGCGGATCATCCTCTACATCCAGAACTTCGAAAAACAGCTCGACAATGATCATGAGGTCGGGCTGGGGCTGACCGGCGGAAACGCCGGTGTGATCCGGATCGAGGGGCTGGGGTATTATGACCCTGACATCATCACGTATTACGGCGTGAACGATGCCGGGGCGAAAACCCAGCTGATCCAGCATGTCAGCCAGCTGAACGTCAGCCTGGTTGCCAGCCCAAAGCACATTGACCAGCCCGAACCCAAGCGCATCGGCTTCCGCCTCGCAAGCGGGTTGGAGCGCGACGAAACTGTGACCAGTTGAACCCGTGACAGCCCATTTGATTTGGGCTATGCGGGATGAAAATTGGGAACTCGACGAGGAGCCACGCCATGGCTGAACACAAGCAAGGTGAAATGGACATCACGGTACAGGAAAAAACCTTTGCCGGTTTCATGAACATGACGACGAAAGCCACTATTGCCATCATCGTCTTTTTGATCTTCCTCGCACTGATCGCCATCTGATCCACGTTGATGGATCGGCGTATGTTTCTGGCCGGTCTGCCACTGGCCTTGTCAGCCTGTACCGCGCAAGAGGTCTGGGCGCCGGATGATGTCGTGGCGCGCGCCATTTATCGTGGCACCGGCCCGACGCATCTGAACCTCTTCACAATGCGCAACGTGGGCTCTGACAACGGCGCGCATACGGCACTTCTGATTGATGCAAGCCAGCGGGTGATTTTTGATCCTGCGGGGACGCTGGAGCAGGACATTATGCCGGAACGCAACGATGTCCTTTTCGGCGCGACCCCCCGGTACGAAGATTTCTACGTCAGCTTTCACGCACGTATCACCTACTATGTGGTCAGCCAGAAGATCTTTGTCACACCCGAAGTGGCCGAGCAGGCATTGAACCTCGCGCTCGTCGCGGGCCCTGTGCCACCAGCAAACTGCACGCGTGTCACATCACGCTTGCTGCGGCAGTTGCCGGGGTTCGAGGGATTGCCGCAAACATGGTCTCCCGGCAATCTTGATGATGCTTTCGGCCAGTTGCCCGGGGTGGAAACCCGCGTTTTCCGCGAAAACGATGACGACGACAAATCCATCGCCGCACGCGAAGTCAGCGCCGCCCTCAGAGCAGAGCAGTAAGGCCCATTCCGGCATAGAGCGTCACCGCACCGCCGACGATGGCCCAGAGAACATTACGCGTCCACACCCCCACCATCACTGTCGCAATCGCCGCGATCAAGCGGACCGGATCAAATTGCCCAGCGGTCGCCGCGGGCCAAAGCACCAGCGGGGCGACCATTCCGGGCAGCACGGCGACGGGCGTGTAGCGCAAGAGCCGCAGCACAAATGGCGGCATCGGCCGGTCGCCAATCAACCCAAGGAAAGAGAACCGGATCAGAAACGTACCAACGCCCATCACGGCAATGATCAACCAGATCTCTGCGCTTGCGTAGTTCATACCCCACGCCTTTCCTGCCAGATCTCAACCAGTGCACCCGTCAGCATCGCCGCACCCGCCGCGATCAACAGACCTGTCCCCGATGGTAGCCCCACCAGTAACAGACCCACAGACACTGAAACCGCTGCCGCACTGACATGCGCGAGTGATTTCAACATGGGTGCCACCATCGCCAGAAACATGATCGGCATGATGAAATCGAGCGCCCAGGCCTCGGGGATCGCCTTCCCGACCAGCGCGCCAACCAGCGTCATGCTCATCCAGATTGGCGCAATCGGGGTTGCCACGCCAAAGAAGTAAGCGACACGCTCCGGCACGGTCATCTCTGGCCGTGCCTCGTACCGGGCGATTGCGGTGATGTAGGTCTGATCAAAGTTCAGGTAGGCGATGCAGGCCCGTTTCCACAGCGGCGCCGGCCCGAGGTACGGCACGAGGGAGGCCGAATACATCGCCATACGCAAGTTCACCGCCAGGGCAGCAAGCAGAACCAGTGCGATGCTCGCGTTCTCGACCATCAGCTGCACCGCTGCGAATTGGGCGGCCCCGGCGATCACCAGTACCGTGAATCCCATCGCCTGTGCCAGTGTCAGACCGGCGTCCGTCGCCACCACGCCAAAGAGAACCGAGAACGGGACCGCCATCAGGATGAAAGGTGCACCATCGCGGAAACCGGCCCAATAGGCCGACCGTGTGCCGGGATTCGCGGTAGAAGTTGTCATTGCATTGCCCTAGCCTTAGCACGCACATCGCAAGCCTTAGCGGGGCGCAAGGGGAAGAACAATGGCCAGGATCGCCGATACATCCGCCTATCTGATCGCGCCCGACACGGCCGCGCGTGGTCTGACCCGTGCCGTCAAAGGGCGGGACCAGAACGGTGCGCCTGTGGACATGCATGTGGTCGAGGAGCGCCCGCTGACCATCTACCTCAATTCCCGCGAGATCGTGACGGCGATGACCATCGGGGACTATCCTGAATACCTGGCACTGGGATTTCTGCGCAATCAGGGAATGCTGCGGGCGGAGGATGAAGTAACAGGCGTCGACTACGACGACGAGCTTGGTGTTGTTGTTGTGCGCACCCCGGTTGAGACGTCATTCGAAGACAAGCTGCAAAAGAAGACCCGCACAAGCGGCTGTGCCGTTGGCACCGTCTTTGGCGATATGATGGAGGGGCTAGATGGGGTCACGCTGCCGGATACGCCGGTGCGTACATCCGACCTTTATGCGCTGGCATCCACGATCAACCGCACCCCCTCGCTTTACCTAGAGGCCGGGGCGATCCACGGCACCGTGCTCTGCCAAGGCGCCCAGCCGCTTGTCTATATGGAGGACGTCGGACGGCACAACGCAGTAGACAAGATCGCGGGCTGGATGATGTCGGAAGGTGTCGATCCCGCTGACAAGACGCTTTACACCACCGGGCGGCTGACCTCGGAAATGGTGATCAAAACCGCGATGATGGGGATCCCCACGCTCGCCTCCCGCTCCGGCTTTACCGCGTGGGGGGTGGAGATCGCGCAAGAGGTCGGGCTGACCCTGATCGGGCGGATGAAAGGGCAACGCTTTGTCTGCCTTGCGGGCGAACACCGGCTGATCCGCGACGCAGATCCGGCCCAAGTGGCGGATGAACCGGCCAAAGCCGGGCGCAAGGGGGCAGCATAGGCTTGCGCTTTTTATCTCGCCCAAAATACGCCTGCCAGAGGCCTTTGATCTTTACGCAAGGTTCGGAATGAAAGTGCCCCTTGGTGTGATCCTTGCCGGTGGGCAGGCGACTCGGATGGGCGGCGGCGACAAGGGGCTGTTGCCGCTGGGCGAAACCACGATTCTGGGCCATGTTATCGACCGTTTGGGTCCACAGGTGGGCGGGCTGGCGCTGAATGCCAATGGTGATCCCGCGCGGTTCGCCGATCTTGGGCTCCCGGTGGTACCGGACAGCGTGGCGGGCTTTGCCGGGCCGTTGTCAGGGGTACTCGCTGGGTTGGATTGGGCCGCGGACAAGGGCGCGGATCAGATCGTCACCGCAGCCGCAGATACGCCGTTTTTTCCGTGTGATCTGGTCCCCCAACTGATGCTGGCGGCGGAGGCGGCGGGCACTGACATCGCCCTTGCGGCCAGCCCCGGTGGGCGGCAGCCAACCTTTGGTCTCTGGCCTGTCCGGTTGCGCGATGACCTGCGCGCAGCATTGGAGGGTGGGTTGCGCAAAGTCGTACACTGGACCCAAACACACAGGGCTGCCATGGCAGAGTTTCCCGATGACGATGCGTTCTTCAACGTCAACACGCCAGAGGATCTGGCCAAGGCACGGGCGATGGTATGAGGATATATGGGATCGTCGGCTTCAAGAACGCGGGCAAAACCGGCCTGATGGAACGACTGGTGACAGAGATCACCGGGCGCGGTTTCACGGTCTCGACCCTGAAACATGCGCATCATAGGTTTGACGTCGATCAGCCCGGCAAGGACAGCTATCGGCACAGGCAGGCAGGGGCGCGCCAGGTCCTGCTGTCCTCGGGCCAGCGATGGGCGTTGATGAGCGAGTTGCGTGACGCCCCCGAACCGCCGCTTGCGGAGCTGCTTGCAAAACTCGATCCTGTCGATCTGGTGCTGGTCGAAGGCTACAAGCGTGACGATCACCCGAAAGTCGAAGCCTTTCGCGCCGTCAACGAACACCCGCTTTTGGCAAAAACCGACCCGACGGTGCGCGCTGTGGCGGCGGACACGCCGCTGACGCTGGACCGCCCTGTCTTTGACCTGAATTCCACGACCAAAATCGCGGATTTCATCCTCAGCGAGGTCGGGTTGTGAGCTTTGCGACGATCCTGATGGTTGACTGGTCCGGCGGCAATGACCGTGGGGCAACACCAAAGAAAGATGCCATTTGGGTTTGCGCGGCCCGTGACGGGACCGCAGAGCCTGCCCAATACATGCGGAACCGGCAGGTGGCAGAGGCGTGGATCACCGATTTTCTTGAGGCCGAAAAGGCCGCTGGTCGCCGCGTGCTGGCCGGCTTCGATTTCGCCTTTGGCTATCCTACCGGATTTGGCAGGGCGCTCACCGGCAGCGACGATCCTTTTGCGGTCTGGGACTGGTTTTCGGCTCGGGTGGCTGACGCGCCAGAGGCCAACAATCGGTTTGACCTTGCCGGCGAAATCAATGCACGTTTCCCCGGCATTGGCCCGTTCTGGGGGAACGGGCTGAAACGTGATGTCCCTCATCTGCCCCGCAAAGGCCGCGCGCGCGAGGGGCACGGCATGCCGGAAAGGCGAGAGGCAGAGGAACAGGCCAAGGGCGCCTTTCCGGTCTGGCAGCTTTCCGGAGCAGGTGCCGTCGGCAGTCAGGTCATCATGGGGCTGCCGATGCTGTCACGGCTGCGCGCGCGGTTTGGCAGTGCCCTTTCCGTCTGGCCGTTTGAGCCCAGCGACAGGCAAATCGCCATTGTTGAAATCTGGCCATCGTTGATTGCAAAGGCTGTCGCCGACACCCTGCCACCCGGCCGCATCAAGGACGCGCATCAGGTGACGGTCTTGGCGGAGGCGCTCTCGGCCATGCCAGCGCAGGAGCTGACCGTCTTGCTGGAAGCAGAGCCCAACCCGGAAGGATCGATCCTCGGGCTGGGACATGAGGCGATGCTGGACCGCGCAGCGCGGGCGCGCCTTGCCCCGCCAATGCTCAAAAACGACTGCTTCGCGATGCCGCAAGGGGCCTACTGGACGCCGGTTGATGACGCGCTGGCGCATCTCAAAGTCAACCTTGTACCCATCACAGGGAGGGAGGTTTGCCCGCTGGATGAGGCCAACGGGCGGTTTCTTGCGGAGGATGTTACCGCCGCCCGTGCGCACCCCCCGGCCCCGAATGCGGCTGTGGATGGCTACGGCTTTGCTGGGCCAGCACCGGAAGGGCTGATCACCCTGCCGCTTGTCAACGGGCGCGCCGCGGCCGGGGCGCCGTTTGATGGGACGGTGCCACCCGGTCATGCGATCCGCATCCTGACGGGGGCCAACCTGCCCGCGGGGGTCGATACAGTTGTGCTGCAAGAGGATGTGAGCGTCGCACACCAGACGCTGCGTTTTCACGGGCCCGTGAAACAGGGGGCCAATGCACGCAAGGCGGGTGAAGACATGCAAGCGGGCCAAGTGATCCTGCAAAGGGGGCGCAATCTGCGCTCGGCCGATCTGGGAATGATGGCTGCAGCGGGCGTGGGTAACGTGATGGTGCACACCGCGCTGCGCGTTGGCATCCTGTCGACCGGGGATGAGCTGCGCGACGCAGGTGGCCCGGCTGATGTAGGCCAGATCTATGACGCCAACCGGCCGATGCTGCTGGCCGAGGTTGCAAGCTGGGGTCATCAGGTGATTGACCTTGGCCGCGCGCCCGATGACAGGACAACCCTCCGCGCGATGCTGGATGAGGCTGCAATGCGGTGTGACGTGATCATTGCATCAGGCGGGGCGTCGGCAGGGGATGAAGATCACATGTCAGCGCTCTTGCAAGACACGGGGTCCTTCGCACTCTGGCGGATCGCTATGAAGCCGGGGCGGCCACTCGCGATGGGCATGTGGGGTGGCGTGCCGGTGCTGGGGTTGCCCGGAAACCCAGTGGCGGCCATGGTCTGCGCGCTGATCTTTGCCGCACCCGCCCTTTCGGTCATGGCTGGCGGCGGATGGACTGAGCCGACCCGCTACATGCTGCCCGCGGGTTTTGCCAAATCCAAGAAAGCCGGGCGGCGCGAATACCTGCGCGCGCGCGTGGAAGACGGACAGGTGCAGGTGTTCCCCTCGGAAGGATCAGGGCGGGTGTCGGGCCTCAGCTGGGCGACCGGGCTGGTTGAACTCGGCGATGACGCCATGACCATTGCACCGGGAGACCCCGTGCCCTTCCTGCCATTTACGGGCTGGCGCACATGAAAATCGTGGTCGGCATCCCCCGCGAAAACCGCGATGAGGCTGCAGCCCTTTACTGGGAGGCATTTGGCGAGAAGCTTGGGTTTGTACTCGGACCGAAGTACCGCGCGCTTGCCTTCATCACGTCGGTCCTGCGGCACGATCATGGGATCTGCGCCTTTGGTGACGATGGACGTTTGCTCGGCGTGGCAGGGTTCAAGACCGTCCACGGCGCAATGGTGGGCGGCGACTTTCACGATTTGCGCCGGGTCTACGGCTGGGTTGGGGCGGCGATCCGGATTTTGCTACTGGCCGCCTTGGAGCGTGACGTGGAAAACGACCGGTTCCTGATGGACGGGCTTTTCGTCGCGCCAGAGGCCCGGGGCAAGGGCGTGGGTACAGCCTTGCTTGATGCGATCGCGGAAGAGGCGCGCAGGCGGGGTTTCAGTCAGGTCCGGCTGGACGTTGTGGATACGAACCCCCGGGCCAAGGCGCTTTACAAGTATGAAGGCTTCCAAGAGGTGAAAACCGAAAGCATCGGCATCCTGCGCCATATTTTCCAATTTGGCGCGGCCACAACGATGGTGCGGGACGTATGAGATCTGGTCCACTTCGACGGTTTTCAAAAAACTGAACTGATCGGTTCATTTTTGTGTTGTAATCTGAACTGAACAGTTTAGTTAAGGATTCAGACAGTGAACCGCACAAAAGGAAACACCAATGTCCCGCTTCGTCTTTGCACTGACCGCCGCCGCATTTGTCGGCATCGCCGCGCCCGCCTCTGCCGGGTCTTTCGGGGTAAACCTGCCGCATCTGACCTTCCCGCCACAGCCCACGCCAGACGTGTCACAAGGCTGCAGCGATGTAACTTCGGTTTCTGGCTCTGCTTGCGTCACGCCTGCCAAGTAGCGCCAGGGCAGCGATGGGGCCTCGTTTCTCCCCTAGACTGGCCCCTCATCCCCCTCTGCCAGCCTGCCCCATCGCTGCCTCATTCGTTTCGATCTTCAGCCGAAACGCCCCGGATCACCTCTCGCCAGCATCGCAGCGAGAGGTGATTTGGTTTTCAGCCAGAATGCTTTACCTTGCCCAAAGTGAACCGACCGGTTTATAGATTGGGTCCACATCACGAGGGCAGCGCATGCCGGACGGCACAACAGAACTCAAAAAAGGCCGGAAGTTTGACCAGGTGCTGGAAGGCGCCCGGCAAGTGTTTCTGTCCGACGGGTTCGAGGGTGCCTCGGTTGACGATATCGCCAAGGCCGCCGGTGTCTCCAAGGCCACGCTCTACAGCTACTTCCCCGACAAACGCTTTCTCTTCATGCAGGTCGCCAAGATTGAATGTGCCCGCCAGGCGGATCACGCGATCGAGACCATCGACATGGACGCGCCCGTGCGTGAGGTGCTGACGGCCATTGCCATTGAAATGGTGGAGTTCTTTACGTCAGATTTCGGGCAACGCATTTTCCGCATCTGCGTTGGGGAGAGCGACCGTTTCCCTGAGCTTGGGCGGGAGTTTTACGAGAGCGGACCCAAGCTCGTCCGGACCCGGCTTGTGGAGTTCTTTCACAAGGCCGTCGATCGTGGCGAGTTGAAGATGGACGATTATGATCTCGCCGCCGAGCAATTGCATGAGCTTTGCAAGGCCGATCTTTTCCCCCGCATGGTCTTCAACATGAGCGACGACTTCACAATGGCCGAGAAGATGCGCGTGGTGGACGGCGCGGTTGAGATGTTTGTTGCGCGCTACGGCGTCTAGTCGAGGCGTCTGACTTCCAGGTTGCGTCCCTGCCGTTTCTGAGTCTCGAACCGCCCTGTCTTTTCCAACAGATCACTGAGTTTCGCGCTGCCATAGGTGCGCGGATCGAAATCGGGATTGGCCCGGGTGATGTACTGCCCAAGCTGGCCCAGTGAATACCATTCCCCTTCGGCATCAATGCTGTTCATCGCCTTGATCACCAGAGGGATCGCATTGGCAGCCGGTTGACGGTCATTCTTGGAGGTGTCGGATTTACGCGGTTTCGCCTCTTTCTCTTCCCCAACGATGTTCTCAATCAGGATGAAACGATTACAGACGTTGCGTAGGCTAACGGGGGCTTTCGCCTCTCCGATCCCGATCACCTCTACCCCGTCTTCGCGCAGGCGGTTGGCCAGCGCGGTGAAGTCACTATCCGAAGACACCAGCACAAAGCCATCAAACCGGCCCGTGTGCAGGATATCCATCGCGTCAATCACCAGCCCGATGTCGCTGGCATTCTTGCCTTTGGTGTTCGCGGTTTCCTGATTGGCGACAAGGCCAAGCTCCACCACCACTTTCTTCCAGTTGCCAAGCGCAGAGCTGGACCAATCGCCGTAAACCCTGCGCAAAGCAGGTTCGCCGTAGGTCGTGATCTCGCGCAGGATGTCGGGCGCATATTTGGCGGGAATGTTGTCGGCGTCGATGAGAACGGCGAGCAGCATCTGGTCTTTGGGCATTATCTGTCCTTCATGGCGGCGATGACCGCGAATATCTGATGCTCTACATTGCACAATGCGTCATCCTCGTCACCCAAAGGTAGACCGTTGAGCGCATAGGCAAAGCTGATGTCGGCCTCCCCGTCGCGCCAGACACCTCCTTTGAAGCCATAGGCATTGGCGAAATGGCCGGTCAGCGGGCGCGGGTAGAACGGGGGGTCCGGCAGGAACTGCAGCCCGGCGCCATAATCCTGCATCAGGCCATCAAGATAGTCGCCCGGCCCGTCTGCCGTTTGCCAAAGAGGCGTGTCATTTGCACTGATCAACACGTCAGCAAGCGTCAGCATCCCACGTAGCGACAGGCGCAGTCCGCCCTGCGGGGAAAAGCGCCATGTGTCTAAACCAAGCTGGCAACTGGTGAGATTGGGATGCACCGGTGGCGCGTCGATCTGTGGCGCAAATGTCTGCCCATCATGTCTGTAAGTTGGGAGCGTGTTCCTCATCGCAGGCGGCGGGACGCCGACCCAGTTTAAGCCACCTGCGATATCATGCGGGCCAAGGACATCTTTCGCGACAATCTCATCAAACCGTCTGCCTGAGAGCTTCTCGGCCGCCGCGGCCAGCAGGATGTAGCCGAGGTTGCAGTAGCGAAAGAACGTGCCCGGTTCTTCGGGGCTGAACATCGCGTCCGGGTCGAATTGCACAGGGATCGGCCCATCGAAGAGATACCCGCCCTCGTCCCACAGTCCCGACGTATGGGTCATCAGCATACCCAGGGTGATGGGCGTTGCGGGCCACTGTGGATGGGTCAGATCAAAGCCGAGAACCTCTGCCGCGGGCACATCGTAGGGGCGCGCCAGCCCAGCGCCTGTTGCTGCAACCTCAAAGGCGGCAGCAGTCACCATCTTGGAGATAGAGGCCACGCGAAAGAGCGTATCCGGGTCCGCGGCGATCCCATCGCCAGTGCCAATCGCGAAATGCGCATCCGCCCCTTGCCGCACCGCAATACCACAAAACGCAAAAGGCCCGGTCAGCGACCGGGCCAATGCGTCCAGTGTTGCCGTGTTCAAAACTCAACAACCGCCCGGATGGACTTGCCTTCGTGCATCAGATCGAACCCTTTATTGATGTCATCCAGCGACAGGGTGTGGGTGATCATCGGGTCGATCTCGATCTTGCCGTCCATGTACCAGTCCACGATCTTTGGGACATCGGTGCGGCCAGAGGCACCGCCAAAGGCTGTGCCACGCCATGACCGGCCAGTGACGAGTTGGAATGGTCGGGTCGAAATCTCCGCACCCGCCGGGGCCACACCGATGATGATGCTTTCGCCCCAACCCTTGTGCGCGGCCTCAAGCGCTGTCCGCATGACATCGACGTTGCCGGTTGCGTCAAAAGTGTAGTCAGCACCGCCGCCCGTCAGTTCCACCAGATGGGCGACCATGTCGCCTTCAACCTCGGTCGGGTTCACAAAATCGGTCATGCCGAAATGCTTGGCCATGTCGACCTTGCCGGGGTTCAGATCGACGCCCACGATCTGATCCGCACCTGCCAACCGCAGGCCCTGGATCACGTTGAGGCCGATGCCGCCAAGCCCAAAGACAATCGCGCGGCTTCCAATCTCCACCTTCGCGGTGTTGATCACGGCACCGATGCCTGTCGTCACGCCACAACCGATGTAACAGATCTTGTCGAACGGCGCGTCCTGCCGAACCTTGGCCAGCGCGATCTCGGGCAGCACAGTGTGGTTAGCGAAGGTCGAGCAGCCCATGTAGTGCAGGATTGGCGTGCCATCGAGCATCGAGAAACGCGATGTGCCGTCAGGCATGACGCCCTGACCTTGGGTGCTGCGGATGGACTGGCAAAGGTTGGTCTTCGGGTTCAGGCAATACTCACACTCGCGACATTCAGGGGTGTAGAGCGGGATCACATGGTCGCCGGGTTTCAGGCTGGTGACACCTTCGCCAACTTCAACCACAACACCCGCGCCCTCGTGGCCGAGGATTGCCGGGAACATCCCCTCTGGGTCCGCGCCAGACAGCGTGAATTCGTCCGTATGGCAAATGCCCGTCGCCTTGATCTCGACCAGTACTTCGCCCGCCTTTGGGCCGTCGAGGTTCACCTCCATCACTTCAAGCGGTTTGCCCGCTTCCAGCGCCACGGCTGCACGTGTCCGCATGTCTCTCTCCCTTGTTGCTGGGATGACGATCCGCGAAACTGCAACTGATTTCAACCAAAGCCTGCGATCGGGCTTGCCAATTTCAGGCGGCAGGGCAAACTGAAAGGATGAAACGCGCAGCGATCCTACTGTTTCTGGCCGGTTGCACCGCGGCCATTGCCCCTGAAACACCGGGTGAGCTGCCCGATACCTGCGGCCGCGCGCAATTCGCGGACCTGATCGGGCAGGATGCCACAGTGCTTGAAAGGCAATTGTACCTCGGGATGGTGCGTGTGATCCGGCCCGGTGATGCGGTCACCCAGGATTTCAGACCAGAGCGGATCAACTTTGCGATCAACGAAGCAGAACGCATTTCCGGCGTCACCTGCGGCTGATTTCGCTGCTTTGGGAAAGGTTCCCCGATGTCACGAACTGGGTGGGGGCTATTGACCGCAACATCGGGGTAGCATTTCGCTATTTCCCATATTTGACAGGCGGATGTGTTCGCAGTGCGCAGCGGTTGCGGCCAAGAGACGGTGATTTTGCGGCAGAAAAAAGGCAGGCCGCGCAAAACGCTTGATTTTGTTGGGGTTCGGGGCAAATCTTCAGCATGACGTTGCAGAACCCCTCCCAATTTCATGCCCCCGAACAAGTCGCTTTCCACAGGTCAGAGCTGAATGTGATTCTCGGCCTTTACGGGCGCATGGTCGCCGCAGGTGAGTGGCGCGACTATGGCATCTCTCATTTGCGCGAGGTCGCCGTTTTCTCGGTCTTTCGGCGGACGGCGGAAAACCCGATCTACCGGATCGAGAAACGCCCCAAGCTGCGGATGCGGCAGGGGCAATATGCGGTCATCGGGATGGATGGGCGTATCCTGAAAAGGGGCAATGATCTGCGGCAGGTTCTGCGTGTGCTGGAACGCAAGTTGATCCGCGCGGTGGAATAGCTCTCAGAGCCGTTTGCGCACCAAAACCTCACCATCCCCTTGCGCCTTGATCCGCGTGATCGCATCGGCAATTGGTTCGTAGACGCAGGCCATGTGGTGGGCATTTGCGTGGATCAACGTCTGGGCATCTACCATCATCCCGACGTGCCCTTTCCAGAAGACAAGGTCGCCACGCTGATATGCATCTTTCACCGGTGCGCCCAGCCCGTCCCGCTGCAAGTCACTGTCAGCGGGACAGTCCATCCCGCAGGCGCCAAGCGCCGCACTGACCAGACCCGAACAGTCGATCCCACGCGTCGAATTTCCGCCCCAGAGGTAGGGCACACCGAAATGCAGCTGCGCGACACTTGCCGGGTCCGTCAGCGGTCGATCCAGCCCGCGCAGGTGTTTCTTGGGGATGAAGCCAACATCTGTTTCGAAAAACTTGCGCCGCTCGTCCACGACCCTGGCCCGCGTCCCGAATGGCAGGTGGAAATGCGCGGGTGATTTGAAATCTTCTGCCACATAGGCATGGGTCGCCACACTAGTGACGGCATGGGTCACATCGACGGTTTCAGTGAGGGCTTCACTCCAAACATAGCCGACATAGCCATCGGCTGCCTGAACAAAGGACCAACCCTCGCGATCTTCGAAGACCTGCACCTGCGCGCCCAGCAGCAGTTGCCGGTCACGGGGACTATCAGGCGCTGGACAAAGATCGACGACCGGTCGGGCGACGGACATCGGCCAGCCCTCCAGATACTGCTGCGCGTCAACCTGCCCCGCCAGATGCAAGGCGGCAACACGCCCGTTGGCCGGTGTCAGCCGCCGGTCGGTCACAGGTTCAAAAGCTTCGGCAATGCCTCCAGCACGGCCCGTGCCCCCATTCCCACGCCGCCCTTGGGGCGGGCGGGGGCCGCAGCGGGCTGCCAGCCGTAGATGTCGAAATGCATATAGGGGCTTTCGACAAAGCGGCGCAGGAAAAGGGCGGCAGTGATACTGCCAGCAAAGCCACCCTTGGGCGCATTGTCGAGGTCCGCGATGTCGGGTTCGATCATCGCCTCGTAGGGTTCGTGGAACGGCATGCGCCAGACAGGGTCAGCGACCTTCGCCGCGGCCTCTGCCACCGCAGCGGCGTGGCCGTGATCATCGGTGTAGAAAGGGGCGAGATCAGGGCCAACAGCCACACGCGCGGCCCCGGTGAGCGTCGCCATGGAGATCACAAGGTCAGGCTCATCCTCATCCGACAGCGTCAGCGCATCGGCCAAAACCAGCCGGCCCTCGGCGTCAGTGTTGTTCACCTCCACCGTCAGACCCTTGCGCGAGGTCAGGATGTCTTGCGGGCGGAAGGCGCTGCCGTCGATACTGTTCTCTACCGCCGGGATCAGCACGCGCAAGCGAAGCGGCAGATCCAGCGCCATGATCATATGGGCAAGGCCCAGCACTGTGGCCGCGCCGCCCATGTCCTTCTTCATCAGCCCCATGGACCCGCCGGGTTTGATGTTCAGTCCGCCGGTGTCGAAACACACCCCTTTGCCCACCAGTGTCAGCTGCGGGCCATCATCGCCCCACCGCATATCGAGCAGACGGGGCAATCGGGCCGAGGCGCGCCCAACGGTGTGGATCATCGGAAAATTCGCCATGATCAGGTCGTCGCCGGTGATCACGTTGATGTCCGCCTCATATTCACTGGCAAGCGCGCGCGTCGCTTCTTCCAGCTCATCCGGGCCCATGTCGGAGGCAGGCGTATTTATCAGTTCGCGGGTCAGCGCCTCACCATTCGCGATGATCGTCAGGCGAGAGGCATCGACACCTTCGGGGGCAACAAGCTGTGCGCCTTCGGGTGTGGGTTTGCGATAGCGATCATAGGCATAGCCAGAGAGAAGCCATGCCAGCGCAGCCTCTTCGAGGTCCTCGCCCTCCAACCCGCTCTCAATCTGGTAAATACCAGCAGGAAGTTTGGCCGCCACGCTGCCCATATGGAACCGGCCGCGCGCGCGCTTTGCTGGGGTACCCCAACCAACAAGCACCGTGGCGACACCGCCGTCTGCATCAGGCAACTGCACGATCTGTCCGAGGGCGCCGTTAAACCCTTGCACTTCGGCCCAGCGCCGCTGCGCCTCTGGCAGATCGACGAACGCGGCTTCGACGTCGTCACTGGTGACGACACGGATCGGAATTGCGGTGTCGGCTGGTTCGGCAAATGCAAGTGACATGAATTGGTTCCATCGCTGCAACAATGGCGCCAACCTAACGCGCACTTCGCCAGCCGCAAGGGCGGCCTTCCCCGGATCAGAGCTGGCGGAAGCTCCAGATTTCGCTGACGGCCAGGTCAAAGCCGCGTTCCAGCCTTGCCATTGTCGCCTCCATCGCGACGCCATCACCCTGCTTGACGCTGGTGCCGACGTGGCTTGCGGCAATCGCGACCTCCATCAGGCCGATCTGATCAGCGACCAGTTCAATCCGTTTGGCAGGCCGCCGGACATCCGCGAAGGTATGGGCGGCAATCGCTTTCTGCATCAGATCTAGCTGGAATGCGATGTCCTCGAGCATGCGGCACACGATTTCTTCGGCCTCTGGCTCTGACTTCTCGGAGAACAGACGCAGCAACGGCGTGTGATCGAAGTGCATCTGATGCGGACAGCTGAGAACCACCACATCTGAGGACGCAGCAAGAGCGGGATCGGGGAATGGTGTCACGTTTTTCATGCGCACCAATTAGGCCATCAAGGTTCCCAGAAGGTTGAAGCCAAAGCGAAAAATTCCTCGAAATTCATGAAAATGCGACGTATGCCTAGTGAAGGTCGCCCGATGCGACCGCCTGTAGCCACCTGACGGGCCCTGCCCGTGCGAAAGACGACACCGATGAAGTATGCCCGCCCGTTACCTGCGTATCTGGTCAACCGTTACCATGGCTGGAAAGCAACGGTGTATACAGAGAACCGCGGGTGGTACCGGCGCCTGGCGGAAGATGGGCAACATCCCCGGTCAATGGTCATCTCATGCTGCGACAGCCGGGTACATATCACCTCGATCTTCGGGGCGGATCAGGGAGAGTTCTTTATCCACCGCAACATCGCGAACCTTGTGCCACCCTATAACCCGGACGGGCACCATCATGGTACGTCGGCGGCGGTGGAATATGCCGTCACGGGGCTGAAGGTCGCGCATCTGATCGTCATGGGCCATTCCGGCTGCGGCGGGGTGGAGGGCTGCTACAACATGTGTGCCGGCAAAGCGCCGGAGCTAGAGGAAAGCATCAGCTTCGTCGGCCGCTGGATGGATATCCTGCGCCACGGCTACGACGACCTGCCTGAGGGTGATGACGCGACACGCAAGCGCGCGCTGGAAAAAGCCTCGGTCGTGATCTCGCTCGGCAACCTGATGACCTTCCCGTTCCTGAAATCCGCGGTGGAGGAAGACAGGCTGTCCATCCACGGCCTCTGGCACGACATCGGCGAGGGGCGGTTGGAGGCTTATGATGCGGGGACAGATCAGTTTTTGCCGATTTGAGGGGAAGGGCGGCTTTGCGGGACAAACCGGGTTTTCGCTGCGGCTGCGCGAATGACGGCTTCGGGGAGCGACGCCAGAGACTAGGGTTTGCCAGTGACAGTGGACTCACTTCGTCGCGACAAACGGTGCCGTGCGAACTGTTTCAGGATCGTCGAGGTTTGCCATCATGTGGCGGGCCAGCTGAATCGGGTCCGCTTTGAACGCTTCAGGACGGTCCAAGGACACAACAAACTCTCCAGACACTGGAGCAACCTGCGGGGGGCGCAGGATCGTCCACGCCAGTGGCGATGTGAACAGCGTGTTGTGCTCTTGTTCCTTGTCCCAATACCCTTTGCCCCCAAAAGGCGGAGCATCAGTCGCATAATCCTGCGAGGTAGGGGCAGTTCTTCGTTTCCAAGGCGCAATCCCGCACCGCCAACAGCAACGATGCGCTGTATTCCTGCATTCTGCATCTGTCCGATGAGTTCGGTCATCGCCTTTTGATACTCGCCGTTGTTTGGGGCGCGTTTCATAGGCGGGCCGATTGTCGTGAGAACCGCCTCAGCACCTTCAAGAGCGCGTGCTCGGGCGTCTGCATCAAAGTAGTCGCCGACGACAACGTTCACCCGATCGGAATAGGCGCTGATCTTTGCAGGGCTCCTTACCAGCGCGGTGATGTCGTGCTTTTTCGCCAGCGCGTCTTGGATCAGCGCGGTCCCGACTGTTCCTGTGGCCCCGAAAATTGTGAGTTTCATGTTCGCGCACCGCGCCATGTCAGCACCATCACGACGACAGCCAAGCCACCGAGGACCAGCCCTGCGATAGCACCGGGGCCCACGTTTCCGAAAGCTGATAGGAAGACAGCATCATGCAAATTCAAGAACGCCATAGCAAAAGCACCGATCATTACAGGCTGGGTTGTTCCGTTCAACGCGCCATAAAGGGCGATCAATGCAAGGCCCAGTTGTCGTGCCAAGAACGCACCTGCAACTGACCCCAATGATGCGGCCTCTCCGGTTAGGTTGGCCAGTCCAGGATTGGCCGAGGTGTTCAGATAGGCGGGCAACGTAAAGAGCAGCATCACAACGGCAAGGAGGCCCAGAAGACCCCGTACAACGTATCCATGTTTTTCCTGTGCCAAGATCTCTTCTCCTTTTACCTCTCTAGAGAGGTATATTTACATCTTGTTGTCTGCAAGTGGTTCCGGGCAATTTGTGGCAAACAATGACGGAGAGCGCTTTTGCCAAGGGCAAAACCGAGACCTTGGTCGGTCACACCCAATACGACGACCCGTATCGTTTCGGGGCTGTTTCGCAGTCGCAATTTTGTTTGGGACAGCGACAGCAAGGTAGCCGCACGATTTGGGGTCTCCTGGACACAATTTTTGGTTCTTCGCGCTTTGCGATTTACAAATGACGAATTCACGATGAGCCCGACGGAGCTTTATGCTGCCACCCAAGCCAGTTCTAGCGGCATGGCCAAAATGCTCAGGGGTTTGACAGAAAAGGGCTTGGTCGAACGCTTGTCCAACCCGGAAGATGCCCGAAGCAGCCTTGTCCGACTTACGCTGAAAGGGGCTGACTTGGTTGAAGAGATCATTGACCAACTGGTCGAGACAAACACTGCGCTTTTCGCCGACGTCCTGCCAGAAAATGATCAGATCAGATTGGCGGAACTGCTGGAACGATTAAGCAGCTCACTGGAAGAGCGTAAGAAGAAAAGCTGACATTGGCGCAGGTCGCAGCATTCTGTACTTTGGGCTCAAACCGGCCATTTGACCGCCCCACACTCTCACCCCACCCAATCCGCCGACTGCATTTCCCGCAACCGGCTGGCGGTTCGCTCGAACTCGAACGTCCCCGTTCCTTCGACATAGAGCATCTCTGGCTGTGCGGCCGCCGAGCAGATCAGCCTGACCCGCGCCTCATATAGCGCGTCGATCAGTGTCACGAACCGTTTCGCCTCGTTGAAATTATGGCGCGACAGGGCAGGAATCTCTTCGAGGATCAGCACCCGGACAGCCTCAGCCAGGGCAAGGTAATCCGCCGCCCCCAGCGGCCTGCCGCAGAGGTCAAAGAACTTTGCCCGCGCCACGGCGTTGTGGAAATGCGGGATTTCCACTTGGCGTCCTTTGACGTGCAGGGTCAGCTTTTCTGACCGCCCTTCTGAAAGCTCTGCCCAGATCTGCGATATCGCTGCACGTGCATCTGCATCAACCGGCGTAAAGTAACTTGGCGTACCAGCCAGCCGGTCCTGCCGGTAGTCCGTGGCGCTTGCCAGTTCATGCACGACCATCCGCTCTTTCAAAAGCGCGATGAAAGGCAGAAAGAGTTTCCGGTTCAACCCATCCTTGTAGAGGTCATCAGGCGGGCGGTTTGACGTCGTCACCACGACAACACCCGCGGCGAACAGCGCCTCAAACAGGCGTCCGACAATCATCGCATCCGTGATGTCAGTGATCTGCATTTCGTCAAACGCGAGAAAACGGACGTCACCGGCGAGTTTCGCAGCCACCGGAGCAATGGCGTCATCCACACCTTGCTTGCGCGCTTCGGTCATCTCGGCATGCACCCACTGCATGAAGGCGTGGAAATGGATGCGCTGTTTGGGGACCTCGACCAGATCATAGAGCAGGTCCATCAGCATGGACTTGCCGCGCCCGACCCCACCCCAAAGATAGAGACCGGGGATCTGCTCTACCGTCACCTTGCGGAATAATCCGCCTTTCTTGACCGGGGCCAGCAAAGCACTGCGCACCCGCTCCAGCTCTGGCAGGGCGGCAACCTGCGCGGCATCGCGTTGCAGCGTGCCGCGCGCAATCGCCGCTTCATAGGTATCCTCGACCGTCATAGCTTGGGGCTATCGTTCTGCATGCGTGCCTGGACCCCTAGTTGCGCAAGGCGATCTTCAACGCGGCGAGCACCCGATCACTGTGGGTGTAGGGCAAGTCATGACTTGCCCCGTTCACGACCTCTTGCCGTGCGTTCCGGTTCCAGAGCCCGAGCAGCCCGACTCCGCGCAACGGGATCACGGAATCATCGCCCGCCCATACGGCGACAACCGGGATCCCCTGGCGGCCCAGTTGCCGGTGCTCCTTCTCCTGCATCTCGGCCAGCATGCCGCGCCGGCTGGACAGAACTGCCGGCAAATAGCCGCGCCGTTCGAGCACCTTTGCCTGCGCGCGGTAAACGTCCGCCACATGGGCATTGATCGGCCGCTCAGGTATTCCGCGCAGAAAGCGCCGCTTGGCAAAGACCGCGTGCAACCAGTCGCCAAGCACCGGCACCCGGGTACAGATCCGGCTGAACAAGCTGGGACGCACGATGATCCCACCGGGCGCGAATAGCATCACACGCCGGACGAAATGCGGGTTCTCAGCGGCAAATGCTGTCGCAATGGAGCCACCCATGGAATAGCCCGCAATCGTGATTTCATCACGCAACCCGTGATAGGCAAACAGATCCACCAATTGCCGCAGAAAGAACGCCCGGTCCTGTCGCCCCTTTGGCGCGTCTGACAGGCCCCGTCCGTAAAGGTCATAGGTCAGCACGCGGTACCCCATTTCACCCAGACCTTCGGCCACGTTTTCAACCGCAATCATTGGCGTCGTCAGGCCGGGGATCAGGATCGTCACGCGACCGCGGCGCGGACCGAACCACCGATAGTATGTGACGCCTTGCGACAGCGCTGCAAACTCACCGGGGGCCCCATGCCGCTCGGTCGCGCCGATGGCGGGGCGCCGGCGCTCTACCACGAACGGCCAGACGAATGCGATGACAAGCACCACAGACGCAGCGACGGCAATCACCCAACCCAGCACAAAACCACCTATCAGACTCCCGCCCCCGCGCTAGTCTTAGCGTGAACCCTGCCACGCTTCCAGTATGTAGCGACTTGTCATCAGGTCGAGATGCGCTCCGCCCCCGTTCTTGAAAAGGGTGATGTCATCGGGGGCACGGCGAAACGCATCAAGTTCATAGTAGTCGGCCACCACATCCTCAGCCTTGAAAGACCCGGCGGCAATCGGGATCTTCAACTCTCCGATATGGCCAATAGTGGTCTCGCGGCTGTCCACGAAGACGCGCGCGCGGTGAAGCGCGGTATCATCCACTTCGCGCATGTCGGGGCGGTAGGCGCCTATCAGGTCAATGTGCTGGCCGGGCTGCAGCCAGTCACCCCTGATAATCGGTTCGGTCGTCATGGTGGCAGATGTGATGATGTCGGCAGATCGCACTGCCGCTTCCAGATCGTCGGCAACCGCCACATCCGGATAGGCGGTCTGCAAGGCGTCTGCCCCGGCACGCGTCCGGTTCCAGACCGTGAATTGCGCGTCAGGAAAAGCCGCCCCATAGGCCTGCCGTAACGATTGGCCGACGGTGCCCGCGCCCACGATCAGGATCGTTCGACTGTCAGGCCGCGCCAGACGGCGCGCAGCCAAGAGGCTATCGCCCGCTGTCTTCCATTTGGTCACAAGTGCAAAATCAAGGATGGCATCCAGCGCCCCATCCTTGCCGGAAAAGAGGTTCACTGCCCCGGCAATACTCGGCTTTCCTGCTGCCTTGTTGCCCGGAAAGATCGTCGCGCATTTGATGGCGAGCCCCAGCCCGGCAATCCATGCCGATCTGTTCAGGAGCGTGTTGTCCCCTTCGTAAAGGAAAACATCTGCAACCTCGGCCTTTGGCCCATCGTGCCCTTTGGCCAACGCTTCTGTCAGGGCTAGCCAATCCAGATTCTTTTCACCTTCTTCAAAGGGGATCATGACGGTCATTGTGCTGCCTCCGGCGACAACAGGCCGGCCGCAACCAACCGATCCGCCCATCCTTGCGGTCCCTCGAAAAGATGGGTTTGCCAGCCACGCGCTGTGGCGGCGGCAAGGTTTTCAGCCCGGTCATCGGTGAAGAGCAGGCTTTCCGGGGGCAGGCCACAATCGGCCTCCACCATTTCGTAGATCCGTGCTTCGGGTTTGATCACAGCCATGTGGCCAGAGATGTAGCGTCGGTCAAACTCGCCCAGGAACGGATAGACAGGCTCTGCAATCTCAAACGTCTGGATGCCGAAATTCGTCAGCGCGAAGACGGGCACGCCATTGCTGCGCAGTGCGCGGAGCAGACGCACAGAATGATCAATCTGCGGCGCGGCCATCTCGATCCAGCGGTCGTGCCACATGCGGATTTCGTCCCGCCAAGCGGAGTATTCATCCGCCGTCGCATAAACGACCTCTCGGAAGTTTTCCCCCCGATCCACCCGGTCATTCATGCCGTGCAGGTCAATCTCTGCAAACATCGCCTTGCGCCGCGCAGGCCCGATCACGCTGTCATAAAACCGTTCCGGCTGCCATTCGATCAGCACGTTGCCGATGTCGAAAATCACTGCTTGCACATCTGTCATGCCGCCACCCTACCTGCGCAAGGGACGCTGTAAAGTCGCATGGCGGGACTGGGCATCGCGCCAAATGGCAAAGAGCCCGGCGCCAAGGATCAGCGCCATCCCGAGGTAATCCCAACCACCCGGGTATTCAGCAAAGACCACCATTCCCCAGACTACCGATATTGGCAGTGCGAGGTATTCAAAGGGCGCGATGAAAGAGGCCTCGGCAATCCGGTAGGCCTGACTGATCAGATAGCCAGCCACGCCGATCCCAATCCCGATGATCAGGAAATAGGGATAGTCGGCGGGTAGCGGCCAGTCCCACGCCCGCAGCAGGAAGGCAAGCGACGGGTCGCTCTGACCCCCAAATCGCCCATCACCCACCGTCAGCCCAAAGGCGACACCCACGATGATGAACATGATCTGGATGTAGAAGGCCATTGTCGCGGCACTCTCCGTTCCGCCGATCCGCCGCGTGATGATGTGGATTGCGGCATAGCAGAAGGCGGCAATCAGCGGCAGGATGGAGGCGACCTGAAACGCCTCGGTCCCGGGACGCATCATGATCAACACGCCGACAAACCCAACAGCAATGGCCCCCCAGCGGTAGGGCCCAACCTTTTCACCAAGGAAAATGACGGAAAAGAGCGTGATCACCAGCGGGCTGATGAAGAAGATCGCGACGGCATCGGCCAGCGGCATCGCGGCCAGCCCCAGAAAGAAGGTCATATTGGCAAAGACCACGCAAAGCCCGCGCAGCATATGCATCGGCAAGCGCTTTGTCCGCGCAACGGACCAGCCGGAGGTCATCGGCGCGATGATGAAGGCGATGATGGCCAGCCCGATGACCGACCAGATCAGCACAACCTGATGCAGGGCATAGCCGCCGCTGAGAAACTTGATGGCCACGTCGTTGATGGAGAAAAAGATGACCGCGATGGTGGCGCAAAGCGCACCTTGCGCGGTGGGCGAAAGCGCCTTCATCCCTTCGCTGCGGCGCGCACCGCCCGCTCCAACCCGTCGAGAAACCGCGCCCTGTCCGCCTTGCTGAATGGCCGCCCACCGCCTTGGCGAAATGGGTCGGCGGCGCGCATGTCGGCCATCAGGTCGCGGGTGGCGAGCACGTTGCCGATGTTGGCTTGCGTCAGCGCCTCACCGTTGTGCTTGATCACCAATGCGCCGTTTTCGATGCAGCGCGCGGCGAGTGGGATGTCACCGGTTACCACCACGTCGCCCTTGCCGGCACGGTCGGCGATCCACTTGTCCGCCACATCGGGCCCATCGGGGACAACGACGGTTTCCACAAACGGGTTTTGCGAGGGCCGGATGCCCCCGTTGGAAACGACAAACATCCGAAGCTTGTGCCGCGTGCCGACGCGTTCGACCTCTGCCTTCACAGGGCAAGCGTCGGCATCAACATAGATCATCCGCGCACCTGCGGCGCGACAATCATCGGTAGAGCGCCTCGGCGTGGAACGCGATATGCTCTTCCATGAAGCTGGAGACGAAGAAGTAGGAGTGATCATAGCCCTTCTGCAACCTGACCTGCCCCTCTTGCCGCTTTTCGGCCATGGCCTGCGCCAGATGCTCGGTTCCCAGAAGATCGCCAAACTGATCATCGGTGCCAGTGTCGATCAGGATCGGGCCGTCAAAACCGCCGCCTTGCATCAGCAAGGTCGCATCATGCGGCCCCCAGTTCGCCTCATCCCCCCAATAGGCCGCAAATTGTTTGCGGCCCCAGTCGCTCTGCGTCGGGTGGCAGATTGGCGCAAAGGCAGAGACGGACCGGAAACGCCCCGGCAGCGCCATCGCCATCGTCAGCGCGCCATGCCCGCCCATCGAATGGCCAGTGATCGCTTGCCGGTCCATATCGAGGGCGAAGTTGTCAGCCAGCAGCTTGGGGAGTTCCTCTGCCACATAGGTCCACATCTTGAAGTGTGCGTTCCAGGGCGCCTCTGTCGCGTCGATGTAAAAGCCTGCCCCCTGCCCCAGATCATAGGCCTCGTCATCTGGCACGCCCTCACCCCTTGGCGAGGTATCGGGGAAGACGACAGCAATCCCCTGTTCCGCGGCCCAGGCCTGCGCGCCCGCTTTAGTCATCGCGTTTTCATGCGTGCAGGTGAGGCCGGAAAGATACCAAAGCACCGGAACAGGGCCATGCGCCGCCTCTTCCGGCAGGAACAGGCCAAAGGTCATCTCGCATTTGCAGGCGTCAGAGGCATGGGAATAGACCCCCTGCACACCGCCAAAGCACCGGTTCTCTGATATAGTCTTCATTCTGTGCCTCCTCGCTTACCCCAAGGGCTAGCCGAGGCGGATCACCAAAGCAATGACGACCGAGAGCGTGACGACGCTGGCCACGGTCGACAGAAAGATCGCGGCAGAGGCGCGGGCGGGGGCGACCATATAGTGCTGCGCGATGATGTAGACATTGCCAGCAACTGGCAGTGCTGCGGCAGCGATCATGACGCCAGCCGCATAGGGGTTCACGTCAAAGATCAGCAGTGCGGCTACCGCTACGGCAGCGGGGTGCAGAACCAGTTTGCAGAATGTCAGCCAGCCTGCGACGGCCACACGCTCTGCCGATTTGCCCGCCAGAGAGGCGCCGATGGCAAAAAGTGCGCCGGGCGTGGCAGCAGCCCCGAGCAGTTCCAGAAAACTGTTCACCGGTCCGGGGATCGGCACGTTGTAGGCAGAGGCAAGAAGGCCCAGCCCGATAGACACGATCATCGGGTTCTTGATCAGCCCCGTGAATACGGTGCCCAGCACCCGTAACGATGCGCGCCCGTCCCGCGCACCTGTAATCAGGATCACCACAAGGCTGCCGAACACGATCAGGTCAACCGCCAGCACCATCATGATCGAGCCAACAGCCCCCTGCCCTAGCAGAAGCACCAGCATTGGAATCCCAAGGAAACCCACGTTGCCAATCACCGCACATTGGGCCTCAATCGCCGCTTCGGTCACTGGCACTTTGCGGCGCAACGCGACAATCGTTGCGATGATATAAACAAACGCCGTCGCGCTCAGATAAGCAAAGACGAAATCCCACTTCAGGATCACCGACAGCGAGAGGTTTGCCGAAAACCGGAAAAGCATCGCAGACAGGGCAAAGTAAAAGACGAACTTCGTCAGGTAGGCGGTCGCCTCTTCCGAAAAGAACCCGGTTCGGCCTGATCCGTAGCCCAGCGCGATCAGCATGAAGAACGGCAGGGTCTGCAGAAAGATATCAAGCATGGGGTTTAATCAAACGCCCCGGCGGCGCGGGCCAAAAGCATGAAGGCACGGGCGGTACGTGTCTCTGCCAGTTGCTGAAAATCAATATCACGCGCTTCTTCTTGGAAAGTGAGCAACATTTGATCAAATCGCCGCAGGAAATGATGAACTGCATCCCGAAAGATCGTATCCTCACGCATGCGCGCTGTTGTCCGCGCCAGCGCGTCCCGGTCCCGGATTGCGCCGAGAGAGTCGATCTCTTTCCCGCGCTCACCTTTGGCAAAACGCCGCCATAGATCGGCTGGGATTGGCTCTGGCCGAAGGTCATCCATATAGATGCCATCCTGCGATAGAAGCGTCAGCACATCCTGGCTGGCCCGGACCAATCGCCGGGCGGTGCGATCGCGCAGCGCACGGCGCAGTGCTGCGAACCCTTCGGTATCATGTTCGTCGTCTGGAAAATTCAGTGCCTTGATCAGATCAATCTGATCCAGCGGGGGCGCTGCGGGTTCTGCTGCCAGCCCCAACTCCAGCGCGGGCTGATCGCCCGGCATTTGTGGCGCGGCGCGCGGTACAATCAGGCGCGACACCTCGCGCCGGGTTCTGAAGTTTGACGCGGGCGCTTCGGTTTTTTGCGGGCTTGGTTGCAGCTCTTGCTGCGGCACGGCGGCAGGCGCTTGCACAACGACAGCTTGCTGCGCCGCCAACTGGTCCTGCACCAAGCGGGTCCGGTCGAGTGCTGCGCGCATCTCAAGGATATCTTCGTTCTGGCGGCGGTTGGCGCGGGCCGCAAATAGCGCGACCCACATCAACCCGACCGGGAGAAACACCGCAACCATCATCAGGATCTGGCGCAAGCGGGCGGCAGTGTCCGGATCCGTGGCAGTGGGGATGGTCCAGAAATAGATGCCGACGCCGACCATCCATGTCACAGCAACCGCCATGCCGATTGCCTCGGTCTGGGTCAGGCCCTCGGCCTCGCGGGCCGGTGATCGCAAAGATCTCTGCGCCATCAAACCAGCGCCCTTATTTGTAAGTGATCGACAAAATCTCGTAGCTGCGCACGCCGCCGGGTGTCCGCACCTCGACGCTGTCGCCTTCTTCCTTCCCGATCAGCGCACGGGACAGGGGCGACTTCATGTTCAGCTTGCCCGCCTCGATGTCGGCCTCATACTCGCCCACGATCTGATAGGTTTTTTCCTCGTCGGTATCCTCATCCACGACCTCAACCGTCGCACCGAACTTGATTGCGCCCGACAATTTTGTGGGATCAATCACGTCAGCAAGGGAAATCACCCCTTCAAGCTCTTTCACACGTCCTTCGATGAAGGACTGCTTTTCCTTGGCAGAATGATATTCGGCATTCTCGGACAGGTCGCCATGCTCGCGCGCCTCGGCAATCGCCCGAATGATCGCAGGGCGTTCCACTGTCTTGAGGTGCTTCAGCTCGGCTTCCAGTTTGTCAAAGCCAGCGCGGGTCAGCGGTATCTTGTCCATCTTCATCCCCTCCCGGGGGGCGTCTTCTATGTCAGTCAAGCGGTCATAGTCTCTCCGGGCTGCACAAAGTCAAGGCTTCGGCGCGATTTGATGTCGCGCAAGCCGGTTTTGACGCCGTGTCTTGATTGCCCCGGTTCTGCCGTTGGGGTAACTGCTCTCGGGAGCAAATGAAAGGGCGGACGCCCGCGAATTTTGAAGGATATGTCTATGGCCGACATCGAACGCGAAGCAATGGAATACGACGTCGTGATCGTGGGCGCAGGCCCTGCCGGTCTCTCTGCCGCGATCCGCCTGAAACAGCTCGATGCAGACCTGAACGTGGTGGTCCTTGAAAAAGGGTCCGAAGTGGGCGCGCACATCCTGTCCGGGGCCGTGCTGGACCCGGTTGGCCTTGATAAGCTGACACCGGATTGGAAGGAAAAAGGCGCGCCGCTGAACGTGCCAGTGAAAGAAGATAACTTCTATATGCTGGGCGCGGCTGGTTCGCTGCGCATTCCGAACATGCTGATGCCGCCGCTGATGAACAACCACGGCAACTATATCGTATCGATGGGCAACGTCTGCCGCTGGATGGCAGAACAGGCCGAGGAGATGGGCGTCGAAATCTTCCCGGGCATGTCCTGTTCAGAGCTGGTCTATGGCGAAAATGGCGAAGTGAAAGGCGTTGTCGCTGGCGAATTCGGCAAGAACCCCGATGGCACCCCGGGCCCGTCCTATGAACCGGGAATGGAGCTGCATGGTAAATATGTTTTCCTTGGCGAAGGCGTGCGCGGCTCCCTCTCCAAGCAGGTGATCGCGAGATACGATCTTGCTGCAAAATCCGACGTGCAGAAATACGGCCTCGGCATGAAGGAAATCTGGGAGATTGACCCGGAGAAGCACAAAGAAGGCACCGTCACCCACACTATGGGCTGGCCGCTGGAAAGCAATGCAGGTGGCGGGTCGTTCATCTACCACCTCGATAACAATCAGGTTTACGTCGGCTTCGTCGTCCACCTGAACTACAAGAACCCGCATCTCTTCCCTTACATGGAATTCCAGCGGTTCAAGCACCATCCGATGGTTGCCGAGCTCTTGAAAGGCGGCAAGCGCGTCGCCTACGGCGCGCGGGCAATTTCCGAAGGCGGCATTCAGTCGATGCCGAAGCTGGAGTTCCCGGGCGGTGCTCTCTTGGGCTGTGCCGCAGGCATGGTCAACGTCCCGCGGATCAAGGGCAACCACAACGCCATGCTGTCAGGCATTGCCGCCGCCGAAGCAGCCGTTGTCGCCATAAGCCAAGGGCGCAGCGGCGACATGCTGGACGGGTATGAGGCGCTGGTGCGCACAGGCGAGATCGGCAAAGACCTCGAAAAAGTGCGCAACGTCAAACCGCTGTGGTCTAAGTACGGCCTGCTCGCCTCGCTTGGGGTCGGCGGCCTTGATATGTGGATGAACACCCTCAAGATCGGTGTTCTGGGAACCATGTCGCATGGCAAGTCTGATGCCGCCTCGACCGAGGATGCGAGCAAGCACAAGCCGATCGACTATCCCAAACCTGATGGCACGCTCTCGTTTGATCGCCTGACGAACGTCAGCTTCAGCTTCACCAACCATGAGGAAAGCCAGCCAGCGCACCTGCAATTGACGGACCCGAGCATTCCCGTCGGGATCAACCTGCCGAAATACGCAGGGCCATCCGCCCGCTATTGCCCGGCTGGGGTTTATGAGTTTGTCGAGGAAGAAGGCAAAGACACCCGCTTTGTCATCAACTTCCAAAACTGCGTGCACTGCAAGACCTGCGATATCAAAGACCCGAGCCAGAACATCACCTGGACGGTCCCGCAAGGTGGGGACGGGCCGAACTATCCGAATATGTAAGTGAACAAACGGGCGCGTTGGACTATTCGACGCGCCTAGCTCGCCTGCTCAATGGACTGCTGTTCCGACTCCGGTCGCCAGATCGCCAGCCGGGCACGACCGCTCTTTTTGGCCTCGTAAAGCGCGGCGTCTGCCCTGCTCATCAATCCTGCCAGTGCCTCTGGCGTAATGATCGCTGCGGCACCAAGGGAGACGGTGACCGTGACATCATCGCTCACGTCTGGATGCTGGACCGTGATCGGCTGGGTCATTTCTGTTCCGAAGGCAGCAATCCGTCCTTCGGTCGCAGCCGGCATGAAGGCGCCAAACTCTTCCCCACCAAGCCGCCCAACCACATCGCTTGACCGGACCGCCGCGTTGAGCCGCGATGCGATAGCGTGCAGACAAGCATCACCGACGGCATGACCGTAGGTGTCGTTGATCCGTTTGAAATGGTCCGCATCGAGAAGGACCAAAAACCCAGTATCAGACTGCGCGAGCGCATCCGCCGAGCGGCTGAGAAAACTGCGCCTGTTCGGCAGGCCGGTCAGGACATCAGTCATCGCCAGTTCAGCCAACTGGCGTTGCAGCCGATCAAGATAGGTGACCACGGAAAACTGAAAGACCAGGATCGGGGTCGAAACCAGAATGGTAAGCCACGCATCCTCCATGAAAGATTGCCAAGAAAACCCATCGTTCTCGGTCACGACAAATGGAATGCTCAGGCCCAGAAAGACGGCGTAGAAAATCAATGACTTCACGATCAGGTCGCGCCAGCTGCGAATGGCCAGCATTGACACAAAACGGGGCATGATTGACTTGAGTGTCGACATGCCGCCCGAATAGTTCGGACGGCATAAATTTGGGTTAAGCAAGGCCTAGAATGCGCATTTGCATCAACGGAGGATGAACCCGTTTGGCCAAGTCAGCGTGTAGTCGAGGCTGACCTCTGCTTTCTCTCCTGCATCAAGCGTCAGGTCCCACTCCAGCACACCGCGCTGGCCATCGGGGTTGCGACGGCTCGCATTTGGATTGGCGTTGAACGTGACTTCGAGATCTTCCTGCTCGGAATAGGGGATCGCGTCGCGCAGCAGCACGTCCCAGACCTGACCGGTCAGATTTTCGACCGTCATGATTGCCTCTTCCCTCAGTTGGTTGGTGGTCGTGAAGACACCGCGATCGCCTTCTGTCCGGTTTGGCATTGTCCGTGTCGCCCGCAGCCCGTCGAGCGGGCCAAAGCCCATTTCCGTGTCAGCGCCGGCGGCCAGAAGCGGCAGGTTGCTGAACCCGATCATGGTGCCATCCGCGAAAAGAAGCGCCTGCCCGGGCAGCAGAAGCTCGTCGGTCGTGTTTGTGAACTCTGCCATGCGATAGGCAATGGTATCGCGGCTTGGCACAGCTTCTGCCCAGACGTCTGCCTCAAGGGTCAGCGTGTCGAGCGACAGCCGCAAATCCTCCACCCCGTCGCGAATCGTCACGCGGGTCGGATAGCGATAGGTGACGGTGGCGCCGCTGGTATCAGCCTGCGCGACAACAGGGGCTGGCATTGCAACCGCCTCTTCCGTGACGGTCCCAGCAAAACTGCGGGACATGAGCGAATCCGACATCACAGCAAGGCCCTGTTCGCGTTCCAAATCTTCTTCGGAGATGATCCGCCGCAACTGCGGCCAGACCGGGCCGGGGGCGGTCTGTTCGCCGGGGCGCGCGGTTGACAGGATCAACTCAACATCCTGCCAGTCCTGTCCGGTCTCTTGGCTGATGACGACGGCCCGTTCGACATCTAGCGACGCCGCCTCGCCCGTTGTCAGGCGCATGTCGTAGACCGGGGACCAGTTGGCGAAGCCTTCCAATGTGCTGACATCAACCGTGTACGCACCAGCCTCAGGCGCGTTGATGGTAAATGTCAGCACAGACCCTTCCTTTTCAGGCGCAATCAGGGCCGCAAGCGCGCGTCGCGCGGCGTCGAGCTCTTCCACCACATCTTCGCGATCACGTTCCGCTTCAAGTGCCGCTTGCTCGGCCGAAAAGGCCGCCTGACGGGCAAACAGCATTTCTTCCCCCACCATCTGGACCAAGGCGCTGATATCGGCTGCGGTCAGGTTTTCGGCGTTGGCCCGCGACAGGCCCTTGAGAAACGCAATCTGTTCTTCGGCGGCGGCCACGCGCAAACGTATCTCTGCGATGGCGGTGTTTCGCTCCCGCAGGATGCCTTCCAAACGCTCCACCTCTGCCTCGGCAGCCACGATCTCTGGTGCGGTCATGTCCGGGGTCACGGGCAGGCGATCAAAGGCAAGATTCACGGCACCGATCTCCGCGCCCGACGGTGCAGCAACGCGCAACCCTTCGGTTGACAGGCGTTCGGGCAATCCGGGTACGGTGATGTCGTGCAATCCTGCTGGCAGGTCGAGCGTGACCTGACGCGTGACAGTGGACAGGCCGGGGTAGATGGTGACCCGGTCCACCTTGGCGGCGGCGGTGAAGCTATCTGCAAATAGCGGGGTCGCAAGGGTGATCAGGCTGGTGATGAAAATCGGGCGAAACATGATGGCTCCTGCAAGTATCTGACGCATGATACTTCTTAAGACGCAGCTAACCATCCAATCCTTGGCAAACGAATAAAAAACGACCCCTGCACGACGTTGGGGATGAGGCAGTGCAGGGGCCGTTTGGGCGCGCGTGGGTCAGTTCCAGAAGCGCCACCAGCTGCGCCGCTCCCAGCGGTCGACGCGTGGGGTGTATTCGACGCCGTTACGGTCCAGCATGCTTTCAGCGCGATCGACACGATCCTCGATCACATCGCGCGGGCCAACATCCACGCGTTCATCGCGGCGGCTTTCGCGGCGGTCGATGCGGTCTTCGACGCGATCGGGATTGATTTGCCGCTCCGCTGTCGCTGGCGTCGCCAGTGGGACGGCCAGAGTGGTCGTCAAAACAATCAAAGTGAGTGTGCGTTTCATATCCTGATCCTCCTGTCAGTTCGGATACGGAGGATTGAACGCAGGGCTGCCGCGCTTCCGTCGCAGCAGGGGTTCACAGCTTGTGACAGGCTGAAACGAAAAAAGGCGCCGCAAGGGCGCCTCTCTCATAAGCTGTTGTTCAGACTAGCCTTTCTTCAGGCACTCACGTCCCAGGACTTCCGCAATCTGCACGGCGTTCAGGGCTGCACCCTTGCGCAGGTTATCTGACACGCACCAGAGGTTCAGACCGTTTTCAACCGTGCTGTCCTGTCGGATGCGGCTGATGAAGGTCGCAAAATCACCGACACATTCAATCGGCGTGACGTAGCCACCATCCTCGCGCTTGTCGATCACCATGACGCCGGGGGCCTCGCGCAGGATGTCGCGGGCTTCATCCTCATCAAGGAAATCCTCAAACTCAATGTTCACGGCCTCGGAATGGCCGACGAACACCGGCACGCGCACACAGGTCGCTGTGACCTTGATCTTCGGATCGACGATCTTCTTCGTCTCGGCGACCATCTTCCACTCTTCCTTGGTGGAGCCGTCCTCCATGAACTTGTCGATATGCGGGATCACGTTGAAGGCGATCTGTTTTGTGAACTGCTTCGGCGGCTTGTCGTCGGTGGGGTTGTACATGCTCTTGGTCTGATCCCAGAGCTCATCAATCCCGCCTTTGCCTGCGCCGGAAACGGATTGATAGGTGCTGACAACAACCCGCTTGATCGTCGCGCGATCATGCAGGGGCTTCAGTGCAACAACCATCTGCGCGGTGGAGCAGTTGGGGTTCGCGATGATGTTCTTTTTGGCGTAGCTGTGAATCTCACTCGCGTTCACCTCGGGCACGATCAGCGGGATATCCGGGTCATAGCGGTAAAGCGATGAGTTATCGATCACGACACACCCAGCCGCTGCGGCCTTGGGCGCATAGATTTTCGTAGCATCGGACCCCACGGCAAACAGCGCCATGTCCCAGCCCGTGAAATCAAACGTATCAAGGTCCTTGGTGGTCAGGGTTTTCTCGCCATAGCTGACTTCTGTGCCCAGCGATTTGCGGCTGGCAAGAACGGCAATCTCGTCAACGGGGAAGGCCCGTTCATCGAGGATGTTCAGCATTTCGCGGCCCACGTTTCCGGTGGCACCGACAACGACGATTCGATAGCCCATTGGCTGGCTCCTTGGTTACGGTGCCGCC
>JBCBOD010000130.1:0-10202 GCA_039821425.1 Pseudomonadota bacterium
GCCGTTGATGGATTTCATCGCGGCGATCGAGGACAGCCTTGGGGCACCGCTGCAGAAGAACTTCATGGAGATGCAGAAGGGCGATGTGCACGCCACGCACGCTGACAACAGTCTGCTGCGGCGGCTGACCGGCTACGCGCCCCGGACAACGGTGCAGGATGGTGTTGCGCAGTTCGTTGCATGGTACCGCGATTATTACGATAAGTGACGCGAAACCGGCCCATCGACCACAACGGCAAGTAAGGGACATTTACCCATGAAAATCGCAATGATCGGCACCGGCTACGTCGGCCTCGTCTCTGGCGTGTGTTTTTCCGATTTCGGGCATGAAGTCGTCTGCGTGGACAAGAATGCAGCCAAGCTCGCGCTCTTGAACGAAGGCAAAACTCCGATCTTTGAGCCCGGTCTGGATACGCTGATGGCGCGCAACACCGAAGCGGGCCGGCTGTCCTTCACCGACGATCTGAAGGCGGCTGTCGATGGGGCCGATGCGGTGTTCATTGCCGTTGGCACACCCAGCCGTCGAGGCGATGGGCATGCTGATCTGTCTTTCGTCTTTGGGGCGGCAAAGGAAGTGGCAGAACAGCTGACAGCCCCGACCGTGATCGTGATCAAATCGACAGTGCCAGTCGGGACGAACCAGAAGGTCGCAGAACTCCTAGCCGAGACGCGTCCTGATCTCGCTTGTGATGTGGTCTCCAACCCTGAATTCCTGCGCGAGGGCGCCGCGATTGACGATTTCATGCATCCTGATCGCGTGGTCGTCGGCGTACAGTCCGACCGCGGCGCCGAGGTAATGGAAGAGGTCTATCGCCCGCTTTCCCGCCGCAACTATCCGGTCATGGTCACCGACCTCGAAACCGCCGAAATGATCAAATACGCCGCCAACGCATTTCTGGCGACAAAGGTGACCTTCATCAACGAAATCGCCATGCTGTGTGAACGTACCGGCGCGGATGTGAAAGATGTGGCAAAGGGCATGGGCTATGACAGCCGCATCGGGCCGAAATTCCTGCAGGCGGGGCCAGGCTATGGCGGTTCGTGCTTTCCGAAGGACACAAAGGCGTTGGCCCGCGTCGGGCAGGATCACGCCAGCCCGCTTCAGATCGTGGAAACGGTCATCAAGGTGAATGACGAGGTCAAGCGCCTGATGATCGACAAGATCGTGGACCTGTGCGACGAGAAATTGCGCGGCAAGTCCGTTGCCGTGCTGGGCCTGACATTCAAACCGGACACGGATGATATGCGCGACGCGCCGTCGCTGACAGTTGTGCCCGCGCTCGTGGGCATGGGCGCGGATGTGCGCGTCGTCGACCCACAGGCGTTTCGCGAGGCGGATGAGCTGTTGCCCCATGTCACGTGGTTCACCGATCCATATGCGGCCGTCGACGGCGCCGACGCCGTTGTGATGATGACGGAATGGAACGAGTTCCGCGCGTTGGATCTGCGCGAAATGGCGGGCCGGATGAAGAACGCGCGTATGGCCGATCTGCGCAATATGTATTCCTGCGACGATGCGCTGGGCGCTGGCTTTACTGCCTATGTTGCCATGGGCCGGAAAAGCGTGCTTCCCCAGCCCAGCTAGATCACCTTAGTCCCCTGCACAGGGGTAGCCAGCAACACCCCAGGCCAACACGTCATTGACGTGTGACTGCAAGTCGTAAGGGGCCGGTTCACGCCCGCCGCCGGGGTTCCAGGCCCAATGCAGGATCAGATCGTGATCGAGGTGCGAGGCGAGGGCGAGGTAGTCGCGCCCGCCGTTACGTTCGGGATCCCGCAACTGGTTGCAGATCTCGTCAGAGGTCTTGCCGAACCACGCGGCCTCTACCAGGGGCAGCTGCCATGACATCGCGACCTGCGGTGCGGCGTGGGGGACATCAAATGTCGTTTCTCGGTAGGCGTGGCAGGTTGAACAGGTGACATATTCTGCCCCGATCCGGCTGTCGCCTGCGTTGATGTTCATGCCGTGCGGGCGGGTTTTGCCATAGGACGGGCCTGACCACATCGGCAGGTTGTCCGCCCCTACGTGGCAGTTGGAGCAGCGCGGATGGCTCGCGACCTCATAGATGCGATCCCAGGCGGCGAGCCCTTCTTCCAGACTGACCGAACCTTCGGTCGGTGGCGTGATGTCGACGTTTTCGCCTTCGGCTGCAAGGCCGGCGGTTGTCAGGCCGATCAGGGCCGCAAGCGCGATCAGAGTTTTCCGCATTTACCCGGCCCTCACACGAAATCGACGAATTTGTTGAACGGCATCTCGCGCAGGCGCTGACCTGTCATGGCGAAGATCGCATTGCCAAGGGCCGGTGCCGCAGGTGGCGTAGGTGGTTCACCGATCCCCCGCACCTTGTCCTGATTTTCCAAACCGCGCACGATGATCTCGGGGCATTGATACATCCGCATCCCGTCATGGACGTGGAAATTGCTCTGCTCGATCATGCCGTCACTGTAGGTGACCTCGCAGTTGATCGCGTGCCCCAGCCCATAAATCACGCCGCCCTGCACAAGGTTTTCAAAGTTCACCGGGTCTATGACAGTGCCCACGTCGCAGGCCACGAACATCTTTTCGATCAGAATGCCGCGGTCGGTCATCGCAATCTGCGCGACCTCAGCCGTTGGGACGCCGAAGCTTTCCACAAACGCCACGCCGCGCGCGCGGTTCGGGCCAAGGTCA
Source organism: Pseudomonadota bacterium (assembly GCA_039821425.1). Classification (GTDB taxonomy): domain Bacteria; phylum Pseudomonadota; class Alphaproteobacteria; order Rhodobacterales; family Rhodobacteraceae; genus Yoonia. The sequence goes on from JBCBOD010000130.1 coordinate 2,672, forward strand.
CTGCCCCAGTCAGACATTTCTGCCACGGCCTCCAGCACCTTGCGGGAGGGGTCGTGATCCATCAGGCGCAGGCGTTCCTCCAGCGGGTCGGCCCCGGCGGCATGGCACAGCTCATCCATGAACGTATCGAAGATGAAGCCAGCACAGGGCGCCCCCACGGCCCGCCACGAAGAGACCGGCGCAAGCTCTGCCGCACGGAAAGCGCACATGCGGAAATTTTCGATCTTGTAAGGGTTGTTCCAGGCGCCTGCTGCGATCTGCATGTCCGGGCCCGGCACGCTGATCCCGATCCGGCCCATTTGCGATGACAGCACAGATGGCGCCGCAATGTTCACGTCAATCGCTGTGATCTGCCCGTTTGCGACCGTCCCACGGCACCGACCCATCGCAATGTGACGAGTGAATTCCTGAGCAAAGTCTTCCTCGCGCGAATAGGTCAGTTTGACCGGTGTGCCGCGCATCTGGTTGGCGATCTCTGCCGTTTGCTTGAGGTGCTCGAACTCCAGCCGGTGGCCAAAACTGCCGCCCATGAACTGGTTGTGAAAGATCACCTGATCGGCGTCATGTCCGGTGATGCCTGCCACGACCTGCTGCAGCATGATCGGCATCTGGTGGCCGGTCCAGACCTCCACCGCATCATCCGTCACCTTGATGATGGCGTTGAGCGGCTCCAGTGGGGCATGGGCCACATAGGGTGACCGGTATTCTGCCGAAACCTGCTCTGCCCCCTCCAACGCGGCTGTCACATCACCGTCATCACGCCACATGCTGTCGAGCTGGTCCTCACCAAAGCTATCGGAAAGTGCCGCCCAGTGGGCATCCTGTTCTGCAGGGTAGGGTGCTGCACCCCAGACGATGTCCAGTTCCTCGGCCGCACGCATTGCGCGCCAGCTATTGTCGGCGACGACAGCGACCCCGCCGGTGATCTCCATCACGTCGCTGACGCCGCGCATGGTACGGGCCGTTGTGGCATCATAGCTTTCCAGTGTCCCGCCCTTCCTGGGGTTCATGCGGACGGCAGCGTAAACCATCCCGTCCAGCGCGACATCGATGCCATAGTCCAAGGTTCCGGTGGATTTGCCCACCACATCCAGCCGGTCCATCGGCTTGCCGATCAGACGCCATGTGCCCGGGTCGCGCAAGGTGACATCCTGCACCGGTTCCACCGCGGCCGCGGCACTGGCCAGTTTCGTGTAGGGAATTGATGTGCCGTCTGGCAGTTGCACGGCGCCTGCCGCTGTGGTCAATTCTTCAATTGGCACGCCAGAAACCTGCGACGCGGCAAGTTTGAGTGTCTCGCGAGCCACGGCACCGGCCTCGCGCAGCTTGACGAAACTGTCGGCCATCGAGGTTGACCCACCCGTGCCTTGCAATGACATCAGTTTGTTCAGGCCACGCACGACGCTGCGCATGGATTCGGCCACGAACCCGTCGTCGGTGGCCTTGAAGGGCACACCCTCATCAGCAAAGGCGTGGTTCCAGTAGGCCTGGTCCGGGCGACCGAAGCTCGTTTCGAACTGGCCGAATTCCAGATCCATCTCTTCCGCAATCAGGGCGGCCTGCGATGACATGACACCCTGGCCCAGATCACCATGCGGCGTGATCAGCGTGATCTTTTCACTGTCGATCAGAACCCAGGGGTTAAACGTTGCTTCACCATCCGCCAACCCGTCTTCCAGCGGGTTCGGCAGCTGCCGCCGCGCCATGTAGGTGCCAAAGGCTACCCCGCCGACAATCGCGGCAGAGCCGATCAGGAATGTCCGGCGGGCAATTGTTCTGATCCGGCCCATCTTATGCCTCCTGCAGTTTTTGCGCGGCGGTTTTCACGGCGGCGCGGATGCGCGGGTAGGTCCCGCAACGGCAGAGGTTCCCGCTCATCACGATATCGATGTCTTCGTCAGACGGGTTGGGGTTCAGATCGAGGAGAGAGGCCGCCTGCATGATCTGGCCGGACTGACAATAGCCGCATTGCGCGACCTGATGCGCGACCCAGGCCTCTTGCACGGCGTGCATGGCTTCGGGCGTGCCCAACCCTTCGATCGTTGTGATGTCGGCGCCATCGGCGGTTGCAGCGGCGACCTGACAACTGCGCACGGCCAACCCATCCATATGCACGGTGCAGGCACCGCATTGCGCAATGCCACAGCCAAATTTTGTCCCTGTCAGACCAAGTTCATCCCGAAGGACCCAGAGAAGCGGCATGTCATCTTCGACATCGACCTCGCGTTCGGTTCCGTTTACGGTCAGCTTCATCGTGGGTCTCCCCTTTGGCTTGCAATCACAGTAGTGCGTTTGGACATTTTGACGTTACATGTACAGTTGACTATTTTTTGGTGGTGAGTCAATTGGGAAAGATGGACCAGAAAAACGTTGAGATTGTTGTTGCTGCCAAAACGCTGATTGGGCGGTATGGCTACGCCAAGACGACAATGGCAGAGATTGCCAAAGAAGCCGGTGTCGCCCGGCAAACGGTCTACAACGCCTTTCCCAACAAGGAAGAGATCCTGCGCGCCGTCGTCCGCCATTATGGCGAAGAAGGGCTGACCCAGATCAAGGCGGCCTGGGTGGGATGCAAGTCGCTCGAAGAAAAACTGCGCACCTTCATCAACCTTGGGCCACTGACCTGGTTCGCGCAGGTGTCAGCCGCGCCAGACTGGGCGGAACTGATCGAAGGGATGCACCGGATTTCTGCGGCAGAGCTGCGAGAGCTGGACAAGCTCTGGGTGGCGGAATTTACGGCGATCCTGCAGAAGGACGCGAAGGCGGATCAGGCCGCAGTCAACGCCGAAGAACTTGCGAGTTTCTTCTACACAACCAGCAAGAACGCCAAGTTCGGCGTTGAAACAACCGCCGAGCTGGAGGCACGGCTCAATACGATCCTTGCGGCCACGCTGGCGCTTCTCAAGGCCGACTGAAGCAACTTGGCGACCCCGGCAGAACACTCATATTCGCCAAATTTATGAACTAAATCAAAGGAAGTGCTGGGACACAATCCTCCGTTGCGGCGGTTTGCAAAACAGTACGTTAGTCATTTCGCTGGGACACGCTTGTGGCCCAACGTCAAATGAACTTGCCTTTCGACCGTCAAAAGAAATCCAAATTGCGACTGTCGGACTCATTCCGGCGTTGGATTGCACCGTCATATGAGCTGGCGGGTCGCAAACGCATGCGCGGAACGGAAGTTTGGCAGCGCAACGCGCAAGCAGATCATTATGTTCCTAGCAGATAAAGCGAGCGATGACGGCTCAGGCATCTGGTGTTCCAAGGGGACGATCCAGCGGCACACTGCGCTCGGGGAGACAACGGTCAAGCGGACGATCCGAGACTTCCTGAAGGAAGTTATCCTGGTCGAGACCGGCGCACGGGGATGCAAGAACGGATTCACCGTCGTTTACCGGATCGATCTGGCGCAGCTTGAGGCGCTGGAACTGACTGCCGAGCCCGATATCGAGACGGGGGCCGCAGTGGGCCCGGTCCAGACCGGACCCGGAACGGGGGCCATAGTGGCCGGGGTACCGGGGCCACCACGGCCCCCAAACCATCCTAAAACCATCCATAAACCTCCTACGCGCGAGCGCGTGATGGTCGAGGATGAAGTAGCTGAAAAGATTTTGGCGGCGTATCCACCCGACCGGTTGCGCGGAAGGTCAGAGTGTCTCAGCAGGATCAGGGCAGAATTGGACGAAGGCCTAGATGCAGAAGACCTGCTACAGGCCGTGCAAGCCTACACGACCGAGAGCACAGGCTTCACTCGGTCAAAGGTTAGTTTCTCTGACAACTGGTTTAAGTCTGAGCGGTGGCGCAACTACCTCGACGCCTTCGCTGCTGAGCGTAAGTCGGCCATGGCGAAGGAAGCGGAGATGCTGCAACGCCTCGCCGGATGGGTCGACGAGCGTCATCCTATGTGCCAGCACATCACGCAGCACCAGGTGAGCGCGTTGGTTGCCGCTGGGATGGTATCACAGGAACAGTTGCAGGCGGCGGGATTGCACAAATGCAGTTGAGTTCTTGCAACGATAGAGACAGTGGCCAGCATACTTTTGTGGCCACGCTGCGCTGTGCCTCACAAAAGGCTGACGAGGGGTGGCTGCGCCTCCCCTTCGATCCCCTCAATCGGCCTTTGGCCGATCAATCTCAATCCGTTTCCAGATATATGTGGGTCTGGAAACAGATTGAGATTGGGCGCGTTGCCGTCTGTCGCGTCACCGCTTCAAAGCAAGATTGTGCGGTGCTGTCATGTGGGTGAAGCTGAGAACCACCCAAGAGCAACGCGCGCAGTGGTACGCCAAAGCCGAGGCCAAGGGCGTCAGCTTTTCTGAGTTTGCCCGTCACGCCTTGGACGGCGTCAAAGTCCGCCGACGTGCGCAACTGCGCCAAGTCGATCCTGACCTTTTGCGGCAGTTGGCGCGGCTGGGCAACAACCTCAATCAGCTCGCGCGTTGGGCCAATCGCGATCAGCGCTATGTCCAGACAACCGCGCTGATGTCGTAGCTTGTGTCGATTGAGCGTGAGCTCTTCCGCCTGCGAGAACTCTACGAGGCCCGTGATGCTGATTAAGTTCTTCGGCGGCACTGGCGGCGGCGGTGGTATCGCCGGCTATTTGGTTGATCCTGGACGTGAGGGCCGCGAAGAGGCCGCACCCGAGGTGCTACGGGGCGACATCGACCAGACCCGGGCGCTGATCGATAGCCAGGACCGCAAGTGGACCTACTCCACCGGAGTGCTGAGTTTCGCTCCGGAGGATCGCCCGACAGAGGAACAGCAGCGCCAGCTCATGAAGGATTTTGAGCGGCTTGCCTTCGCCGGTCTGCGCGATGACCAGTACGACATCACCTGGGTGCGTCACAGCCATACCTCAGGTGGTCGTGTAGAACTGCACTTCCTGACCCCGCGCATGGAGCTGGCGAGCGGCAAGGCGTTCAACATCGCACCACCGGGCTGGGAACAGAGCTATGCGCCGCTCAGAGACGCCTACAACTACGAACACGGCTGGGCGCGGCCAGACGACCCAGCACGATCCCGGTCGCTGCAATGGGCGACAGAGCGGCAAGATCGCACAGAAACCCGCGACACCATCGCGGCCTATCTCGAAGGTGCAGTTGTGACTGGGCAGGTCACAGACCGCGAGACGCTTGTGACCGCCCTGCATGAAGCTGGATTTGAAACACCCCGACTGGGCAAGAAATACGTCACCGCATTGAACCCTGCGACGGGCGAACGGTGGCGCTTGAAAGGACGCATCTATGAACAAGATTGGACCCGCGACGCCGAACTTGACCGACAAACTGCAACAGAGCGTGGAGAAACAGCGCCAGCAGATCGAAGCCGCGACCTAGAACGAGCTCGAGCAGCTCGTGAGCAACTTGAGGCAGTCATCGACCGACGCCGTGAATGGGTTGAGGCACGATTTGGCGAACCATCTCTCGATGATCGAGAGCGAGGTGAAGACGCGGACGAACGAGATCAGCAGGGATCTGAACACGATCAGGCAGGAACCAAAGATGATGATCACGATCAGCGTGCTGATCACCGCAATGACGACGGCAGTGTTTTGGACAGGTCCGACGCTGTTGACGATGTGGAGGCTGCAAAGCGTGACCGTGCAGACGACAGAGACAGGGACCTATCTGATACTGCCCATGACGGCAGAGACGGGCTGGAGATGCGACAACAATCCCTGCGTGAAGCTGGAGGACTAGGCAATGAGCAATCTGACCCAAATCGAACAAGCGCTCTTGCAAGAATTCGAGAGCTTGGCCGCAACATTCGCGGATTTGGCGCGGCAGCAATCGCAGCTGTCAGATCATTTTTCAGCAAAGATCGAAGCGCTGAACCAGAGACAAACACAGGTCGAGACGCAGTTGATCGCAGTGAGCGAAGCGTTGATGCGGCAGACCGCGTCAACGAACGACTTGATCAACAAAACGCAGCGGTTGATCGGAAACTGGAACTGATCAGCGAGCGCAAGGCGCTTGATGCGGAAATGGAGCGCCAGTTCGAGCGCATCCGCGAACGGCAAATCACACGATAGATCAGGAGACCAACGTGGCAGACGTGACAATTGTGTTCCGCAAGAGGGACGGCACGAATACCGGCAGAATATACGTCAATGACTATGGAGCAGCGGCGGAACTGGCATCAAAGTATCGAGATGCCAGCGAGATCGTCGATGTCATCAGTATCAGGGACGAGGTGATACTGCGCTGGCAGGGTGGACACCCGGACTGGAAGAACGGCGAGGTCAAACCGATCAAGTTGACCGCAGAGGTCTACCGCTTCAAACGCCCAGATGATGCGTTCTGGGTTCCAGAGAACAGGCTATGGCTGCTGACAATGGCGCTTCAGTATGCGTTTGAAGTGGTCACAAATCAGGACACTGCGTACGGTTTTGAAGAGCTTCTGATGCAAACGGAACATCATGGTGGCGATGATGTCTGGCCGTTGGTCGCTGACGCGAGACGCAAGGATGAGCAGTTAGCAGACGAACAAGACAATGCGGCGTGGAAGGTCGAGATTGCCAATTGGATGTCAGACCCCGAGCATTTGTTTGTACACTATCATGTAGAGCATGCGGCGTTGACAATTTATACGAATGAGTACGTGCTGGCCATGAGTGTCCCTCGACTAGGAGTGGAACTTGCCGACTTAGCAGTTCAGAGATGAGGGCGGAAACCGGAAGTTCGCTGCGCTTGCAAAGCTCTCAATTGTCATTGTTGGAAGCCGACATTTATTCGATGATTGGATCCGCTGCTGGTGGTACAGGTCGAGCAACAAGCAGATGCGATGGCACATCAAGCAAGTGAAATGGCGCATGTTGCATTTGGCTGAAAGGCGTCCTTCCTATATCGTTGGGCCTTGGAGGGACCCATGCAACGTTCATCTCAGCAACCAACTGTACATGTGGGCAAGGTCTGGCGGCTGATGCTGGCCGATCTTGGTCTAAGCGACGTGGCTGTCCTGCGGCGTGCAGGCCTTCCAAGCGGGCTGTTGGATGGTGACGGCAGACGCATCACGCTCAATGAATTCTACGCGCTTTGGGAAAGCTTCGACGCAGAGGCGCAGTTGCCGACATTGCCGCTCAAGCTCGGTCAGATCGAAGCGAGCGAATTCTTCGACCCTGCCTTCTTTGCTGCAATGTGCGCGCCGAACATGACCGTGGCAGGCCAGCGGCTTGGGGAATTCAAACGCTTGGTTGGCGCATTCAGTCTGGATGTAGAGGTTATACCGAACGCGATCCGGTTTAGCTACCGGTGCAAGTACCGGCCCGATATGCCCACTACGCTTGCGGCAACCGAGATTGTCTTTCTCGTCAACTTGTTGCGCCGTGCTACACGCCGGCGCGTTGTGCCGAAGGCTGTCTGCCTGCCATTGGCGCTCCAAGAGACCGCTACATTCGAAGACTGGTTCGGATGTGCAATCTCAAACGGTGAAACTGCATCTTTCAGCTTGAATCCCATCGACGCCCTGCGACCCTTCCTGACATATGACAATCAGATGTGGCAGTCTTTTGAGCCGGACTTGCGACGCCGGA
>JBCBOD010000028.1:0-32754 GCA_039821425.1 Pseudomonadota bacterium
GAACTATCAGCCACTCAGCCATGCGCAGGCGATCAAGACAGGGCGGACCCGGTCGCTGGGGCTGGTGCTGCAATTGTCAGACCATGACGCGCAGCGGCCCTTTCTGGCCGAATTCCTCGCCGGTGTCTCGGCTGGAGCAAGCAAAGAGGGCTACACGCTGACGCTCGCTTCGGCGGATACCGATGCTGCGGTGATCGCAAGTTTCCGCGCGCTCTTGAAGGATGGAAAGGCCGATGGCTTCGTGCTGCCCCGTGCGATGGTCAGTGACCACCGGGTCAAGTTTCTGCGGGATCTGCAGGTGCCGTTTGTCCTCTACGGTCGGCAAGAGCAAAGCGATGGCTGCGCCTGGTTCGACATTCGCGGCGAAGAGGCGATGCGCCGCGCCGTGGTCCATCTGGCCGGTCTTGGCCACAGACGGATCGCGTTCGTCAACGGCGGCGCGATCTACACCTATGCGGCCTTGCGCCGCGACGGCTTTGAGCGCGGCATGTCGGAATGCGGATTGATCGTTGATCCCGCTTTGATCGCCAGTGATGCGGTCACGCAAGAGGACGGCCAGAGAGAGGTGGCGCGTTTCCTTGCCCAGCCAGAGCCGCCGACGGCTGTGGTCTGTGCCGTCGATCAGGTGGCGCTGGGGGCCTATCAGGCCGTGCGAGCGCTGGGCCTCAAGGTCGGGCGTGATGTCTCTATCACCGGTTACGACGGGATCGCCGATGGGGCCCGGGCCAAACCTCAACTGACGACTTTTGCGGTGAACAACAGCGCGGCGGGTGAAAGCCTCGCCACGCTCTTGATCCGCAGGATCCGGGGTGAAGCGCCGGAAACCCTGCGTGAAACCGAAGACGCCATTTTCCTTGATCGCGGCTCCACAGGGCCGGTGAAGGGAGAATAACCCACTTCAATCAAACGTCTAAATGGGAGGAAGACGATGAAGTTTACACCAAAAGCAGCCTTAAGAAGCGGCGCAGCGATGCTGATCGCTCTTGCGGCGACCGCGGTTTCCGCGGAAGATCTGCGCTTCTGGACAACAGAAGAACAGCCAGAGCGTCTGGCCCGCCAGCAAGCTATGGCCGCTGACTTTGCGGCAGCAACCGGCCACACCGTCGAGGTGATCCCGGTGTCGGAAAACGATCTGGGCACACGTGCCACAGCCGCCTTTGCTGCCGGCGATCTGCCTGACGTGATTTATCACACGCTGCAGTACGCCGCCCCATGGGCCGAGGCAGGGATCCTCGACATTGACGCCGCAACCGACGTGGTCGAGATGCTGGGCGAAGACACCTTTGCACCAGGCGCCCTGAACATGGCTTCTGTCGATGGTGGGTTTGCCTCTGTTCCAGTGGATGGCTGGACCCAGATGCTGGTCTACCGCGCTGACCTGTTCGAAGCGAACGGGCTGGAGCCACCAAACTCTTACGCCAACGTGCTGGCCGCGGTCGATGCGCTGCATAATCCGCCAGAAATGTACGGCTTCGTTGCTGCCACTAAGATCGACGAAAACTTCATGAGCCAGGTGCTGGAGCATGTGTTCCTCGCCAACGGCGTCTCGCCCGTCGGCCCCGATGGGGTGGCAGAGCTGGATGAGGCCGCCACAATCGAAGTGCTGGAATTCTACAAGGCCATCGCAGAAGCATCGCCTCCGGGTGATCTTTACTGGGATCAGTCGCGCACGCTCTACTTCAGCGGCAACGCGGCAATGATCATCTGGTCGCCGTTCATCCTTGATGAACTGGCCGGTCTGCGCGACAGCGCCCCACCAACGATCAACGACGATCCGACGAGCCGTGATCTGGCTGCGGCCACCGGTGTTGTGACCAACTTTGCTGGCCCATCGAACCCCGATGGCGCGGCCTGGGGTGACGTGCGTTACTTCGGGATCACCTCTGACGCGTCCACGGATGCGGCGATGGAATTCGTGCAGTACTCCATGTCCGAAGGGTATGGGTCCACGCTGGCGATCGCACCAGAAGGCAAGTTCCCTGTGCGCCGTGGTACCGCCGATAACCCAACAGAGTTCGCAGATCTTTGGGCGACACTCGACGTGGGTGTCGACCGCAAGGCACCACTCGGCGACCTTTATGAGGCATCCATGATCGAAGAGATCGTGGGCGGCCTTGATGTGGCACAGCGCTGGGGTGTGGCCGAAGGCCAGCTGTCGGCGGCATCTGCCATCATCAACAGCCAGGTCATCAACCGCTTGGTACGCGAGTACATCGACGGTGAGCGTGACGCTGCAGCGACTGTTGCAGAACTGAACGCAGCCATCGCGGCGGTTCAGTAACCTCCCATGGGCGTCCCCGTTTACGGGGGCGCCCGATCCAGATCATTTGCTGATCCAGACAGGTTAGGAAAGGACAGGTCATGTCCGACGTCAGTCCACCCACCGGAACCGGACCACTTGCCAAGCGCGAGGCGCGACTGGCGTGGGGGCTTTTGCTGCCAACGATCACGGCCGTCGCGCTCGTGGTGGTGCTACCACTCCTTGCGATCTTCTGGATCTCTTTCAAGCCGGTCGAACTTGGGGATTTGCGCGCGCCAGAGGTTGTGTTGCGCGAAGACATTCGCGGCGATGCCGAGGCTGTGGGCGATGAAGCGACGATCCGCTACCGTCTACGCAATTCATCGCAGGATCAGCCAATCACCGGCGTGACATTCACGGATGTTGTGCCTCAGGGCCTTGTCGTGGGCGAACTTGATGCACGCTGTATTCTCGAGGGGCGCGATCTGTCCTGCGACCTGGGTGATTGGGAGCCCGGTACGCGCGAGACGCTGACGATCCCGGTAGCGGTCGAACAGACCTACCTCGACAACGGTTTGCGCCCGCAAGACAGCCCTGCAACGACAACGGGTCAGGCGTCCAACATCCTCACAAACAGCACCTTTACCCTCGAAAACTTCGCGCGTGTCTTTAGCGGCGAAGAGTTTTTCGAGGTGCTCTGGGTCACCCTGTTCTACACGGTCTTCGGGACCATCGGCGCTTTGCTGGTCGGGCTCTTTGCGGCGCTTTTGCTCAACAAATCTTTCCGGGGGCAGGGCATTCTGCGGGGGCTCTACCTGTTCCCCTATGTTGCCCCGATCATCGCTGTGGCCTTCGCCTGGCTGATCCTGTTTGACCCGTTCTCGGGCTCTGCCAACGCGCTGCTGGTGCAAATGGGCGTGACGCCCGAGGCGATCAACTTCTTCGGGGAACGCCCGCTCGCCCTGATCATGGTCACGGTGTTCGAGATCTGGCGTTACTTCCCGCTGTCATTCCTCTTCATTCTGGCGCGGATGCAGTCCATCGACAGTGACATGTACGAGGCTGCGGATATGGATGGCGCCTCACCCTTCCAGCAGTTCTGGTATCTGAGCGTGCCGCAGCTTCTAGGTATCCTGAGCGTGCTTTTCCTGCTGCGCTTCATTTGGACCTTCAACAAGTTTGACGACATCTTCCTGCTGACCGGCGGGAACGCTGGCACGCGGACGCTGACCGTCAACGTCTATGAACAAGCCTTTGCAGTCTCCAACATCGGGGCGGGGGCGGCTGTCGCGGTTGTGATCTTCGGCTGCCTGCTGACCTTCTCGCTCTTCTTCCTGAAATACATCAGCCGGGAGGAAGGGCTATGAAGATGCTGCGCTTCGGTTACATCACGGCACCAGCGCTTGGTGCGCTCTGGATGGTGGTTCTGGCGATCACGGTCGCCGTCGCGATGAGCTTTGCAACCGGCGATCCGGTGCGGCCTCACATGCTCTTGTCGCTGTTCTGGGGTGCAGCAGCAGGTGCGCTCCTGCTCTTCGTGCGCCAGTCATTCGTCTGGGGTGGCATCATGGGTGCCGCTGTGGTGGGTGCTACGCTGGTTGGTTTTGGCCCGCTCCAGTTTGGTGAGGCGGCCACCATGCTGACGCGGATCGTTGCCAGCGTAATACTTGTGGCGAGCTTTGCATGGTCGCTGTGGAAGATCTGTGCCGAGCTGCCCAATGGTGAGCTTACACGCCACGAGTTCGAAGGGGCCGTGATCAAGTTCCTGACCGGCTTCGGCTATATCTTCTTTACGGCCATCGTGCTGATCCCCTTCTACGTGATGGTCATGACCAGCCTGAAAAACCAGGGTGAGTTGATGCAGAACCCGCTCGACTTCTCGGTCGATCTGTCAAAAGGGGCTGAACTGTTCCGCAGCTATGATGAGCTCTTTACCCAGTTCAACTTCGGGACCTACATGTTCAACTCCTTCTTCATCTCGGTGTTGACGGTCTTCATCACACTCGCCTTCGCGATCCCGGGTGCCTATGCCGTGGCGCGGCTGCGGTTCCGGGGGCAGGCGGCGTTTTCACGTTCGATCCTCCTGATCTACATGGTTCCGATGATTGTTCTGGCGTTGCCGATCTACATCGCGTTTTCGATGACAGGTCTGCGAAACTCCTTCTGGGGCATCGTGATGATCTACCCGGTGACGACGATCCCCGTGGCGCTCTACATGCTGCAGGGCTACTTCCGTGGGCTGCCGGCGGAGGTGGAAGAGGCAGGGTTGATGGATGGCCTGTCGCGCCTTGCCGTGATCTGGAAAATCACGCTGCCGCTGTCACTGCCCGCTTTGGCGTCTGTCTCGCTCTATGTTTTCATGATCGCCTGGAACGAATTCCTTCTGGCCTTCATGCTGCTGGATGACCCGTCGAAGTTCACGCTGACACGCGGTATCGCCTCACTCAATTCTTCCGAAATCCCAAGACAACATCTGATGGCCGGGTCGGTCATCGCGACGGTGCCGATCATGGCCCTGTTTCTTGGACTTGAACGCTTCATGACGAAAGGGCTGACCGCAGGGTCAGTGAAGGGATAGCGATGGACCTGCATGAAATCGCGCGCAACACGCTGCGGCAGAACGACAAGGGTGGCTACACACTGCCGACACACGGGCTCTATCCCTACCAGTGGAACTGGGACAGCGCCTTTGCCGCCTGGGGTTTTGCGACTTTCGATACCGATCGCGCCTGGACGGAACTTGAGACGCTCCTGTCTGGTCAGTGGGATGATGGCATGGTGCCACACATCTTGTTTCACCGGCCCGATCCGGGGTACTACCCGGGGCCGGATGTCTGGCAGGGGCGCGGTCCGATCCCGTCATCAGGCATCTCGCAGCCGCCTGTCGCGGCCTCTTTCATGGCCAAGATACTAGAGATGGACCCAAGCGGAGAGCCGCGCGCCCGCGCGCTCTGGCGCAAACTGAAGGCATGGCATGGCTGGTTCATGCGGTGGCGGCTTGATCGTGGTGCAGTTTGCGTCACCCACCCGTGGGAGGCCGGGCGCGACAACGCACCCGACTGGGATGATGCGATGCGCGGCGTCGATCCGACTGGTGTGGGTGAATACACCCGCCGCGACACATCGCATGTGGATGCGTCGATGCGCCCAACGAAATACGATTACGACCGCTATATCAAACTCGTGCAGATCGGCGTTTCGGTGGATTGGGACCAGGAAAAGCTGCTGGACCTGAACCCGTTCCGCGTGGCGGACCCCACGATGACATTCACCCTGCTGCGCGCGCAACGGGATCTCTTCGCCATGGGCCGCCGCTTTGGAGAGGACGTCGGCGAGATTGCCGAGTGGATCGCCACGCTGGAAGCTGGGGCAGAAACGCTCTGGAACCCTGAAATCGGCGGCTATGACAGCCGCAACGTCAGGGCGGGCACCTTCAACGGTATCCTCTCAAACGCATCCGCGCTTTGCTGGTACGCCGGGATCGATGACGCACGCGCCGTTCCGCAGATCAAACGGATGCTGGCCGCAGCAGAATACGGGCTGCCGAGCTATGACCCGGAGGCCGAAGGCTTTGAACCCCTGCGTTACTGGCGTGGCCCAACATGGCCGATCATGAACTACCTGATCGGGTCCGGCATGGAAGAGCAGGGGCAGTACGCCCTGGCCGAACGGATCCGGACAGATACCGCCCGGCTGATGCAACAGAACGGCTTTGCCGAATACTACAACCCCATTGACGGTGCACCCGCTGGCGGCGGGACGTTTACATGGACGGCTGCCGTCTGGCTCGGCTGGGCCGGGCAGCATCCCGAAACCCATAAAGGAGCAGCCTGATGTCATCCATTTCGTTGAAATCGGTCGAGAAGTGGTTCGGCAATATTCAGGTGATCAAAGGGGTCGACCTGGAAATCGACGAAGGTGAGTTCATCATCTTTGTCGGGCCATCGGGCTGTGGGAAGTCCACGCTCTTGCGCATGATTGCGGGGTTGGAGGAAACCTCGCGCGGGCAGATCATTATCGGTGACCGCGATGCCACCGCCGAACCACCCAGCAAGCGCGGCCTTGCAATGGTGTTCCAGTCCTACGCGCTGTATCCGCATATGTCGGTGCGCGACAATGTCGGCTTTCCGCTGAAGTCTGCGGGGCTGCCAAAGGCCGAGATTGACACCAAGGTTGATGAGGCCGCATCGGTTCTGAAACTGGGCGAGTATTTGGACAGGCGTCCTAAGGATTTGTCAGGCGGGCAGCGACAGCGCGTGGCGATTGGCCGGTCGATTGTCCGGGACCCGACAGCCTTCCTGTTTGATGAACCGCTCTCAAACCTTGACGCTGCCCTGCGGGTCGAGATGCGCTACGAGATCGCCAAGCTGCACCAGACGCTCAAATCCACCATGATTTATGTGACGCACGATCAGGTCGAGGCGATGACGCTGGCCGACCGGATCGTCGTGCTGGAGTTTGGCAAGATCGCGCAGGTGGGCACGCCGCGCGAGCTCTATGAGCGGCCTGCCAATCTCTTTGTGGCGCAGTTCATCGGATCACCGCGTATGAATGTCGTGCCGGCGACGAGCGTCGTGAACACGGGCGCGCCGGCTGGTGCGGTTTCTGTCGGGATGCGGCCAGAACACATCAACGTGGTCGACGCCGGATCAGGACACCTGCAAGGCACGGTCGATGTGCTTGAATACCTTGGTGCGGACACGTTCCTGATCCTGTCATGTGGTGATGCCGGGCAAGTGACCGTCCGGGTCAATGGGACAACGCAACTGTCACCCGGCGATCAGGTCGGGCTGGAGGTCGGCGACAACATGTTCCATTTCTTCGACAATGCGGGTCTGGCCATCTGATAGGCCACTTTGGATAGACTGGCCCCGGAGTGATCGCGGCAATGGTTCAAAGCTTTGCGGTCGTAGCGGCTAGACTGTCGCCCACATCTCTTCGACCCACTGCTTGATCTGCAGGGCCTCGTCCCACCGGTTTGAAAGCTCTCGCCCGTCCGGCCCCGTCATCGCATAATCGGGCGGGCCAAGCTCGCACAGAAACACGCAGGTGCCATCGGGGTTGCGGGCTTTCCAGCCGGTCAGGCCCTCGCGCCACCAGCCCTTGAACATCTCCACCCATTTCTGGTGCTGCGGGAAATCAAGGGGCAGTTGCACCTGGCTCCGGCTGGCAATGCGACCCTGAAAACTGTCCGAACGGGCCAGAATCCGGCTCATGTGTTCGGCATCTCGCGGGCGCAGCGGGCAAGCCATTTCCCGGCCAACAACATAGTGCGAAAGATCGGCGCAAAGCCGCATCTCGGGCACGGCATCAAGCAGGCAAAGCGTGGCGAAAAGGTCATTCGTGATGCAATCACGGTGGGTCTCGAAAAGGATTGGCATCCCTTCCTCTTCAGACATCGCGATCCAGGCGCGCATGACCGGGATCATGCCCTCAACCGTCAGCGGCATGACCTGCCCGACGACGACGACAAAGGGCGCGCCACAATCCTTAGCCATTTGCAAAGTCGGGCGCAAACCTTCGACTGACTTTGGGAAATCCACAAGAAAGGGCGTCAGGCCGGCCCGGGCCATCATCGGCTGAATGCGCCGAATATCTTCCACGGATGTCGCCCCAAAATCCAGCGCCATGCCCGCATAGCCCGCGCCCGCGACCATCTCGACCACGCGGTCATAGGGCAGTTTCTCGCCACTCTGATCATGGGGCTGCATCGCCCAGAGCGAGGTGTAGATGTCGAGCTTTTGGCTCACTCCGCAGCAATCCGCATTTCGCGGCCGTTCACAGGCAACACCCAGACCTCGTTCATGGGGTACTGGCTTTCATCCTTCTGGCGCAGCTTCTTGATCACCTCGATCTGGAACTCGATCCATCCCATGCGCCAGACCTCTCCTCCGATCTGCGCCTCGATCTTGGCATTCAGGTCTTTGAGCTTCCAGAACGGAACAGAGGGGAAAGTGTGATGCGCCGTGTGATAGGGCATCTGCCAGCACAGCCAGCGGATCAGGGCGTTGGCACGGGTGGAGCGTGTGTTTTCAAGGATGTTGTCCTCATGGCTCAACCCGAGGTGTTCAATGGTGTTCTGCAGCTGATGCACCGGCTTTGTCAGGATCATCGGCAGGATCCAGAATGTCAGCCAGGCCCAGCTGCCGAAAACCAGCGAAATGCCGATGATGGCGGCATAGAGCGCAAGGTGAATGCGGCTCTCAAGGATGATCTTTGCCTCTTCGTCCTTGCGGATGAAGGGTTCGACGATGATGCCGCGTGCGCGGCGGATCACCCCAAAGATCCGGTTGCGCCAATAGGTCACCCCACTCAACCACAGCAGATAGGTCTTTAGCGTATAAGGCTCGCGCACCAGCTCTCCGTCGCGCTCCCAATCCTGCGTCCATTTGTGGTGGGCAAAGTGCATGACCTGATCAAAGTCGCGCGGAAAGATCATCACGAACCCGATGATGCGCCCCCAGAGCGTGTTGAGGGATTTCGTGGCGAAAACGGTCCCATGGGACAGCTCATGCTGCGCGGCGTAGAGAAAATTGATCAGGACACCCAAGGCAAGCCCGGTCAGCAGAACCCAATAGCTGCCCATAGCCTGCGCATGCAGAACCGCGACGACCAAGATCGCCAAAAGATGGCTCAGTAGCTGCGCCCACCCCCGCGCGTCAGAGCGCGCATTCAGGGCGCGCAATTCTTCCGGCTCCAGCAGTTTGCGGCGGGAAAAGCTCGCATCCATCCTTCCATCCCCGAGTTCATCATAGCCTTGCAACGCAACTTCGCACGCGCGTCGGCCCAGATCCAAACGATAAACATGGTTTGGGGAGCTTCAGACATGTTTTTGATGCCGTTTTGGTCGGTTACGCAACGCAGTGCTCAAGCATGAAGAGCCGGCACAACACCAGCACCAAGCGGAAGACATCTTGACCGGCGATCTGGTAAGAAATGTGGTGCCCGGGGGCGGAATCGAACCACCGACACGAGGATTTTCAATCCACTGCTCTACCCCTGAGCTACCCGGGCACGGGGACGGTGGGCGTGCGCCCTCTCCGTCGGGTAGCGCGTGTTTAGACGTGGGGGGTGGGGGTGTCCAGAGGGAAACTGGGGCGATTTCCGCCCCTTAGTGCGGTTTTTTCTCTTCGGCCTCGCGCAGCGCCTGATCCAGTTCCTCGGGGTCCTCCTCACCAGCCGATGGGATCGCATAGCTGCCGGAAAACCACTTCACCAGATCCAGATCGGCGCAGCGTTTTGAGCAGAACGGGCGAAAGGCAGTCTCGGTCGGTTTGTCGCAGAGCGGGCAGGGCATCAGATCGCTTTCAGGATAGCTGGGGGCAGGGGCGGACGCTCGCGCTTACGCTGCAATTCAAACAGGCCCATCGTCGTCCACCCCACGAGTGATGTTTCAATCGGGTCGGCCTTGAAAGCGGCGCGGAGCGACTGTTCCACCTGCCGTCGGTGCGCCTTGGAGATGGAGACGAAATCTATGCTGATCTGCCCCGCCAACCCGCGCAATCGCAGGGCGCGGGGCAGGGCGCGGGCGGCGGCGAGGTTGGCCTTGAGCGCGGCGGCGGGTGAGGTGTCTTTGCCGGTGTTGACGTCCACCGCCACCAGCGCGCGGGTGGGTTCGACGTACATTGTGCCATCGCTGAGCGCCACGCGCGGGGAGGCCAGCCGGGCGATCTGGTCCAGCACACCATGATCCGCGAACCCGCCAGCGTCGGTGATCACATCAGTCGGGGCCGTCCATTCGCGCCAGGCGAGCGCATGCGGGCCGTCACCTTCTGTCAGGGCCAGCGGGGTGTCCCCTTCTGCATCTTCCAGAACCGCATCGGCAAGGGTGACCATCGCGGCGATATCCTCGGCGATATCGTCGTCTTCGGCTGCCGCGCAGGAGGAGCGCAGGATCAGCCCATGCGGGCTGTCAAACACCTCATGCACAATCGCCTTCAGCGCATCGCGCCGGTCATCATCGGTGATCTGGCGCGAGATATTGGCCCCAGGCTTGCCGGGCGTGACGATCGCATAGCGGCTTTTGAAGAGGACACGATCGGTGACCGGGATCGCCTTGCCGTCTTCGGCATATCCGGTCACCTGCACCAGCAGCGGCTGGCCGAGGCGCAGGCCCTTTCCGTGGCGCAGAAACGCGGTCTCACCATCCGGCAGCCGTAGCATCATGCCGCCCTGGCCCTTGATGGGCCGGTCGCAGGTGCCGCGATAGATCGCACCGGGGCGCGGCGCGTCGGCGATATCAACCAGCAGATCATCGAGCTGGCCATCGACCATCAACGCGGCGCATTCCACATCATCGATATGGTCCAGCAGGATCGTGCGGCCCTTCATGCGCTTGCCCCGTAAAGCGGCAACCCGGCAGCAATCAGCAATCCGGCGGTTTCGGTCAGCGGCAGGCCGACAATCCCGGTGTAAGAGCCATTGATCCACGGGATGAACGCCCCTGCAGGCCCTTGGATGGCATAGCCGCCAGCCTTGCCGCGCCAGTCATCACAGGCAATGTAGGCGTCAATTTCTGGCGAAGACAGCCGCTTCATAGCCACGGTGCTCTGCACATCCTTGGCCCAGATCCGCGTACCGCGCTTTACGGCAACCGCGGTGATCACCTTGTGTCGGCGCCCCGACAGCGCCTGAAGGAAGGCCATGGCCTCTGCCGCGTCGGCAGGCTTTCCCATGATCCGGCGGCCCATTGCGACGGTGGTGTCAGCGCAGAGCACGACTTCATCCTCCCCAGCTGTCACTGCGGCCGCCTTCTCGGAAGCAATGCGTTTGACATAGTCGCGAGGCAGCTCGCCCTTCTGCGTATCTTCGTCAATGTCAGGCGGACGTATCGCGGCAGGCGTCAGACCAAGCTGCGCCAGCAGCTCCAACCGACGGGGGGAGCCTGAGCCGAGGATCAGCTTTAGCGAAGGGTCAGGGGGCAGGGTGGTCATGAGCGCGCTCCATTGAGCGATATGCGGCCGCATTTTGCCAAAGGCAAAACGCTTACCCGCACTGCGCGAAACGCAGTTTCGCGCTACTTAAACCGGTAATTGATCCGACCTTTGGTCAGGTCATAAGGCGTCATTTCAACCTGTACCTTGTCGCCTGCCAGAACGCGGATGCGGTTCTTGCGCATCTTGCCTGCCGTATGCGCGATAATCTCATGGCCGTTTTCAAGCTCGACCCGAAATGTCGCGTTGGGCAGAAGTTCTTTCACGACACCTGGGAATTCGAGCAGTTCTTCCTTGGCCATGTGATCTCCTATCTTTGTGACGGCGCTTAAATGCGCCCGAATGGGTTATTTTTCAAGGGCAAATCACCAAAGACGCTGGGTTGTGATGGTGTTGCAGCGCGCGTCTTGTTCTGGCCAATGGGCGAAGTTGCCCACTTGGCCCGTGCGGCGCACCGCGGCGATCAGGGCCAGATCGACATCCGCATAGGTCCACCCCGGAGTGTCTGGTTGCCCCTGCGCAATGATCCCGTCCTGCGGCAGGCCGTTATCTGGCGGGCAGAAGATACCGGCGCGGCCGGTGTTCTGATCAATGATCTCGCAGTGCGGAAGGGCCCCAACCAATGGCGCTTGCACGACCAGACACTGGCCTTCAATCGCGCGCGCCCGGCAGGACTGACGCACGCGGGTCTGACCAGCGGGGGCTTCGGTGCAGGACGGCACGAGGATCACATCCGCGCCTGCCGCGACAAGCGCGCGGGCCAGCAAGGGAAACTCGCTATCATAGCAGATCAGCACAGCGATTTTCGCAAGTGTCGTTTCAAAGAGCTGCAGGTCGCGACCGGGTGACAGTTGCATTTCGTTGCGTTCATAGGGTGTCAGGATCATCTTGTGCTGCACCCCGATCTCGCCGCTTGGGGCGCATAGTGCTGCCGCATTAGTCGTCACTTCGTCCTGCGCCCACGGCAGGCTCCCGGATAGAATGTGAACGTCGTAACGGCGGGCGAGGCTGCTGTGCAAATCACACCATTCCGCATGTCTATCGTGTAGATGGGCCACCCAGCCAACTGGGGTCCTGTTCTGCGGCGCCCCGATCAAGCCCGCCTCAACCCCCGCATATTCGGGAAAGACCAGCAGGTCAGCGCCTTGCCGCGCCGCATCACTGACCCAACGATCAAGTTTGGCGGTCAGGCTGTCCCAGTCCCCGTGCCACTCTGGCTGATAGGCGGCGGTCGCGATCTTCACAGGCGCTTGCTCCAGAATTGCATCGACTTTTGGGTTTCAGCGTCGGCGCCCACGTCCATCCAGCCAAAGCTGGCGATCACCCCGTCCATCGGAGAGTAGCCGCGTTTGCGCCAGAACGGGTCGAGCGGCTTGTAGTTGGCCGGGCGGTCCGGATGGTCGTCTGGACGGACAACCGCACAAAAGGCCGAAACAGATCGGCCCAAGGCACGGGCGTGATCCTCGCGCGCGTCAAAGAACGCATTACCAATCCCGCGTCCTCGATAGGCGGGCAACAACACAGATTCCGCGCAGTAGAACACGTCATGTAGCGCAAGCTCCGTGCCCGCAAAGGCCTGCCCGAAGTCATCCGCATGATCCTCCAGCGGCGTACCGGTCGCGGCGCCAACAAGGGTCTCTCCGTCAAAGGCCCCGATCAGGATGGCACCTGCACTGTCGCGGTAGCTTTGCAGGTAGCGGTGCTCATAATCGAATGTGCCTTCGTAGAGGTACGGCCATTCCCGAAAGACGGTCATCCGCAGTCGCGCGACATCGCCCAGGTGCTTTGACAGGTCCTCACCGGTCAGTGCCCGGACATCTATGGTCATGTCACCTGCCGCAGCCAGTCGTTCAGGTTGTAGTAGGTGGTGACGCGGCAGATTTGCCCGTCGCGCAGCGTCATCATCGAGGCGCCGGGCAGGCGATAGGTCTGGCCCCGCGCCTCTGGCAGCCCGGCATCTGTGGCCAGATACGTCCCGTTCACCATGAATTCAGCCGCCCCGCGCGTGCCGCCCTCGGCAGAGAACAGCACGATCTCGGTCAGCTCTTCCTTGTAGCAACGCTGCATATGCGCACAAAACTCAGCGAACGCCGCTTTGCCGGTCCGCACCGCGCCTTCATTGACGTGATGGGCCACGTCGTCGGTCAGGCACGCCAGCATGCCGTCGATATCGCCCGCATTGAACGCGGCAAAGTAGCGGCGCAGCACGTCGGTTGTGTCAGTCATCTCTGTCCCCCAATCCCGGCCCCCAGCGGGCGATCAGACGGTCGCGGATCTGGTCGCGGGCCTGCCGGTAGGACACCAGCCGCGCCTCGCGATCATCCCCCAGCCCGGTCGGGTCGAGGATGGGCCAGTATTCGACCTCCAAGTGGAAAAACTGCGTCAGATCCAGCGCCCGGCGTTGGCTCGCAGGTGACAGGGCAAGGACCAGGTCAAAGGACGACAGATCATCCCCCCAATCTTCCATCTCGTCGAATGAGCGTGAGCGGTGGCGTGACAGCTCTACCCCGATCTCTGCGCAGACGGCGACGGAAAACCCGTCAATCTCCAGATCATTCTTCACCCCGACAGACTGAATGTAACACTCTGTCCCATAGAGCTTTTTCATGATCCCTTCGGCCATCGGGGACCGGACAGAGTTATGATCACAGCAGAACAGCACCGATTGGGGAAGGGGCTGATATGTGCTGCCATCCGCCATGATCAGCCCCCGAAATGCAGCACGCAAATCAGGGTGAACAGGCGACGGGCGGTATCGATATCGACCTCGGCCTTGCCTTCCAGCCGTTCCTGCAGCACGCGCGCCCCTTCGTTGTGGATACCGCGGCGGGCCATGTCGATCGTCTCGATCTGGCTGGGGGGCAGGGTTTTGACCGCGTCAAAGTAGCTTTCGCAGATCTGGAAATAGTCCTTCACCACCTGCCGGAACGGGCCAAGGGCAAGGTGGAATTCGCCAGCCGGGCTCTCATCCTCCTGCTGGATGTCGAAGACCAGACGGCGTTCCTTGATGGACAGGTTCAGGCGGAAAGGCCCGTCGGGGACGGCGCGATCATCGCGGGCAGGCAGGACAAAGCTGTTGTCCTCCAGCAGGTCAAACATCGCGACTTTGCGTTCCTGATCAATCTCGGGCGTGGGCGGCGGCAGGTTGCTGTCGTCGATGGCGATATGGATGATCTTGCTCATGACGCGGCCCTGTTCAGCCGATTGAGGCGCGCGCGGACAGACAGACCATGCGCCTCAAGACTTTCGGATTGTGCCAGCCGTTCGGCGGCAGGGCCAATGGCCGCCAGCGCCTCTGGCGTCATGCGCGACAGGGTGGTGCGTTTGACAAAATCCATCACTGATAACCCGCTGGAAAAACGCGCTGACCGGGCGGTCGGCAAAACATGGTTCGGCCCGCCGATGTAATCACCGATCGCCTCTGGCGTCCAACCACCAATGAAGATGGCCCCAGCATGCGTGATCTGACCCGCGAGGGTTTCGGCATCAGCGGTGCAAATCTCAAGATGCTCAGGCGCAATGCGGTCGGTCAAGGCGATAATCTGGTCCTGCGATGACACGGTGATCACAGCGCCAAAGTCCCGCCAGCTCGCGCCCGCAATGGCGCGGCGTTCGAGCGTTTCGAGACGCTTCTCCACCGCCTCTGCCACAGCCTGTCCAAACCCTGCATCATCGGTGATCAGGATCGACTGCGCGCTCTCGTCGTGTTCGGCCTGTGACAGAAGGTCAAGCGCGATCCAGTCGGGATCATTGTCCTTATCCGCAATCACCAAAATCTCGGACGGCCCCGCGATCATGTCGATGCCGACCTTGCCGAACACACGGCGCTTGGCAGCGGCGACGAAGGCATTGCCGGGGCCGGTGATCTTGTCGACCGGGGGGATCGTTTCCGTGCCATAGGCGAGGGCGGCGACGGCCTGCGCGCCACCAATGCGGTAAATCTCGTCCACCCCGGCGATCTTGGCCGCCATCAGGACAAGCGGGTTTGTCACCCCGTCCGGCGTCGGCACCACGATGGCCAAACGGCCCACACCTGCGACCTTCGCCGGGATCGCGTTCATCAGCACGGAGGAGGGGTAAGAGGCCAGCCCACCAGGCACATAAAGCCCCGCCGCCGAAACAGGCGTCCAGCGCCAGCCGAGCTCTGCCCCTGTGTCATCGGTCCACATCGCATCCGCGGGCAACTGCCGTTCGTGGTAAGCGCGGATGCGGGCGGCGGCGAGTTCCAGCGCGGCCCGATCCGCCTCATCAACCCTGGCGCATTCCGCCGCGATCTCGGTTTCCGAAAATCGCATTGTTTCCGGCGTCAGCTCCAAGCGATCAAACTTCGCCGTCAACTCCAGCACCGCCGCATCTCCGCGCGCGCGGACATCGGCGATAATCTCGGCCACCACATGATCCACGTCAGGGCTATCCTCACGTTTTGCGTTGAGCAGGGCGCTGAAGCGCTGCTCAAAATCCGGGTCTGTTGTGGTCAAAAACTGGGGCATCGGCGTTCTCCTGTCCGCAGGACATAGCGGCGCGGGCAGGGGGCGGCAATGGGGGAGCTTGGGGCGATGAAGGGCCGCTAGGAGCCCAGAGTAACTGATGCTGCGGTTTGTCTGAATGTCTGTTTCGGGCTTTCAGGACGTGATCGAGTAGACGCTACTATGCTGGCGCAAGGCAATTCGGTTCCCATCAGGATCTGGCAACTCTGCAACCTCGCCCCACTCAAACCTCTGGATTTCCAGGTTGAGGCCAAACTTAGCAACTTCAGAAACGGCTTGTTCTAAATCACGCACGTTCAGCCGAATCTTCATCGAAGATTGAGCAAACGTTTTTTCAGGCAATGCGGCAATGCCGCCTGTTTCCACCATCAGATATCCCTCGCCGATAGCCGAACAGGTAATACTCCAAGTTTCGTGATCCTCAACAAAAATAACGGGGAGGCCCAACACTTCATTGTAGAACTTACAACACGCTGCGTAGTTTTCCGTCTTTAACACGATTCCGTTTTGAACAATTTCCATTCCATCGCCCTTTCTGTTTTGGTTCACTGTGCAACCACAAGTTAGGTTGAGGTCAAATCCGAATTTCACATGCTTCGGTTTTGGAAAGGAACACCTTCCATCTGACGTGGACGTGCAATGTAAATCTCGAAACGACGGCAATGTCCGCAGATAGTGAGTTCGACTGACGACAGAGTTCGCTAGCGCGGCGAATGTAAGGTAAGCGGGCTGCGACTGCAGCATCTTGACCCAGCCGCCAATGGCGGGAATGGGCCGTCCTGATCGCTGCAACCAGGTCGTGACAGTAACATGCTGCACCGGTTCAGATGGCCGCGAAGCGCCCAGACTCTTCGATTCTGCGCGCTGCACAAACGACCTGACACCCCGGATAGCTACCGTCCGACCTGGATCAGCCT
Source organism: Pseudomonadota bacterium (assembly GCA_039821425.1). Classification (GTDB taxonomy): domain Bacteria; phylum Pseudomonadota; class Alphaproteobacteria; order Rhodobacterales; family Rhodobacteraceae; genus Yoonia. The sequence goes on from JBCBOD010000028.1 coordinate 16,577, forward strand.
CGACTGAATGAACGGTCCGAGCCTCCGCCGTGGCTCCCGGAAGCGGCCATTCAGAAAGAGACGTTCATTCTTGTCCCGCGAACGTTGCAGATGCGGACAGAGCGCCATTTCGCTGCAGCTGCGCCAAGGGCGCTCATGACGGTTACGAGTTAACATCGAAATGACGCCGACCGACTTGAAGAGAGATTGCGATGGTCGTCGTCGCGGGTTCGACCTTTCTACTGTCCGCCCGAAAAGATCACATTCAGCGTACCACCGTCCTGGCCGGACGCCCCAACCACGCCAGCGACCTCATCAGCGTTATCACCAGCAAAAACACCCGTTGCGTCAATGGTCTGGTTGCCGAGGATGAGGTTGCTTGAACCGCCATCCCAGCCAACGGCCGACACGCTTGTCCCCGCGCCCGCGGCAAAACCAGCACCGTTGATTTCAAGATCAGTGATCGTCACAGTCGACGTCATCGAACCGGAGAACGTTGTATTGTTAGGGTCATTGGTGCGCGTTTGCGTAACGTTTGTCGGCATCGTGAGATCCACATCAACGGTCTGCGCATCAGCACCAACAGTCGAAAAGTCAGCCGAAATAGTCGCCACCATGGTCGCATCATAAGCATTTGCAGCATCGTTGATGTTGACCAGGCTCGACCCGGTGTAAGTAAACGAACCTGACGTTGGCAGATCAGCGGATGCCGTCTGCTGCGCGATCAACTTGATATCGCCAGCGGCGCTGACCGAACCGGAGGCGATGCCAGCCACACTGTCCAGGCCGTTCGTGATACCAGTCGTGTCGATGCCAATCGCCATGCCATTGCCCATGAACGTCTGGTTGGCATGGTCAAGCGAGCCTGATGAGGCCTGCGTGGTGCGGGTTCCGAAATCAAGGCTCAGCACCTGCACTGTCGTGGGTGTCGTGATCGTCGTATCACCAAGCGCGTTGTAGACTGTCGCGGCGCCTGAAGTGCCGCCCCCACCGCCACCGCAGGCGGCGACGGTAAAAAGCGACAGAACGGAAAAGGCAATTGAGGTACGCATATCCGGGAACTCCTAAACAAACATGAAATCGTCGATGGACAGATCGCCAACCGCGACACCCGCTAAGGTGATTGTGGTGCCGTCCGCGCTGAACTGTGCATTGCCGTTGCCGTCGTCCGTTACCGCAGCCAGTGCCTCGTCTGCGGTTGTGACACTGGTGAATGTGCTGTCCAACTGGATGACATCTATGCCGACCTCATAGTCTGCCTGCGGCAGTGCGCTGATCTGCGTGATGTCGCCGCCCCCCGCGTTGTACTGAATAAAGATGTCGGGAATATTGAACCGCCCGATTGTGTCGTTGCCATCACCAGCAGAAAACACAAACGTATCTGCCCCGAACCCACCTTGCATAAGGTCGTTCCCCGTGCCGCCGTCCAGTGTGTCGTTGCCAAACAGGAACGAAGACCCAACATCCCCGATCAGCACGTCATTGCCTGCGCCGGCATCAAACGTATCATCACCAGACCCGCCACAGAACACGTCATTGATGGCGTTGCCCATGGGGACAGCCATCCCGTCATCGACAAAATTGCTGTTCCCGCCAATCGCCACGGCAACGTCGTTGCCTTCACCGCCCTGGATTTCTGAATTGCCACTGGTATCAAAGAGCGCGTCATCGCCGTCGCCACCGTTTAGAGTATCGGTTCCAGCGCCGCCTTCGAGCGTGTCATCAGCACTGCCGCCCGTGACAATATCGTCACCGCCGCCCGCCTGAACGTCCTGTTCTGTCGTTTCGGCGGATAGATCGACGGTATCGTCGTCGTTGGATGTTCCATCCTCGATTGCGTCGGACGTAATGACTTGGTCGGTGAAACCGAATGCCTCGACGTTCGTCGCGACCACGCTTTCGTTGTTGGATGTGTGCGTGATGGTGATGCTGCCAACCTGTCCATCGAACACGATGGTATAGTCATCAAAGGCGCCTTCCATCTGCACAAAGTCTCGACCGTCGCCGCCGTCAATCACGTTGGCGCCCATCCCGCCTTCCAGGACGTCGCCTTGTGAACCACCGGTCAGGGTGTCGTCACCATCATAACCTCGCAGCCGCACGCTGTTGGTACCACCCAACATCGTGTCATCGAACGCAGTGCCGCGCACCTCGTCGATAAGCGAAACGGTATCGGTATCGCCGAAACCATCAACAATCGTGCCCATCAGGAGATTGGCATTGATACCTGCAGTCCCGCCACGCCGTTCGTCATTGCGGTGCTCTGCAATGTCATAGTTGGCGGTGCCGTTGATTGTATCGGCCCCGTCCAGACCCACATAGCGGACAAAGCCCAGATTCAGCGTGCCGGTAAACGTGTCATCGAATTCAGTGCCCTGCACGCCCTCGACGCTGATCAGCGTGTCGGTGTCACCATAGGTGTCTGTGGCCGTGCCCGTGTCAAAGTTGACGGTAACGGCGCCACCACCTTCTTCGAAGTAGTAGTAGACCTGGTCAAAGCCGCCGCGGCCATCAATCAGATCATCACCTGCCTGCCCTTCGAACCCTTCAAAATCGCTTTCTTCGCGGCGATTGTCAGACCCGATGAACGTGTCATCGTCCTGCGAACCGATGAAGAAGTGGGTATAGCTGAACGTGTCATCAACCACACCCGCATTGCCGCTGACCGCCGTTCCTGTGCCATCTGCGCCAACGGTAAAGGTAATTCCGCCTACGTTGCTCAGATCATCGTAGGAAATATCGTGACCTTCGCCGCTGTCCCACAGCGCCTGACTTCCCAGCAGCTGGTTTGAACCAGTGCCCGGCTTTACAAAACCGCCGAAACCATCGGTCATGCCCCTCAGGTCAAATACATCGTCGCCGTCGTCGCCGACAAACGTCCCCTCATCATCGTCGATGATCGTGTCATTGCCCGGACCGCCTTCGATGAAGTCATCACCGGCACCACCATCAATCGTATCGTTACCTTCGCCGCCTGAGATTTCGTCATCGCCGCCCAGGCCGTTGATGGTGTCATTGCCGCCAAGGCCTGCGAGGATGTCATCATCCTCGGTCCCGGTGATCACGTCGTCGCCTTCGGTGACCCCAAGCAGGATCTGCGCGATGCTGACCTCAACCGTATCGTCAGAACCGCGAGTTTCGAGGAAGCGGAGCGCTTCGATATTCTGCAAGCGGCCCACTACCTCTGGCATGTCGCCAGGATTGGCCGGTTTCTCAACGATCAAGACAAAACCGTCATCGTTGCCAGTGCCCTCTTCAAGGTCAAACTCGGCAAGGAATTCAGTCAGAGTAAAGCCGCGATCGGTTGTGTCATCCCTGCGAACGCGATCCAACCAGACAGAATCAAAATCATCGGTCCGCGTATCGGTAAAGAGAAGCGTGTCGACCGTCCGAATTGACAGACGGTCGTTCTCATCCGATCCCGTGACGGTCGCGTCACCTTGCAGGTCAATGTCGATCCGTTCGACACCGGCAAAACTGGCAGCACCCACGGCCACCTGATTGAAATCGACGGCAATTGTCTCTGCTGCAAAGTCTACAGCAACGGCGAAATCTTCTGCGTCATCTTCAGCGTAGTTCACGATGGCAATTGAATCGAAGTCATCGCCACCATTCACCGTCAGACTGTTCAGTGGCGTCTGATCTGACAGGAACTCGAGTTCGATAAAGTCTTCGCCATCCAGACCATTCACGACGACATCGGTAATCCCGGGCCCGGAGAATGTCGCGACCCGGTCAAAGAAATCCGTACCGTCATTGTCAGTCAGGGTAAGTGTGCCGTTGGTCAGGTCAGCGTCGATCCCGTCGGGAATTTCGCGGTCCGTGATACCCGCCAACAGTTGCTCAACGGTGAGTTCAATCCGCGTATCCTCTACGCGCGAGTCGATAAAGCGCAGCAGCTCCACATTCTGGAGACGCCCGACCACTTCATCAGGGCCACCGGGCGGGTCGGATGGTGCAAGGATCAGAACAAAGCCGTCATCTGCCCCTGTTCCTTCTTCTACTGTGAACTCGCTCAGGAATTCGGAAACGGTAAAGCCGCGGTCAGACGTGTCGTCGCGCTCGACACGGTCAAGGCGCAGAAGGTCATTGTCCGTCGTACTACTATCAATGAATTCGATCGTATCCGCCGTGACGAGCCGAACGCGATCCGATGTATCGCTGCCGGTGATGCTGACCGCACCGCCGGCTTCCAACTGCACTTCCTCAATGCCATTAAAATCAACTGTGCCGAGCTGTGCCATCCCTTCGCTGACAGTGATCGATTGCGTAGAGAAATCGACGCTGACGTCAAAAGGAATTTCATCCTCGCTCACAATCAGCAAATCATCGAAATCATCAGGGTCGTCACCACCGTTAACGGTGATGCTGGTGAGAGGGGTTTGGTTGGATGAAAACTCCAACGCGACGAAGTCGTCACCATTGAGCCCGTTCACAATAAGGTCTGTCACCTCTGCCGACGCAAACGTGTCAATGCCACCAAAGTCATCAACGCCACTGTTGTCGGTCAGGGTCAACGTGCCGTTCGTCAGATCAGCATCAATTCCGGCAGGAATGAAGCGATCAGTGAAACCCGCCAGGACTTGTTCAACGGTCAGATCAATCCGCGTACCGTCAACACGGGAATCGACAAATCGAATCTCTTCCACGTTGCGCAAGCGGCCGACAACCACGTCAGGGTCACCTTGCATGTCCGCAGGCTCTGTTATCAGAACGAAACCTGCATCAGCACCCATCCCTTCGACAATGCCAAACTCGGTCAGGAACTCAGTGATTGTGAAACCGCGATCGTCGGTGCCTTCACGCTCCACCCGGTCGAGGCGAAGAAGGTCGGTATCGGTGGTGCTATTGTCGATGAATTCGATTGTATCGGCATTGATCAGTTTAATCCGATCATTGCCATCACTTCCCGAAACCGAAATCGCGGCGTCAATGTCGAACTCAACCTCTTCGATACTGGTGATGTCCACAACGCCGAGTTGGGTCGCACCTGCACTGACCGTAATCGCACCAGTTGCGAGATCAGCGTCAACGTCAAATCCAGTTTCACTGGTGTTGACGATGGCTAGATTGTCAAAATCATCGCCACCATTGACCGTGATGCTGTTGAGCGGCGTCTGCCCAACGAGAAATTCCAGCCCGACCTCATCCTCACCATCCAAACCATTGATCACCAGATCAGTGACCCCGTTGGACGCGCCGGATTCAAGCACACCAAAATTATCCAGCCCTTGGTCATCCGTAATAGTCTGAACCCCGTTGACCAGCGTATCAGTGAACCCCGTTGGCGCAGTTGCCGCCGCAACCACAGTGGTTACAGCAGCATCGGCTGGATTATTTGAAAGGTCGTTCATTCGTCACTCCATCAATCGAAAAATACCAGAATCGGGTCGCATTCCGTTGCGTTAAGCAAAACCTTGAATGTCAAATATTTAGGGCATGCTTAAGAAAACCTGGTCTGGCTGACCCCGCCGCCGGGCAGCGCCATAGGCCGACCATCACCGGGCGGTGGTGATCGCAAAAGACCAAATCCAAGGCCTATACTTCAGGTGGAGTATGTTTGCCTGATCTTGCTCAGAGCAGCGCGCAGCGGCGCGCCTTGGGTCAGGTGACCGGCATCGGGAATCGGTTTGGGCTGGGTCCCAGACACCATTTGGGCCAGTGACGACAGGTCATCAAAATCGTGCACTGTGTCGTCCCGCCCGTGCCAAAATGTCTTCGGTATCGAAAGCTCGGCCGCCATCCGCCAGTCAAAGTGGAGCTGTGACAGGTAATCCAACCGCATCGAACTGATCGAATGGCGGACAGCATAGTTGAGCCGATCGACCCGCAGGCTGTCACCAAATTCAGCATCAAGGAGCACCTGATCGGCGCGGCTGCCGCGAAACACACGTCTTAGGCTCTTTTCAAACCTGTCGCGGCGCAAGGCAGATGCGGCGAGGTGCTGGATAGCCACCGCGGCCATTCGCGCATTCTGCTGCAGTTTACGCAGCAGGAAGCCCCCGAAATACACGTCTTTTGTGGTTCGCTTGCCCGCCGAATAGCAGGTCGAGACATAATCGATCTGCCTTACCGCTTCGGGATGTTTTGCAGCAAAATGGGTCGCGTAGGCCCCTGATGAAACAAGTGCAATAACCGGAACGCTGGTGCCCGCACACATCGTCTGGATCGTGCGCAGATCTGCAACCACATCCTCACAATGCTGCATCCATTTCTCAACCCCGGCGCCGCGTGTGGCAAGACAACCCGGCCTGATGGGCCAGATCAACCGCAAACCAAGATTATGACAAAGGGCCACGTCATCCGGATCGAAATGGGGAAAGATCATAGGATGTAGAACCAGTACCGCTGTCCCATCCCGTGGACCTATTTCAAGATAGCGGACTGGGCGCTTTGCCGGGCCTTCGATTACGCCGCAGCGGATCCCGTCTGGCAAGAAGCGGATGTAACCGGACCAATCCTGCACGCCTGGTCCGTGCAAATCATCCAGTACCGAAGCCATGCGCCCTACAACGCGATTAGCAACGCTGACGATTTCTGGCTGGCTGGTTACGCCAAGCTTGCGAAAGCAGTTCTGCAGTTGCTTGCGCCGCGTCGCAATTGCCACCTGAGCGGCCTCAGCGCTTTGATCCAGCGAGAGACCGGATGCCAGATCAACAAACAATGCGAGCTCGGCCTTGCTGAGCGTGACATCAATTTGGTCCGTCAGAAAGTCGCGCAATGCAGCGACGTCAAACCAGTAGTCTGAAAGCCCATTTGAGCTGTGCACGATGATGTGCGTTGTCCCTTTGCGGGTGATCGGCCAAGCGCTGAATGTTTCGTTGGCATGCGTGGCACACCAAACTGGATGCTCGCGCCACCAGAAAGATGGCGGTGCTTCGATTGCATTCAGCTTTTTTGTAAAGCTAACAAGCCCCTCATGGGTTTCGCCAACGGCATCCGAAATTACGGCAAGCGCTTCACTATGGGCGTCGTTCACCATGCGTTATCCTAAGCGGCCAACGTCGTCCCCAACCAACGAAACGAAAGCGTGTTCTATCACCTGCGACGTTAAAAGCCCAGAAGCACCCTTGTCAAAGCCTGCAAGCTCTTGTCGTTGATCTAACTGCACTTAGAAGATCTGACGCGACCAGGCGAACGCGGATATGACGCTGACTGGTTCAGAGACGCGTTGAAAGACAAGGGGATACGCGCATGCATCCCGGGTCGGAAGCAACGCAAGAAGCCGGTGAAGTACGACAAGCGCCGATACAAGCGACGCAACCGGATCGAAATCATGTTCGGGAGGCTCAAGGATTGGCGGCGTGTGGCAACACGATACGACAGATGCCCGAAGGTCTTCCTATCAGCCATCGCCCTCGCTGCAATTGTCATCTACTGGCTATGAGTCCTGACCCTAGCGAGTGCCCAGTAACAATTGTCCCATCAGCGGGTCCCTCAGAATAGTGTTTTCCAGTGACTTTCTGATAAAAGGAAAGAGCATCGGGTGCCTGCGTCCAATCAAAAACGGCACCCGAGCCAACGGTCCAACCTCGGGTGTAGTCCGGCGCATCGTTGGTACCCCGGTAAACTATTACAGTAGTTCCAGGCTCTATCCCGTCTACTGCGCCAGTAACTTCGTACGCCAAAGCAAAAAAACCAGAATTCTTCCAAGAATCAAGGTCCTCAACAGACACGTTGATAGAAGAAAAAGGTTTTATATTGACAAAGCCGTCAATTGCATCGAAGCCCAGTCCGTCAGGATCATCAATTCTCTGATCCCAAATCCCGGCCTCACTATTTCCACGATTGTATACATCCATCGAAAGGATTGACAGGAAAAGGTTCTTCGAAATGGTCACTGGCTTCTCCAAATACCTCGGGAAATTAATTCACTCAAAGGGACGTTTGCAAAGGCTTCTGGATTTGAAGTTGAGCCGCTCGACTGCAATGGTTCCAACCCTTGCAGCTGTCTCCAAGAAACAATCAGCGGCGACAATAGCTCTTGTAGTTCTCCAGAACTGACAGGATCATCTGTTATTTCAAGATATGCAGTGTTTAGTTGCACCCCCGATCCAAACACTCTTGAAAAGTCTTCTTCGGTAATGCGCTGGAAGGTTGTCAAATCCGATATATCAGTGAACGTCGCGAAGCGAGGCAAATATTCGCCTTCAAGCTGCGCGATAACCGTTTGATCTGCGACCTCTCTGAGCCAATCTCGTCGCTTAGATCCGTCAAAGTGTTGTTTAGCCGCCTGATAATAGCGCTCCCCGGACATATCTAGGAGAGCAAATAGGTATTTCCCGGTCGAAACTTCAACAACTACGGCCTCACCACTAACCTCGTAGCCTACTTCAGTACCGGTCGCTGGTAGTTGCCCGTAGTAAGTTGCATTCACCTGCACAACAGCGGACCCGGACACCTGTCCATCCGGCGTATCGACAACAACAGTCAGCTTCTGCCGCCACTCATGCCGTTCGTAGCAGGCCGAGAGCGCGAAACAGGCAAGGGCCAAGCATAGCAGGCGAATAAACCTAGTCATCCTTGGCACCCTCCGTCATTGGTTTCAGCGTGCGAGTCGCCCCCATCTTCTCCAGCGTTTCCGCGTCCACCAGTTTCGCGACGATCGGGTGAAGGCGTAGGTCGCCGCCTTTGACCACCTGTTTGAAGTTTGCGATGACGGATGCCGTGGCCTCTTTCGTGGGCGCGATCACGTCGAGCAGCCAGTTGATCTCGCCCGATTGCCAGTCCTCTGCCGTCAGCCGGATGGGGAAAACCCCGCCTTTGATCTGGTCGCGGATTTTGGCGTCGACCTCTTCCGACACGCTGGCCCAGATCGCCACACCGGCAAGGTCGCTCAGCGCGTTGCGCTCTTCATCCTTGGGGTAGGCAATCGCGATGCGGTCGCGGATCAGTGGTTCCAGCACCAGATGTTGCAGATCGCCAAGCGTCTGGCTGCGGTAGCGTGGCAGCATCATCATCGCCATCGCGATCTTGCCGAAGCTCTCACGCACCTGCGCACGCACAGCAGCCACTTTCTTGAGGATTTCGGGGTTCAGCTGCTGGGTCGCCTCTGGCGTTTCAGCTTTCGCCGCAGCGGTGCCGTTCGTCTTTGGCGACTTGGGCATGGTCGCTCCTTTTTCTTGGGTAAAGTTACTGCAAATCACAGAATCTGAATGGAATTTGACCCAGCCCCCTGATTCGGGCCGGCTGAGGCCGATAGTGCCTATCAAAGCAACGGCAGCTTCGTCCCTCGGAGCAGACATTTCACTAGTGCCCCGGCACCTTCCCCGAGGGCGCCTCGTAAGGCCGTGTCACGTCCCGGAGGATCACTTCTAGCGCTTCCACGTCCAGGGCGACGGCCCCGTCCCCGGCGAATGTCAGCTCCACCCGGCCCGCGCCGTCCTCGCCGGGTGTGAACCCGATGGAGAGGAGCGAGTAGACCATATCGGCGTCACCCTTCGCGATCCCCTGGCTTTGCACTTTCATCACGTCCTCGAAGGCCAAAACGGCCTGCACGCGTTCAACCTTGCGGCCCCGCGCCTTGGCCCGGTCCGCGTCTTCCCAGCGGAACCGGTTGATCAGGATCGCAAAGCGGCGCGCCTTGCTGTCAAAACGCATCTCGGTCGCGGGAAAGACGGCATCCTGCGCAAGGGCCGCAATGACCTGCAGGTCCTCCGCATCCAGCGCCTTCAGTCGCAGTGGCGCCTCGCGCCCATCTTCAAACTTGGCGTCTTCGGTCATGCCGTGACCCGCTCAATCTGCGCACCCACGGCGCCCAGCTTTTCCTCAACATGCTCATAGCCGCGGTCGAGGTGGTAGACGCGGCTCACCACCGTCTCCCCCTCTGCCGCGAGCCCGGCGAGGATCAGCGACACCGACGCACGCAAATCGGTGGCCATCACCGGCGCGCCCTTCAGCCGTTCGACACCATGCACAGTTGCCGTGCCACCCTGCACCTCAATCTGCGCGCCCATCCGCATCAGTTCGGGCGCATGCATAAAGCGGTTTTCAAAAATCCGCTCTTCCAGCACAGAGGTGCCCTCTGCCGTGCAGAGCATCGCCATCATCTGCGCCTGCAGGTCGGTGGGGAAGCCCGGAAAGACCTCTGTCACAACATCCACCGCCTTGGCGCGATCCGTCCGGCGTTCTACCTTCAGGCCCGCCTCAGTCTCGGTCACGTCCACACCAGCGGCATCCAGCTTTTCAACAAAGGACCCAACGAGGTCCAACTTGCCACCAAGGCATTCCACCTCACCCCCCGCAAAGACGGGGGCAAGCATATAGGTGCCAAGCTCAATCCGGTCGGTGACAACCTGATGGGTCGCAGCGCCCAAACGGTCCACACCCTGCACCTCGATCCGGGGGGTGCCTTCGCCAGATATCTGCGCGCCCATGCTACGCAGACACTTGGCAAGGTCCACGATCTCGGGCTCGCGCGCGGCGTTCTCGATCACCGTGGTTCCCTTGGCCAGCGTCGCGGCCATTAGTACGTTTTCCGTCGCGCCAACCGAGGCAAAGCGGAGCGGAACAACCGCGCCTTTCAAACCACCGGGGACGGTGGCGTGCAGATAGCCGTCTTTCAGCTCAATCTCGGCGCCCATCGCCTCCAGCGCTGTCACGTGAATATCCATCGGGCGCGCGCCAATTGCACAGCCGCCGGGCAGTGACACAGTCGCCTTGTGATGCCGGGCGAGCAGGGGGCCCAGAACCAGGTTCGAGGCGCGCATCTTGCGCACGATGTCATAGTCGGCGGTTGTCGATGTCATCGCATGGGACGACAGGACCTGCACCTTGCCATCCTGCAACGCGGTCACCTCCACCCCAAGTGACTGCAAAAGCTGGGTCATCGTCTTGATGTCCGACAGGCGCGGCGTGTTGGTCAGTGTCAGCGGTTCTTCCGACAACAATGTGGCCGGCATGAGCGTCAGCGCTGCGTTCTTCGCCCCTGCGATGCTGATCTGGCCATTCAGCGGGCGCCCGCCCGTGACAACAATCGAATCCATGCCTGCCTACGCTTTCTTGTCCTGCTCTGCCCGCGCGCGGGCCTGCGCCTTACGTTTGGCCATATTGGCCTTCAACGCCGCCTTCAACCGGTCTTCGCGTGTCTCTGCCGCTTTTGCCGGCTTGGGCTTCTTTGCTTTGTCGCTCATGTCCGCGGTCTTAGCAATCCGGGCAAAAACCGTCCAGAGAGGGCTTGCGTGGCCCGGCGATTGCGTCTAATTCGGCGCTCAGGCCGGGGTAGCTCAGTGGTAGCAGCGCGTCATTGGTAATGACGAGGTCGAGAGTTCAATTCTCTCTCCCGGCACCACCACCCTAAAAGACAGAGCTGAGCGTCAGGCCGACGGAGTAATTTGTGCGGTCAAAGCGGCTGACGTTGCTGTCGGCTTCGGACACCTCGATGCGCAGGCCCGGGGTAAAGCCGAAGTACTCAATATCCGGGAAACCGACATTTGCGTTGAGAAAATAGGTCGTATCCTGGCGACCACCGTCAACAGGGAGCAGCAGTCTGTAGTCAGGGAAATCGCTCCACTTCACCCCGCCGCCAGCAGCGAAAGAAACCGGGCCGAATTGCTCTGCCCAGCCGTAGTTCACGCTCAGGGTCTGTTCGTTGGAGTTGAAATTGACGCTATCACCTTCGCTGAAAGTCAGCGTCAGGTTCCCACTAATCCTGTCCCCGTTTTCCAACCCGCGCGAAATGCCCGCCCGCCAGATCCAGCGGTCCACTTCGCCGATGCCGGGGGTGGAGTAGGTGAGCCATTCGCGTGTGCCAGAGAAAGACAGCACATCACGGTCTGATATTGGCAGCTGCCTACTGATCCCCAGCCGCCAAATGTCATACTTCTCAAACTCGGTGGTTGCGTCGCCCAGATCAAGATCGCGGTACTCGTAAGTCCCAAGGCTGCCGTTGAACGAGACGGTGCCGTTCTCCAACACTCTGTCATGGCGCAAGAAAAACTCGTAGTAGGCGGTATCAAATGCCTCATCAGGGACATTCGTGTCTTCCGTGATCCGCACCCGGCCAAGCTGATAGTTGATCCCGGCAATGCTGCGGCTCTGCGGATTTTCCTGAAATCGGTAAGAGGCCCCGAGGTTGAGCGACGCGCGCCAGCCTTCGAGTGCCAGCGCATCCTCGGACAGGGTGCCTGTGGGGTTGCCGGGGGCGGTCGATTCAGCATCCTCTGCGCCGCCGTTCACGTTGTTTGACGGCACGATTGACGCCGAAAACCGCAGGCTGAGCGGATCGCGTCGGCTGACGTTGCGGGCGTCGGTGATGGTGCGCTCGCGCTCGGCTTCGTTTGGGGCATTGTTGAGCGCGCGACGCAACCAGAATGTCGCGAGGGTAAAGCGTTCCTCGGCTGCGGCAGCCAGGGCCGTCAGGCGGGCCGCCTCGTAGCGTTGGATATCTTCATTGGACAGCGCAAAAGCCCGTGCGCCAGCCTGCCGTCCGCGGGCAGGGTCACCCAGCCGGGGCGCGGCGGCCGCCATGACCAGAAGCGCCTGACGATTGTCAGGCTGCTGTGCCAAAACGGCGTCGGCAATGGTGAAGGCCAGTTGCGTGTCACCAGCAAGCAAGGCCTGCGTCGCAACGACGCCGGCCTCGTCAAGTGTCAGATCAACGGTGGTCTGTGCGCTGGCGGTCGAGGCAAAGAGCCAGACCGCCAGCAACAGACTACATCGTTTACTCATTCGGCCCTTCGGTGTTGAAGCATGTCGCAGGCGTCCCGCCACCGGGGCAGATATCGATGACAAAGACACCGTACTCGTTTTCGGCACCATTGCCAGGGTCATCGCCGAGTGTGCCATCCATATTGAGCGGTGTCAGGAACCCGGCTCCCAAATCAATCACACCGCCAACGGTAGCTGCGTTTGTGCCACCAAAGACGCCAGCATAGGAACCGTTTGGTGTGTTATCGACGTCGTCGAACTCTGTACCGCCCGTGAATGTGCCGTCAGAAGATATGTCGGTCACTGTGAGCACGACGTCTTCAAGTTCTGGAAATGCGGCGGAAGTCGTGGTGCGCTCATAGATTACACCTTCCACGTCGCCAGTAGTGAAATCAGCCTCGAGCAGCACCAGTCCACTCACTTCGCTGGCCCCACGTGGCTGCGCCGATGGTGGCGCATTCACATCGCCCCCAACAATTTCGCCGAAGTTCAAAAGACCAACATACTCGCCACCGTAGCTGACCAGCCCGGAGCTTGGTGCGGTGTAGTTGTTTTGCACAACACGCGCACCTCCAAAGAAGCGATTGAACTGACCACCGTCAGAGATCGCAACACCTGTGATGCTTCCATCGGTCGACGTCTTGGCGAAGGCTGTATAGGCCCGGTCCAAGGGGTCGTCCTGTTGGGTGAACCTGTTATACCCGTTGGTCGCACCTGCCGCCTCGTATGTCGTGTTGGCGGAGTCCGCCGCAAGTGGAATTGTCACAGTCAGTTCATCGGATCCATTGTATGTGATGGACCCAATATCGCCGACGGACGCCGTGCTTGCCGTCACGACAGGAGCGCCCTCCACATCGACTTCGCCCCCACCCAGGTCAACCGTGGTATCCGTCGCTTCTTCATCCGCGCAGGCCGCGACCATCGCGATCACGGCTGCCATTCCAAGTATTCTTTTCATTTTGGCAATCCTTGCTCTCTGCCCCAATGCGCACAAACTCCGCGCCGCGGGCGCTTATGTCAACACTCTGAGAATCATTGCGCCCCGGGTGTGGCCGCTTGGTGGTTTTGTCGGGGCGCGCCCTTTCCTATAGTGGCGCGAGTCACACCAATAAGGCGGAGCCAAAGATGCCCATTTCCCCAGACCAACAGGCCGAAATCGACGAACTGCGGAGCAACACAAAACCCACCCTGCGGGCCGTGGCCGAGGGGATGGAGGCGCATCTTTACAAGGCCTACGACGTGCTCGACCACGGCTTCATCCGGGTGATCGACTATATGGGGGACGATGCGGCGATCTGTCAGGCCGCGCGGGTGTCTTACGGCAAGGGCACCAAATCCGTCCAGAACGACGAGGGGCTGATCCGCTACCTGATGCGCCACTGGCATTCGACACCGTTTGAGATGTGCGAGATCAAGCTGCACGTCAAACTGCCCGTTTTCGTCGCGCGGCAGTGGATCCGGCACCGCACCGCCAACGTCAACGAATACTCCGCCCGCTATTCGATCCTCGACCGCGAATTCTACATCCCCGAGCCCGACAAACTCGCCGCCCAATCCGTGATCAACAACCAGGGGCGGGGGGAGGCGCTGACGGGTGAGGAAGCCGCCCGCGTGCTGGAATACCTCAAAGGGGACGCCGCGCGGTGTTATGACCACTATGAAGAGATGATCGGGCAGGAGGATCAGCAGGGGCTGGCCCGCGAACTCGCCCGCATGAACCTGCCCGCCAATATCTACACCCAATGGTACTGGAAGGTGGACCTGCACAACCTCTTCCACTTCCTGCGGCTGCGGGCGGACAGCCACGCGCAATACGAAATCCGGGTCTATGCGGATGAGATCTGCAAAGTCGTCGCCGACTGGGTGCCCGCGGCCTATGGCGCGTTCGAGGACTACCGGATGGGCGGCGCCACACTCTCCTCTAAGGCGATTGACTGCGTGAAGCGTATGCTCAAGGGTGAAGAGGTGACGCAAGAGACCTCTGGCATGAGCAAGGGGGAATGGCGGGAGTTTAAAGGAGTGATTGGGTGACGGTTTGGCTCGAGCTACCGCATGATTGTTTTGAAGGTGGCAGTATCGGCACCGACAAAAGGCTGAGGCCGAACAATATTGTATCAGCGTGCGGTGTTTGTAACATTAGTCAGCCTTTTAAGATATCCTCACATGGACAACGCAACGATCAATCCGTGTTTTCGGCCACTTCAAAGTGCCTAAAGTGTGGAAGCACCGCGAAATTTGTTCTTACTTATCCCGAAGTTCCAAATTCAGCCAATCGCATTGATCCGGAGACGATTTTTCAGTTTGTGGAAGCTTCTTACATTGGCGCGCAGTCTGGGCTGAAGGAGCAAGAGCGCAAAATCCATGCTAGGCTCAAATCGGAAGATTTTGGTGGTGCAATCTCAGCTAGCTTCACTTTTCTAGAACAGTTTTTGAAGATCCACCTGGTGAAGCTCGGGAGCACCGATTTTTCACCGAATGAAGGTGATTTGCGAAAGCTCTTCAAATCGTATCAGCGAGCCATAAAACAAAACAGCTCTGACGACTTGGAGAGCGCACTTAAGCCGCTGACTACGGCTTTGAATAGTACGGTTAATGGATTGTACGAAGTCGCAAACAAGCTCAGCGATCGACATGTGCCGAAAGCTGAAGTTGGTCCTGCCGAAGCAAAGTTGGCGGTAATGACTACGCTTAGCTTGTGCGAATATCTTGCTGACAGACATATCAAGCCCTTGGGTTAATCCTTCAAAATCGAGTGGCCGTATCTGGAACTGGTGCCCGCCCGGCTTGCCGGGCAGCGCCCGGACCTCCCCCACGGGGAGGGCGCTCCTGCAACCTCGCCCCCCGCACCCCCGTTGATCTGATGGCACCGCCGCGCGCACCACAGACAACAGCGCGCCATCCCCGAGGTCCGGGCGCTGCCCTTCTGTTGCGCAAGCAGGTCCACCACCTCCAAAAACTCCCCAATCCCCTCAAAATCCGCTATCCTCCCCCCAGCGTCACCCATTCCGACGCGTAAAGGGGAAGATTGATGATGACACAGAGATTGGTTCTTCTGGCCGCATTGGCGGGTTTCACCGTCCTCGCAGGCTGCATGCAGACGGATGCGGGCGATGATGCGGGGATGATATCCGCCGCCACAGCCGAGAGTGACAACGACCGTGACCGTGACCGTGACCGTGAGGACGGGGCCGAGGATGTGCCCGTGACCGGCGTCTACAAGGGCGGGCTGCGCCACGAGCGTACGACGACCATCGGCAAGGTCTGAGCGGATCAGCGCGGCGTGCGCACCGTTGCCCATGTGCGGGGTGACGGCTGTGCATACAGGTTGTGTACGCGCGGTGTACGGGTTGTGCACAGCCTTTTCGCGCTGATCGCACCGCAGTTCAGCATGATCGGGCGCCTTGTTGCGCCCCTGATCAGCCCCACTTGAGTGGTCCAATTTGATTGTTAGTGCATGACTGGCCTTTGGTCCATCGTGACGATGGTTTCAGGCGCTGGCGGGCGGTAGCCCAGAGCACTATGCGGGCGTTTGGTGTTGTAGTGTTTCCTCC